>JAFGHH010000436.1 GCA_016930215.1 Deltaproteobacteria bacterium
GACCATCGGCGGCACGAACCGTTCGTCGTCCTGGGGCTGGTCGAGGTAGGCGATCTGGAAGCCGGTGAAGTAGGTCTCGGTCAGCACCGCGTCGCCGACCGCCGGGCGCGGGACCTGGACGAGCTGCATCCGCAGGTCCCAGTAGATCGACCAGCCGGGCTGGGGCAGGTCCGCCCGGTCGTCGAGCGGGACGTCGGAGCAGGTTCCGTCGGCGTGGACGACGGTCACCCGGCGCAGCTCCAGCAGGCTGGTGGCGGGGTCGTAGTCGAAGCGCTGGACGGCGAGCCGGCCGGCGCCGGCCTCGGTCAGCGCCTTCTGCAGGCGGAGGCGCACGACGTGGGCCTGGCCGCTCTCCTGGACGCGGACGGTCGAGCGGTCGAAGACGACGACGCCGTCGGCGCCGTCGTGGTCGTCGGTGGTGCCGGCGGCGCGGGCGGCGGCGACCCACGCCTCGTCGCAGGCCGGGGTCGGCGCGGCCGGCCCGGCGGGCTGTGCCGCGGCGGTACCGGCGGCGCAGAGCCAACCGAGCGCGACGAGCGGGGGCCCGGTGCGGCCCGGGCGGCGGGTCGTTCGCGTGGTTCGTCGTCGCTGCATCGGTGCTGCTCCCTTCGGATTCCGGCGCGCGCGGCGCGCCGCGCGGTCGCCGACTGTAGCCGGGGCCGCGCGGGGGCCGCAACCGGAACCGTGGGAGGGTCAGCGGGCGAGGACACGCAGCACGGCGGTCCAGTCGTTGCGGCCGTCGGCGGCGACGAGCGGCACGCGCCACAGCCGTGCTGCGGCCCCGCGGGCGGGTCGCACGCGCAGCAGCGCCGCGCCGACCCAGTCGTCGCGCCGCAGCTCGCCGAGGTCGACGCCGCGGCGCAGCACGCACACCGGCTCGGCCCGCGGCGGCTCCGCCGGCGCCACGCGCAGCAGGTCCTCCAGCGTCACCGCCTCGGGCACCCGCGGCCCGGGCGGGAAGATCGTGAACTGTTCGGGCCGTTCCAGCGCCGCGTACAGGTCGGCCACGTCGGTGCCGGCGTCCTCCTCGAGCGCCAGCATCACGAGCAGCAGGCGCTCGGCCTGCTCGCGCGGGGCGGCGGCGCGCAGCGCGGTCCGCTCCAGCGCCACGGTCTGCGGGCAGCCGCCGCGGCACGGCACGCGCTCGAGGGCGCGGGCGAGGAGCTGCGGTTCGCCGGCCTCGGGCACGAGGTACGCCGCGAACAGCAGCGCCGGCTCCGGGGCGCCGCGCAGCGGGCCGTCGTACGCGCGGGCCAGCTCCAGTGCCTTGAGCGTCACCTCGACGGCCACGCGGTCCGCCCGTCGCTCGACGCAGGCGGCCGCGGTCGCGGCGTGGTGCGTGCGGGCCCGGTTGCGGCGGTGGCGCGCGCGGCGGCCTCGTCCCATGGACGCACGATGGCGGAACGCGGGGCGGCGGGCAAGGGCGGACGCGGCGGGGTGGACGCTGCGGGGGCGGCGGCAGTGACCGGCACGGGCGGCTTCTGTTACGGTGCGGTCATGTTCGGCTGGTACCGGGCCTGGCGACGCCGGCGGCTCGCCCGACGGCCGCTGCCGAGGGAATGGCCCGCGATCCTCGAGCGGCGGGTGCCGTTCTGGCGGCGGCTGCCGGAGTCCGAGCGGTCCGCGTTCCTGGAGAAGCTCAAGGTCTTCGTGTGGGAGAAGCACTTCATCCCGGCCGGCGGGATCGAGCTGACCGACGAGGTACGGGTGACGATCGCGGCGGCCGCGGTGCGGCTGGTGCTGCACCTCGACCTGTCGTTCTACGACCGGCTGACGGAGCTCGTGGTCTACCCGGGCGCCTACCGCCATCCGGACCGCGGGGGCGCGATCCTCGGCGAGGCGCACCATTGGGGCACGGTGGTGCTGTCGTGGAGCGACGTGCGGGCCGGGCTGGCGAACCGCAGCGACGGGCACGACACGGCGACGCACGAGTTCGCGCACGTGCTGGACCGCAACGACGGCGCGTTCGACGGGACGCCCGAGCTGCACGCGCGGGCCGACTACGCGCCGTGGGCCGCGGTGCTGGGGCGGCACTTCGCCGGGCTGCGGGCGGCGGACGAGGACGAGCGGCGGGTGTTGCGCGGGTACGGGGCGACGAACGAGGCGGAGTTCTTCGCGGTGGCGACGGAGTCGTTCTTCGAGAAGCCGGTGCAGATGCGCGAGCGGTTGCCGGCGCTCTACGAGCGGCTGCGGGGGTTCTACGGCTGCGACCCGGCCGCCGGGTTCGCGGCCGCGGACGGCGCGGAGCGCAAGCCGCCGGGTCGCAACGACCCGTGTCCCTGCGGCAGCGGGCGGAAGTTCAAGAAGTGCTGCGGACGGGCGTAGGGGCCCGCCGGCGAGGCTCAGTACTTCGAGAAGCGGAAGGTCGCCTGCACGTACGCGCCGCCCTCGCTGGTCGCCTCGGTCTTCACGCCCTCGTAGATCGGGCGGACGCACTCCTTCAGCGACGCGAGGTCCCCGTCCTCGAAGCTGGCGCCCCAGCCGGTCTGCGAGGTGGACCCGTCGGCGCGGAACCGGTACATGCCGTAGAGGATCCCGCCGCTGCGGTGCGGGTCCTCCGCGAGCGCGTCCTTCCAGCAGGCGAGGAGCGCCGGCAGCAGCGCCCGCAGGCCCTGCTCGTAGGCAGCCCGGTCCTTCAGCGTGCCATCGATCTCGAGCGCCTCCAGCTCGACGTTCGGTTCGCCGATCGGCTCGAGGCTCTCGCAGACGCGCTTGACCAGCTCCTTGTGCGGCCCGAGGTCCGCGCAACGGCAGGTGTAGCGACGGTGGCGGGCGCCGACGGTGCGGGTGTAGTCGCCTCCGACCCGCCGGGACGACCTCTCGAGCCCTTCGTCCGTCGCCAGCTCCTCCATCGTGACCGTCACCGTGGGCCAGCCCGGGCCGGTCAGCGTGACGGTCGGGCCCGCCGCCTGCGCCGCGACGTTCCGCGGCTTGTCGATCGAGAAGGCGAGGACCGGGTTGGTGTAGGTCTCCAGCTCCACCTCCCCGGCCGCCGGGCCTGCCGTGTCCGCCGCCGCCGGAAGCGCGGGTTCTCCCGCGCGCGTCGGCCCGGGGTTGTCGGCCGCCCGGCCCGCCTCGCCCGGCTTCCCGCAGGCCCAGGCTCCGACCGTCAGGAACAGCGCGACCCGTGCGACCCTGCGCCTGCCGTTGCGGCTCATCGGTCTTCTCCTTCCTCCCCGGCACGGGGCCCGCATCCCCGCCGGTCCGCCGGATGCGTCGCGGTCACCGTGCAGCGGTCCGAACGATCCCAGCCTCGCACGACCGGAGTGCGGAGGCAATGCGGCAGGGGCCCGAGCGGCCTTGCGGCGGCTCCCGTCCCCGACGGGCGGCGCGGCGGCGGCGGCATGTTCGGTCGACGGATCGCGCCCGGGAGCGGCGGTCCGGATGCGGGTGGTTACCTTGGCGCACGGCCTGCGGCGGCCGGAACGACGAAGCCGCCGCGCCGGGGAGGTGTGCCATGAACGAAGTGTGGGGATCGTGGATCGTCACGCTGGCCCTGGTCGTCGCCGGCTGCTCCGACGACGGCGCTGCCTCGGGATACGAAGGCGACCTGCCGGGAGAGTGCTCGGACGGAGCGGACAACGACCGCGACGGGCTCTACGACTGCGGCGACCCGGACTGCGCGGCGAGCCCCGCGTGCCGCGGCACGGACGCCGATGCGGACCTGCCCGACGGCGGGCCCGACGAGGCGGGAACGGAGGCGGACGACGTTGCGGAGGCGGACGCCGACACCGACCCGGACGTCGAGCCGACGGCGTGCGATCCGGTGACGCAGGAACCGTGCGGCGCCGGCTCGCGCTGCGCGTGGGTCGCGAGCGGCCCCGAGACGGGCGAGGCCCGATGCATCCCGGAGGGGACCGTCGAGCCGGGCGGCACGTGCACGAGCGGTCCCGCCGGGGACGACTGCGGGCGCGGCCTGCAGTGCCTGGGCGGCGAGACGGGCGGCACGTGCCGGGCGATCTGCGGCCTGACGCCCGACACGTGCGTCACCGGCTACAACTGCACGAGCTACGGCGGGTTGTTCACCGACCCGGAGACGGGCGCGGCGACGGCCGGCCTCTGCACCCCGAGCTGCGATCCGCTGACCCAGACGCGCGCGACCGACGGGGCGCCGCACTGCGGCGGCGGGCTCGACCTCGAGGGCCACCCGCTGCTCGGCTGCTACGGCACGCTGAACGGTCCGTTCTTCTGCGCGCCGGCCGGCGACCCGGATCGGACCGCCGACGTGCCGGCCGCGGACCCGGGCGGTCCTGTGTACCTCAACTCGTGCGCGCCGGGCTTCCTGCCGCTGCTGGTCGACCCCGCCGACGGCCTCACCGTGCTCTGCACGGCGCTCTGCCGGCCGGGCGACACGTTCCTCGGCAACCCGGCGAACGCCCAGGGACTGGTCGGCAGCGGCTACACCTGCCCCGATGCCGGCACGAGCGAGGCCCACGAGTGCCGCTACTGGTGGTTCCTCGAGGACCCGGCTCTCCCGCCCACGGCGTCGAGCAATACGCTCGGCGTCTGCGTCGACTACTCCCGGTACTCGTACGACTCGGACGGCGACGGCCTGCCCGATGCCCCGTTCCCCGGCTGCACGACGCTGTCGTCGACCGAGAGGACCTTCGACCCGGAGACGCCGGACTACCTGTACTGGGGGTGCGGCGCGACGTAGCGGACGACCGGCATCGCGGGTCGCTCGGCCGCCGACCCACGGTGCGCAAGTCGTCCCGCCCGCGTCCCCTGCACGGACACCGCGCCCGCGCCGCTGTCCGCGGGGCGGACACCGGCCCGCGCGGCTCGGCGGAACGACCCGGAACTGCCCGGGGAAACACCCGGCGCCGCAGGCACGCGGCTTGCAACCGACGACCGAGCGGGTCGTTCCTCGCTGCGCGCGACGACCCGGCGGGAGAGCAAGGTAACGGCGGCATGCGTGCAATGTCGATGCGGGAGGAGGTGTCGGAATGAGATGCGACTCGGGAAACGTGCGAACAGCCTGCGTGCTTGCGCTGGTCGTGCTCGGCTGCGGAGACGGGGACTCGGACGACACGGACGTCGCGGACACCGTGGACGTCCCGGAGGGAGCGGACGCCGTGGACGTCCTGGAGGGAACGGACGCCGTGGACGGCACGGACACCGTGGACGACACGGACACCGTGGACGTCCCGGAGGGAGCGGACGCCGTGGACGTCCCGGACATGGGGGACGTGGAGGAGCCGGTCACCTGCCACTCGGCCGTCGAGCACGCGTACGCGGTCTCGTGCACGCTGTGCTTCGACGAGGAGCAGCCGGCGCCGGATCCGCCGATCTGCGCCGAGTTGACGCGGGAGGAGGCGCTGGCGGGGTGCGACGACTGGGAGGCCCTGGCCCTGGAACGGGACTGCGGGACGGAGTGGGAGGACCTGCTCGACTGCCTCGCCGGCATCGAGGCGTCCGACTGTGCGGCCTGCGACGACGCCCGGGCCACGGTGGACGACTGTTGGGCCGACGACGTGCCGTCGGAGCCGTGCCCGGGCTACACCGGGCCGGACACGACCTGCTGTACCATGATGGATCCCTGCTATCGGAGACTGAACGGCACCTGCGACTGCGACGGTGCGTGCCCCTGGGACGCAGCGGACTGCTCGTAGGGCCGGAGGCCCGACCGGAGGGTCGCAGCGGCTCGCGTCGGCGCGGACGCGGCGATGACGGAGTTCAAGGCGGCGGGCGATGCGACCACCGGCCCCTCGGGGGGCATCCTGCTCGTGCCGGGACCGGGGTCATCCGCGACCGACCGGTGCAACGCCACGCTCGCCGGCTACGCCGCGGTCTCGGCCGTGAGCTGTGGGACCCGGCCGTACCGCGCATCGATCCAGACCATCGTGATGGTGGCCGAGTGATCCTGGCAGCTGCCGGCCGACCCCCGGCCTTTCACCCCCGGCTCCCGGCCCCCAGCAGCTCCGCCGCGGCGCCGACCGTGGCACGGACGGTTCGGGCGGCGAAGTCGGCGTCGAGCGTTTCGGCCGCGTCCTCGCCGAATTCGCAGTGGTAGTGCGGGTTGCGGAAGTCGGCGGTGTCGGTGAGCATGATCCCCGGGTAGTCGTTGCGCCAGAAGGCGGAGTGGTCGGAGCGGTCGAGGTCGGCGGCCGCAGCGGCCCGTTGCAGGAGCGGCGACAGCGCGAGCGTCACCACGGGCAGCTCGACCGCCCCGGCCCGCCGCTCGAAGGCCGCCAGCGCCTCGTGCGAGCCGCTGTCGCCGATCGCCGCGAGGAAGTCGCCGCGATTCCCGCGCTCGGCGATCCCGGCCACGACCGCCGGGAACACCAGCTCGCTGCCGGGCGGCAGGCGCTGCGAGTCGGGCGCGTCGACCCGGAAGCCGATCATCTCGTAGATGAACGCCGCGGCAATCGCCTCGCCCCGCTCCCGCGCCCGCGCGGCCCAGGCGCGCGAGCCGATCATCCCGTCCTCCTCCTGGTCCCAGCAGGCCACGACGAGCGTGCGGCGCCAGCGGCCGGCGGCGAGCACGCGGGCGGTCTCGAGCACCCCGGCCACGCCGGAGGCATTGTCGTCCGCGCCGGAGCAGCCGGGGATGTGGTCGTAGTGCGCCGAGACCACCACCTGCTCGGGCGACTCCCCGGCCCGCACGCCGAGCACGTTGATGCCGGTGCCGTAGTCGTGCCGTTCGACGGTGTAGCCGTGCTCGGCGAACCGCGCGGCGCACAGGTCCTGCACCGCCTGCCAGTGCTTGGAGCCCGGCGAGCGGGGCTGCGCGACGAACGCGAGGTCGTCGGCCCAGCGCTCCTTCTCCACACAGCGCATCAGCGTCTCGACGGACGACGCGTCGCAGGCCGGGCGCGGCACGTCCGGCGCCGAGGCGGAGCCGTCCCCGCGCCGGCAGGCGCCGAGGAGCAGCGCCGGAACGAGCCAGAGGAGGGCGGCGAGGACGACACGACGGCAGGCCATCGACCGAGGGTAGCCCCCCGCGCCCTGCGAGATCCAGGCAGGGGGAAGGACGGCCGGGCGGGGCGCGGTCACGCGTTCGGAAGGCGGCGGCGACGGCGGGCCAGGACCCCGAGCAGCAGTGCGAACCAGGCCGCGGCGCCCGACGAGCCGGAGCCGGCGGCGCGGCAGCCGCACCCCGACCCGTCCGCGGGCGGAGTGACGGCGTCGGCGCCGGTGTCGTCGACACCGTCGCCCGTCGTGTCGGGCACGACGTCGTCGACCGCGTCCGCATCCGCGTCCGCGTCGGCATCCGCCCCGATGTCCTCCTCGACGTCCGCGTCCGCATCCGCAGCCGCGTCCGCGTCGGCATCCGCCCCGATGTCCTCCTCGACGTCGGCATCCGCATCCGCGTCGGCATCGGCATCCGCATCGGCATCCGCGTCGGCGTCCGCACCCGCCGGCACACAGCTCGTGCCGTCGCACTCGTAGCCGGGGGCGCAGTCGGCGGAGGTGGTGCAGGCCTCGAGGCACGCGTCGGGGCCGCAGAGGTACGGGTCGCAGGCCTCGGTGAGCGGGTCGGGGCAGGCCGGCGCGGCGCCGGTGCAGTCGGCGGCGGCCACCGCCGATCCGTCGGTGCAGCTCGCGTCGCGGCAGGCGGTCCCGGCGGCGGCGTAGCCGTCGGCCGGGCAGGTCGCCGCGGCGCCGGTGCAGCTCTCCGCAAGGTCGCACTCGCCCGCCGCGGCGCGGCACGAGGTCCCGGCGGCGGCGTAGGCGTCGACCGGGCAGAACGGCGAGGAGCCGGTGCAGCTCTCCGCCAGGTCGCAGTCCCCGGCCGACGCACGGCACTCGAAGGTGTCCGGCCGGAACGCGTCGGCCGGACAGGCGGCCGACGTCCCGCTGCACGATTCCGCCACGTCGCACGGTCCGGCGACGGCGCGGCACTCGAGGCCGGCCGGCCGGAACGCGTCGGCCGGGCAGGCGGCCGAGCTGCCGCTGCAGGCCTCGGCCAGGTCGCAGGCGCCTGCCGCCGAACGACACTCGAAGCTCGCCGGCCGGAAGAGGTCGGCCGGGCAGGCGGCCGACGAGCCGGTGCAGGCCTCCGCGAGGTCGCAGCCCCCGGCGGCCGCACGACACTCGGTGCCGGCCGCGGCCAGGACGTCGGCCGGGCAGGCGACGCTCGTGCCCGAGCAGGTTTCCGCCGCGTCACAGACGCCCGCCGACGCACGGCAGGTGTAGCTGTTCGGCCGAAGGGCGTCGGTCGGGCAGGTCGCGCCGGAGCCGCTGCAGGTCTCGGCCGCGTCGCAGACGCCCGCCGACGCGCGGCAGGTGTAGGTGCTCGGCCGGAACGTGTTCGTCGGGCAGGCGGCGCTCGTCCCGCTGCAGGTCTCCGCCAGGTCGCAGTCGCCGGCCGACGCGCGGCAGGTGTAGGTGTTCGGCCGGAAGACGTCGGCCGGGCAGGCGGCCGACGTCCCGGTGCACGTCTCCGCCAGGTCGCAGTCGCCCGCCGACGCCCGGCAGGCGTAGGTGTTCGGCCGGAAGACGTTCGTCGGGCAGGCGGTGCTGGTGCTCGTGCACACCTCCGGCGCGTCGCAGACACCCGCGGACGCACGGCACGTCACCGTGGGCGCGGCAGCGGCCGTGAGCGGGCCGCAGGTGCCGTCGGCGGTCCCGCCGGCGGCGACGGCGCAGGCCATGCAGTCGGTGGTCGAGCCGCCGCCGCAGGTCGTGTTGCAGCAGACACCGTCGACGCAATAGCCGCTGGCGCAGGCCCACGCGCCCGGGCAGGGCGTTCCGTCGGTCATCCGGATGCGGTAGGCGTGGGCCGAGCCGACATCGGTGCGGCCGGCATCGTCGTCGTCGGGCGCCCCGACGACGATCGCGTCCCCCGAGACCGCCACGGCGTGGCCGAAGTGGTCGTTCGTCGCGGCGTCGCTCGCCGTCAGCTTCTGCTGCTCGGTCCAGGTGGTCCCGTTCCGCAGGAAGAGATACGCGGAGCCGGACCCGCCGCCTCCGTCGTCGTCGTCGGTGGCGCCGACGACGACCGCCTCGCCGGAGATCCCGACCGCGCCGCCGAAGTGGTCCAGCGCCGCCGCGTCGCCGGCGGTCAGCTTCCGTTGCTGGCTCCAGGTCGTCCCGCTCCGCACGAACACGTACGCCGAACCGGAGTTGGTGCCTCCGTCGTCGTCGTCCGGAACGCCGACGACGACGGTGTCTCCCGAAATCGCCACGCTGGACCCGAAATCGTCGTAGGCCGCACCGTCGCTGGCGACGAGCTTCTGCTGCTGGCTCCAGGTCGTCCCGCTCCGCACGAACACGTACGCCGAACCGGAGTCGCTGCCCCCGTCGTCGTTTCCGGCGGCGCCGACGACGATCGTGTCGCCGGAGACGGCCACCGCGTAGCCGAAGTTGTCGCCGTACGCGGCGTCGCTCGCCACGAGTTTCTGCTGCTGGCTCCAGGTCGTCCCGCTCCGCACGAACACGTACGCCGAGCCGGAGTTGCTGCCCCCGTCGTCGTCCAGCAGGGCGCCGACGACCGCCGTGTCGCCGGAGACGGCCACCGCGGCACCGAACTGGTCGTTCGCCGCGCCGTCGCTCGCGGTGAGTTTCCGCTGCTGAGTCCAGGTCGTCCCGCTCCGCACGAACACGTACGCCGACCCGGAGCTGGTACCCCCGTCGTCGTCCAGCAGGGCGCCGACGACGGCCGTACTGCCGGAGACGGCCACCGCGTAGCCGAAGTCGTCGCCCGCCGCCGCGTCGCTCGGGAGGAGCTGGGCCTGGTGGCTCCAGCTCGTACCGCTGCGCACGAACACGTGCGCGGCGCCGCTGTTGGCGGTGGACGTGCTCTCCTCGTCGTAGGGCACGCCGACGACGGCGGTTCCGTCCGAGACCGCGGCAGCGTAGCCGAAGCAGTCCCCCGGCATCACGTCGAGCGGGCCGAGCTTCGCGTGCTGGCTCCAGGACGTTCCGCGTTCGAACACGTACGCCGAGCCGGAGTCGACGGCCCCGGCGTCGTCGAGGGGAGCGCCGACCAGCGCGCCGAAGTTCGAGATGGCCACCGCCTGACCGAAACGATCGGCCGCCGCGCCGTCGGCCGGCACGAGCTTGGCCTGCTGGCTCCAGGTCGTTCCGCTGTGACCGAAAACGTACGCCGAACCGGAATCGGCGCCCCGGTCGTCGTCCTGATAGGCGCCGACGACCACCATGGTGTTCAGCCCCGAGGAGGAGGCGGCGATCGCGCTGCCGAAGCGGTCGCCCGCCACGGCGTCGCTCGCCGTCAGCTTGGCCTCGAAGCCGTAGGTGCTGCCGCTCTGGCGAAAGACGTACGCCGAGCCGGAATCGGTGCCGCCGTCGTCGTCCGACGGGGACCCGACGACGACCAGAGCGCTGACCGGGCTGAATGCCACCGCCGTCCCGAACGCGTCGCCGGCCGCGCCGTCGCTCGCCACGAGCTTCTGGCGCTGGGACCACAGCGAGGAGAATCTGGAGAAGACGTAGGCCGAACCGGAGTCGACACCGGCATCGTCGTCGCCCGGCGCCCCCACGACGACGTTGGAAAACCAGCCGACCGCGACCGCCGCGCCGAAGCGGTCGCCGGCGGCGCCGTCGCTCGGCACGAGCTTCCCGTCCTGGCTCCAGGTGGTGCCGCTCCGAAGATACGCGTACGCCGAGCCGGAGTCGCTGCCGCGGTCGTCGTCGCCGGGCGCGCCGATCACGACAGTGTCGAGGAAGATCGCCACCTCGGAGCCAAACCAGTCGTAGGCCGCACCATCGGCCGGCACGAGCCTGGCCTGTTGGCTCCAGGTGGTGCCGCTCCGAACGTACACGTACGCCGAGCCGGAACGACCGCCCACCGCGTCATCGAAATGAGCGCCGACGACGACCGTGTCGCCCCAGATCGCGACCGAGCAGCCGAAGTTGGCATCGGCCGCGATGCCGCTCTGCACCAGCTTCGCCTGCAGGTTCCAGGCCGTGCCGCTGCGCACGAACACGTAGACCGAACCGGTATTGGCGCCCTCGTCGTCATCGTTGGGTACGCCCACCACGGCGGTCTGTACTCCGGAGGAGTCGTCGATCGCCACCGAGAAGCCGAACAAGTCCTGGACCGCCGTATCGGTCGGCCGCAGCTTCGCCTCGAGGACCGTCACCAGCGGATCGACCTCCAGCGGGTACTCCGCACCCGCGTCGTCCACGGCCAACCGGATCCGACCGTCCGCGAGCTCGATCCGCGACGGGACCTCGGCCCCGGTCGCGTCCCGCACGAACAGGTCCGAGTAGCGCAGGGTCGTGCCCGAGGCGGTGCGCAGCTCCACCGCCGCGCCGTCCTCGACGGCGACGAGCTCCTCGACCCCCGCCACGGCGACCTCCAGCAGCAGCTCGCCCGAGCCCGCGGGCCGCTCGCGCACGTCGAACCCCTGCTCGAGCCCCGGCGGCCCGAGGCGATACCACTCGGTCAGCCCGCCGTCGTGCTCGTAGACCGCCCGCCGGTCGGAGGCCTCCGGCAGCCGCGGCGTCGCGGGGCGCAGCGCGTCGGCCCGGCCCCACCCGGCGAGCGACAGCTCCACCGACCAGGCGGTCTCGCCGACGTCGCGGGAAACGACCCGCGCCGCCGCGGGACCCAGCTCGACCCGCAGCTCCTGCGACGGATGGGTCGCCCGAAGCGTCGCGTCCGCGGTCCCGTCTTCGGCCGGCCGGAAGGCGTAGGTCGGGCCCGCCTCGTCGAACTGCGCGCGGAGCAGGGCCGGGCGCAGGCCGTCGGGCAAGGCCGCCTCGTCGCCCTCCGCCGATGCCGCCGGTTCCGCCGGCGCCTCGATCGGCCCTGGAAGACCCGGCAGGTCGGCCGTCGGCGCACCCGGCGGCTCGTTCGCCGACGGCGCTCCGGACGACTCGTCGTCCATCGGCTCGCAGGACCCCACGACGGCGAGGAGCATCGTCGACACCAACACCCGCAGGTCGAATCGTCGCATGACCGCCCTCCTTGCGGAGGGCAGGTTACCGGCCGGCGCGCCGTGGTTCGTCATCCGATCGGATGACGGAGGGGCGATTGGACGGCTCCGGCGGCGGGGCACCGTCGCCGGGCTCGAAGGCGACGGCGCCGAGGCTCGAGACGACCAGGCGGATCAGCTCGGCCTGCCGCGCGGTGCCGGTCTTGTGGAGCACGCGGGCGACGTGGGTGCGCACGGTGTTGACGGAAATCTCCAGCTCGTCGGCGGCGTCCCGGAGGCCGCGGCCATGGGTGACGGCCAGGCAGACTTCGGCCTCGGCGGGCGTCAGGCCCCACAGGCGGCCGAGCGCCGCCTCCGGGGGATCCGGGAGGTCCTCCGGATCGCTGACGAACAGGACGTGCGCCGCGAGCGGCCGGCCGAGCGGGCTCGGCCGATGGGGCAGCCGGCCGGCGAGGCAGACATAGGGCCGCCGGCCGGACCGGCGCGGCAGCTCGAGCTCGACCCACGCCGGGGAGCGGCCGGCGGACGCGGCGGCGGCGCCCGGGGCCAGCAGGGACCGCAGCCGGGCGTGGGCGGCGCGGCTCGCCAACCGGAGCTGGTGGTCGGCGAGCCGCAGTCCGTCGTCCTCCTCGGCGAGCCGGAGCGCCCGGCGGTTGGCCAGCACGACCCGCAGCCGCTCGTCGAGCACCAGCACGCCGAGCTGCAATCGATCGAGGACCGCGCGGGAGAGCCAGTCGCCGTGCTCGGCCCGCTCCAGCTGCAGGCGCAGGCGGGTCGCCCGGCCGACGTGCCGCGCCAGGCGCACGAAGCGCGCCTGCTCCGCCGGGCGGAAGGCGCCCTCGCGCGCCGGCCGGAACACCGACAGCGAGCGCAGCGCGGCGGGGGTACGCTCGAGGTTGACGACCATCATCTGCTCGAGCTCGAGCGGGACCATCGCCTCCTGGTACACGCGGGTCCGCTCCAGCGCGATGCGGCGTTTCGCCGCCTGGGTCGTGACCAGTCGTCCGACCGGCGTGCGGAGCCCGAGGGCCATCAGCTCGTTGCCCGCCGGGTCGATGAACCGCCGGCGGATCTGCTCCTGGACCGCGTCGGAGGCGCCCCACATCGACCACAGGGGCGTCCGCATCGTGCGGGTATCGAGCTCCAGCAGCCAGGCGAGCTGGGCGCCGCAATGGGCGGCGATCGCCGCCATCGTCTCGGACCAGGCGGCCGCGGGCGGGATGCTGGCCTCGTAGATCCGTTCGATCAGTCCGTCGGTCATCCCTCGCTCCCCGGGGACGCGGGACACGCCGCAGCGGCGCGGCGACGACGACGACGGTCGTCTCGCGTCGGCGGGATGGTACACCGTCGCGGCCGCCGCGGGGAGTGGTCGGCGGCCGTGATCGGCGACCGGGCGGCGGCACGGGACGGCGGGCGGGGTGGAAATCGCTTGACCTGCCCCCACGACCCCCGCTACCGGGTGAGGGCCACGGGGCAGCCCGTGGAACAGGAGGAGCGGATGGCGAGCGGCAACGGCCCGGGTTCCGGAGCGGAGAGGTTGAACATCGCGGTGGTCGGCGTCGGCCCGGTGGGCTCGATCCTGGCGGCGTGGCTGGCCAAGGCGGGGCACCACGTCGGCGTGGTCGACATCGACGAGCCGCACATCGCGGCGATCCGCAAGGACGGGCTCCACGTCGAGGGGATGCGCGAGGCGCACGGGAAGCCGGCGGAGGCGGTGCTCAAGTGCGCGGAGCTCGGCGCGCGGCGCTGGGACTTCGTGGCGGTCTCGACCAAGGCATCGATCCTGCACACGGTGATGCCCGACGCGGCGCTGCTGGCCGGCAAGGAGGGGTACGTCGTCTCGGTGCAGAACGGCCTGGACACCGAGCAGGAGCTGGCGGCGGTGGAGGGGCCGGACCGCACGCTGCGGATGATCGTCAACTACGCGGGCGGCAAGGTGGCGGCGGGCCGGATCAAGATGATGTTCTTCAACGGCCACAACGCGGTGGGGACGATGACGCCGCAGGGCGAGGCGGCGGCGCGGCGCTTCGCGGCGCTGGTCGACGCGGCGGGGCTGGAGACGGATTACACGGACAACGTCCGGAAGTTCGAGTGGGAGAAGACGATCCTGAACGCGGCGATGAGCCCGCTGTGCGCGCTGACCGACCTGACGATGCGCGAGTGCTTCGAGAGCCCGAAGATGAACGCGCTGTCCAAGGCGCTGCTGGTCGAGGGGATCGCGGTGGCCAAGGCGGACGGCTACGAGTGGGAGCCCGGGTTCCTGGACCACTGCGTGACCTACCTGTCGAAGGCCGGCCACCATCGGGCCTCGATGTGGGTCGACGTCTCGAACAAGCGCCCGACCGAGATCCGGTTCCTCAACGGCCGGATCGCCGACGTGGGCGACCAGCGCGGCGTGCCCGCGCCGCTGCACCGGACGATCTCCACGCTGATCGAGGGGATCGAGCAGAGCTGGGCCTCGCCGCACCGCTAGAGCGCGCGGCTCACTCCAGGCAGGCCGGCAGCGCCGCCGGCGCGTTCCCGGCCGCGAAGACCCACCACTCCTGCGACTCGGTGCGGAAGCGCAGGCCGCGCGCCGCGCCCAGCTCCACCAGCCGCCCGTCGGCCGTCCCGTCGCGACGGTACCGTTCGCCGAACTCGGTGTAGCGGTCGTCGTCGCGCCACAGCAGCGAGCCGTCGCCGCGCAGCAGCAGCCAGCGCGAGGTGGAGCCGCCGCCGGACATGTCGCAGGTCATGTAGTTGCTGTTCTCCTCGAGCAGCAGCTCGCGCGTGCCGTCGCCCTCGAGGTCCACCGACCAGACGCTCGGGCCGCCCTCGCCGGGCAGCTCGCCGGTGCGCACGAGCCGACCCGTGCCGCGGCCCGGGGCCGGCACCAGCCGCAGCTCGTAGACCGACTCCCCGGTGCCGCCCAGCGCCGGGCTGCCGAACCCGAGGATGCGGGTCCCGGGCAGCTCGGGCCCCGTCCCGCCGGCGTAGCGCGCGGGGCGCAGCGCGGTCTCGGCCGGCTCGCCGCTCGATGCGAACTCGACCTCCAGCGGCTCCGCGGTTGCGCCCGGCGCGGCGAGCAGCGCGGAGCGGAGCACGGGGCTGAGCGGCAGGAGCGACCCGTCGCCCGCCGGGTCGACGCCGGTCCGCACGCGCACGTAGTCGCCGTCGCCGTGGATCCACGCCGCCAGCTCGCGCTGCCCGGCCTCGGCGGCGAACAGGCGGGTGGCGTTGTGCGGTCCGCTGACGTCCGTCAGCCCGGCGAGCACCGCGCCGCCGGGCGCCGCGCTCCACGGCAGGACGTCGACCAGCGTCCCGATCGACGCAAAGCGCCAGACCTCGCGCAGCGTCGCCGCCTCCACGACCAGCAGGGCGTCGATGGTCTCGACGGCCAGGTCGAGGTCGCCGTCGCCGTCGAGATCGACCGGGGACTCGCGGCCGTAGGGCGCCGGCAGCCCCGCGAACCGGGTGGCCGTGGCGCTGTCGGCGAGCTGCAGCGGGCCGGACGGCAGCAGGGCGCGCGGGCCGCCGTCGCCGTCGACGAGCGGGTCGACGGCGCCGTCGCCGTTCAGGTCGTACATCAAGTTCGGGCGTCCGGAGCCGGCGGCGGTCCACAGCACCTCGAATTCGCCGTCGACCAGGTGCCGCAGGGTGAACTCCCAGGTCGAGGTCGCGGGGTCGGTCACCACGCCGACGTGGAGCCACAGGTCGCCGGCGGTGGTGTCGCCGCGGCGCGTGACCGCCGGCTCGACGTAGTCGGCGCGGAGCGTCCA
>JAFGHH010000060.1 GCA_016930215.1 Deltaproteobacteria bacterium
GCGCGCCGACCTGTACGCCGTCGGCGCGCTGCTCTACGAGTGCGTCACGGGGCGTGCGCCGTTCGAGGACCCGGACCCGCAGCGGCTGGCGATGCGCGTGCTGTCCGACCGGCTGCCGCGTCCGATCGAGCGCAACCCGTCGATTCCGCTGGGACTGGACCTCGCGATCCTGCGCGCCCTGGCCCGCGAGCGCGAGGAACGCTACCGGACCGCCGGCGAGATGATCCGCGACCTGGCGCCGTTCGTCCCGGCCCGCGTCCGGGCGCGCCTCGGCCTGGCCGAGGACGAGCCGACGCAGATCTACGAGGGAAGCGGCCGCGAGCGGCGGTCGCTGCCCCCGTCCGGCCCGGCGACCGTCGTCGAGCGGCGGCCGCGCGGCTTTTCCTGGAGCGCTTTCGCCGCCGCCGTCTCGCTCGTCGCGGTGGTCGCGACCATCCTCTGGCTGCGGCCCTGGGAGCGCGGCGCCCGCGACCCGGCCCCGGCGACCGCCGTCCCCGCCGGCGCCGCGGCCGGCGCCGCGGCCGCGGAGGAGGGAGGCAAGGTCGCCGTCCTGCCGGCCGAGCGGGACTGGGTGGTGATCTCCGTCACCGGACTCCCTCCCGACGCCGTGGCCCTCTACGACGGGGCCCCCGTGCCGTCCCTGCCGCTGGTCGCCAAGCGCAGCTTCGGGGCGGTCACCTTCGAGGTCCGGGCACCCGGCTTCGAGAGCTACAAGCGGCTCGTCGTGCCGGACCACGACCAGCAGGTGGACGTGGCGCTGCCGCCGCTCGGTGCCGCGGCCGGCACGCCGGCGGGCGCCCCGGCCGGGGAGCCCGCGGCGTCCCCGCCGGAGCCGTCCGAGGACTCATGGCCGGCCGGACCCGACGACCGGCTCGACCCGCCCCCGCCGGCGGATCCCGCGCCGCCCCCGTCCGCGTTGCCGGTCGCGGCGCCTCCTCCGCCGCCCCCGCCGGCGGCGCCGGTCACGACCCGGCCCGCGCCGCGGCCGGCGTCGTCGTCCGTGCGGACCGCGGTGCCGTCGGCGCCCGAAGCCCGGTCCCCGGTCGTCGAGGCCCCGAGCCCGCCGCCTGCCGCGCCGACCCCCGCGTCGTCGGGGACCCGCCTGTCGGTCATCTCCAGGCCCTGGTCGCACATCACCATCGATGGCCGGCCGACCGGTCGCCGCACGCCGCTGGTCGGCCACGAGCTGTCGGCCGGCGTGCACCGGGTCTGCCTCGAGACCGACGACGGGCGTCGACACTGCGCCCCGGTGCAGCTCGAACCGGGGCAGACCACGCGGCTGACGCACCAGTTCTGAGCGGCGCCGGCCGCCTCGGCCGGGCGGCCGGCGCGGGACCGCGTCGCCGCGTCTACGATCCGTTGCACGTCCGCAGCCCTTCTCCTATGGTCCCTCCGCGGCGGAGGCGCGATGAACGACCGTGAGCCGGTGCGCTTGATGATCCTGGACACGTCGCCGGTCAACGCCGGCGGGGCGCAGCTCCTGTTCCATTACTGTGCGATGTTCGACCCGGCGCGGGTCCGGCCGACGATGGTCCTGCACGAGGACAACCCGTGGGTCGAACGCTACCGTCGCGCCGGGACCGCGGACGTGCTCGTGGAGCGGGGCCTCTTGCAGTCGGGTACGGTGACGCCGATCCACCAGCAGTCGCTGACCTCCTTCGTGCCGCAGCTCCTCGGCGCCGTGGGTCGCATGGCGCCGGCGGTCCTGCGGCTCGCCGGCGAGATCCGCCGTCGCCGGATCGATGTGCTGATGGGCCTCTCCGACACGCCTGCGGCGCTGGCCGCCGTGCTGGGGACGCTCACCGGGCGTCCCACGATCATGCACCCCGTGTCGACCTACGTGAACCGGTTCGAGCCCGCGGCGCTCACGGCGCTCGGGATGCTCCCCGCGGTTCGGCGGGTCGTGCAGCTCTCCCGCTACTCGGCCTCGCAGTTCCCGCGCCTGCTGCACAAGACGGTCACGGTCTACTCCGGGATCGACTACGCGGAGCTGCAGCGACCGCTGCCGCCGGCGCTGCGCGGCCGGTACGGCATCCCCGCCGACACGCCGCTCGTCGGCATCGCCGGCCGCTTCTACGACGTGAAGGGGATGGACGTGTTCGTGCGCGCGGCCGCCCGCATCGCGGCGCGGGAGCCGGCCGCGCGGTTCTTCATGCTCGGCGACGATCGCGGCGCGTACGGCGACTCGATTCACGCCCTCGTGCGCGAGCTGGGCCTCGCCGATCGCGTCGTCTTCACGGGCTTCGTCGACGACATGCACGCCGCGCTCGCGGAGCTGGACGTCGTCGTCGTCCCCTCGCGCCGCGAATGCGCCCCGCTGGTGATCTTCGAGTCGATGGCGCTCGGCAAGCCGGTCGTGGCCAGCGACGTCCACGGCATCCCCGAGCTGGTCGATCGGGGCCGCACCGGCCTGCTCGTCCCCGTCGATGACGACGCCGCCGTCGCCGCGGCCGTGCTCGAGCTTCTGGCCGACCCCGCACGCCGGCGCCGCATGGGGGAGGCGGCCCGGGAACGGGTGCGCGAGCGGTTCGACGCCCGGCGGGGGGCGCGACGGGTCCAGGAAGTGATCGTCGAGGCGGCGTCCGAGAGCGTTCTGCCCTGGGTGCGTCCCCGGCGCTCGCGCCGGCCGGCGTGACCTGGGACGGCGGGACCGCGAGGCCGCCGTCGGGACGTCGGCCTCAGCCCGCGGCGACCTCGTCCAGCAGTCGGGCGAACTCGGCCGTCACCGCCTCCGTCGAGAACCGCTCGATCTCGGCCCGGACCGGGCGGGCCAACGACGGGCCGCCGTGCCGGGCGTCGAGGGCGCGCCGCA
>JAFGHH010000437.1 GCA_016930215.1 Deltaproteobacteria bacterium
CGCACCTGCAGAAGCTGCTGCCGGCCGTCGGCTACTACCCGGCCCAGATCCGGGACCTCGAGGCATCGATCAACGCGGTGCCGTGCGACGCCGTGCTGGCGGCGACGCCGATCGACCTGACGCGGCTGATCAAGGTCAACAAGCCGCTGGTCCGGGTGACCTACGAGCTGGAGGACATCGGCGCCCCGACGCTCAAGGAACTGCTCAACAACTTCATCGAGAAGACCGTCCGGAGCGGGCTGTAGCCCGGCGCGGGACGTCGCCGTCCGGAGTCCGGCCGGGCGGGGGAAGGTGTCATCGATGACGGGAAGCGCAGAGCGGCCGGTGGCGGTGGTCGCCTTTGGCGGGAACGCGATCCTGCGTCAAGGCGAGCGCGGGCTGGTCGACGAGCAGGTGCGCAACGCGGACCGCGCGGTGCTGCCGGTGGTCGACCTGATCGAGCAGGGCTACGCGCTGCTGATGGTCCACGGCAACGGCCCGCAGGTCGGCAACGAGATGATCCGCAACGAGGAGGCCTCGACCAAGATCCCCCCGGCCCCGCTCGACGTCTGCGACGCCTCGACCCAGGGCACGATGGCCTACGTCCTCGAGAAGTCGCTGCGCAACGTGCTGGCCCAGCGCCAGCTCCCGGTCAACGTCAGCTCGATCGTGACGATGGTGCGCGTCGACACCAAGGACCCCGGCTTCGCCCGCCCGACCAAGCCGATCGGCCCGTTCTTCAACGCCTACCGCGCCCAGCACCTGATGGACGAGCACAAGTGGGCGATGGTCGAGGACTCCGGGCGCGGCTGGCGCAAGGTCGTCGCCTCCCCCCGCCCGCTCGAGGTGTTCGGCGTCGGGGCGCTGCGCGACCTGCTCGCCGCCGGCCACGCCGTGATCGCCGGCGGCGGCGGCGGCATCCCGGTCGCCGAAAGCCCCGGCGGCAGCGTCGTCGGCGTCGAGGCGGTGATCGACAAGGACCGCACGGCGTCCCTGCTGGCGCGCGAGGTGCGGGCGCACCTGTTCATCATCCTGACCGCGGTCGACGAGATCTTCATCGACTACCAGAAGCCGACGCAGCGGGCGGTCAAGGTGCTGACCTGCGACGAGGCCGAGCGGTACCACCGCGAGGGGCAGTTTCCGCCCGGCTCGATGGGACCCAAGGTCGAGGCGGCGGTGGAGTTCCTGCACCACGGCGGCCGCGAGGTGATCATCACCTCGGAGCGCCGCCTCCCCGACGCCCTGCGCGGCCTGGGCGGCTCCCGCATCGTCCACTCCGGCACCGCCGAGGACTGGGGCGGCCAGCAGGTCCTGTTCTGGTGAGTCATCGACCTTGAACCTCCCCGGTCGACGGCGTAATTTCCCCCGTCCCGACGCGGGACTCCGAGGATGAAGCCGCCGTCGTTCCGCTCGCTGCTCGAGCTCCTGGCCCGCCACGGCTGGGCGATCCTCGCCCTGCTCGTCGCCCTCGCCTTCTTCATCCCGCTGCTCGAGATGTGGGGCTGGTACGGCCGCGGCGACTGGGGCTACTTCCACCTGCTGGACGAGGTGGCGCGGCGGACGATCCGGGACTTCGGCGAGCTGCCCGAGTGGAACCCGTACGTCTGCGGGGGGAACGTCCTGGCGGCCAACACCCAGGCCCACGTCCTCTCGCCCTGGGTGGTGTTCCCGCTGTGGCTGGGGCCCGGAAACGGGATCAAGGTCGCGGCGATGCTGCACGGCGCGGTGGGCGCCATCGGCACCTTCGCGCTGTTCGGGCTGCTCGGGCTGCGCGGCGCCGGGCGGTTCCTCGCCACGGTCGTGTTCGTCTGTTCCGGCTTCTTCGGCCACCAGATGGCGGGCGGGCACGTCTGGGCCTGGCCGTTCTACTACATGCCGCTGGTGCTGTACTTCTTCCTGCGCGGCGTGTGGGACCTGCGCTGGGCCTCGCTGGCCGGGTTGTTCTGGGGCCTGATGATCGTGGAGGGGGGCGTCTACCCCGCGCCCTACACCGCCCTGCTCCTCGGCCTGGCCGCCCTCGCCCTGCTGCTCGGCTGGACCCCGCTGCCCGACCGCGGACGCGCGACGCTCTGGAAGGTCGCCGCGGCCTTCGGCGTGGCCGTGCTGTTCTGCGCCCTGGTCGGGGCGATGAAGCTGCTCCCCAGCCTGCTGCACGTCGCCGAGCACCCGCGGGACGTCACGAACTACGACCGCGTCGGCCTCGGCAACCTGCTCGACGGCCTGGTCCAGCGCCACCGGGAGTGGGGCTGGGAGCGCTTCAGCCACCACAACTACCGCTGGTGGGGCGAGTACGGGATCTACGTCGGCTGGGCGACCCTGGCGCTCGCCGCCGGCGCCGCCGTGCTGCGCTTCCGCCGCGCGCGCGTCCCCCTGATCCTGCTCGCCCTCTCGCTGGCCCTCGCTCTCGGCCACCTGGGGCCCTGGGCCCCGTGGGAGCTGCTGCACCAGTTCCCCGTCTGGGAGAACCTCCGGGTGCCGACGCGGTTCGGCGTGTTCACGGTGTTCGTCCTGGCGTTCCTGGCGGGCCTCGCGGTCTCCGACGGCGAGCGATGGTTGCGCGGGCGGCTCACGGGGCGCTGGACGATCTGGCTCGCGCGGCTCGTCCCGGCGCTCGTGGCGCTGGTGGTGGCGGCCGACGTGGCGTGGTTCAACACGCACAAGTTCAAGGGCGAGTGGATCGAGAAGGCGCCGGTTCCCGACGAGCCGGCGGCGCCGATGGTGCAGAGCCGGGGCACCTGGAAGCGGATGTACGACCACCCGGCGCGCAACCGCGGCAGCCTCACCTGCCAGGAGCCGAACCCGGTCCCGCGCTCGCGGCGCGTCCGGACGCAGTCGCACGAGTACGGCGTGCAGCCGCCCGCCGCCGGCGAGGTCCGGCTCGTCGCCTGGTCGCCCAACCGGATCGACCTCGACGTGGAGCTGACCGCCGAGGCCCAGGTCTGGGTCAACCAGAACCACCACGACGGGTGGACGGTCGACGTCGGGCGCGTGGATCCGATCGACGGGCAGCTCGCGGTGCGGCTGCCGGCCGGCCGGCACCGCGTCCGACTGGCCTATCGGGCGCCGGGGCTGCGCGCCGGCCTGGCGCTCACGTCGCTCGGGCTGCTCGGCGTCGTCGGCTGGTTCGTCGGCGAGCGGTGGTGGCGCCGGAGGAAGGGACGGCCGCCGGCGGACGATGCCGCGCCGAGACCGGAAGGGGCCGAGACGGCCGGGCCGACGGACGGCGCGCCGGGCACGGCGGGGGCGGGGAAGCCCGACGACGACGCACCGGGCACGGACGGTTCGTCGCCGAGGCCCCCGACCGCGGACGCCCCGGCACGGTGGACGCGGCGCTGGTGGCTGCGGGTGGTCCTCCCGAACGCCCTGTTCGCGCTGGCGCCGGCGGCCCTGGTCGGCGTGCCGCTGCTGATGGCCGAGCCGGGCGAGGAGGTCTGGACGGTGGAGGTCCACGACCACATCCGCGCGCACCACCGGCCCGGGGATCTGATCCAGTTCAATCCGGGGTGGGTGGGGGACGCGGTGCGGCGGTTCAAGGACCTCCATCCGCTGGCGCCGAACGCGTCCCCGCAGCTCGAGCAGGGCGGTTGGGGCCGGCTGTGGTACGTCTACTGCAACCACGACGGCGACGACCGGCGGCGGCGCGACCTGCTGTCGGCCCACACGGAGCTGGAGCGTCTCCAGATCGGGCACTACACGGTCTACCTGCTGGAGCCGAAGGACACGCCGCGCAAGGTGCAGCTCGTCGACCGGCTGTCCGGCGCGCGGGCCGTGGTGTTGCCGGTCGGGGGCGAGCCGCAGGCGTGCGAACGGCACGGCGACGACCCGGCACTGGTCTGCGGCCGCAAGCCGCACCTGACGATCCGGGAGAGCCGGGAGAAGGTCGGCGGGCAGCTGCGCCGCTGCATCTGGCTGCACCCGCAGCCGGGGAACGCGGCGACGGTGCTGACGTTCCCGGGGCTGCTGGCGGAGACCGAGCCGCGGTTCACGTTCCGCTACGGGCTGACGGACGCCGCGGTCACCGCGAAGGACGGCGGCCCGGTGGAGGTGACGGTGTCCGCCGGCGACACCCGGCTGCGGCGCCTCGTGGCGCGCAACGAGGCGGGGTGGCGCGACGCGGTGCTGGAGCGGCGGGCGGATTCGTCGTCGGACCTGGTGATCACGGTGCGGGCCGAACGGGACGGAGCCCGACACTTCTGCATCGCCGGGACCTTCGATCGGCCGGAGGAGGCGACGCGGTGACCGACGGGGAGCGGTCGGCGCCGGACGGAGCCGACCCGGCGCCCCGGCCGCGGACCGGGTGGCGGGCGGGGATGCGGACGCTGGTCGGGCGGTTCGGGGCGGCCGCCGAGCGGCTGCGGGCCGCGCGGCGCGGGGCTCGGACCGCCTGGGACGGATGGCGCGCACGGCATCCCGGCGTCGTTCCCGCGGCCCGTCGGGCGGCCCACGCCGCGATGCTGGCGGCGCTGGCCGCCGCCGCGACGCTGTACGCAATCCGGGTGCTGGACTGGTACGGCGGCGCGACGGTCGACGACGCCGGCATCACCTACGCCTACGCCGACAACCTCGCCGCCGGCCGCGGCCTGCGGATGACGCCCGGGGAGGCGCCGACCGAGGGGTTCTCGAACCCGCTGCAGGTGCTGCTCCTGGCGCCGCTCGCGCGCTTCGTCGACGACCTCGACCCGGCGAGCAAGGCGTTGAACGTCGGTCTGGCGGCCGTGGCGTTCGCGCTGTTGTGCGCCTTCGTCTACCTCCAGCTGCGCGGGTTCGCCCGCGTGCTGGCCTTCGTGCCGCTCGGGCTCGCGGCCTACTGGTGCGGGTTCGACTACTGGCTCGCCGCCGGGCTGGAGGGCGGGCTGCTCACGGCGTTGCAGATCGGGTCGCTGCTGGCGCTGCACTACGCGCCGCGACATCGCGCCGCCGACACGACGCTCGGCGTGACCGCGGGGTTGCTGGCCTGGACGCGGCCGGAGGGGCTGGTCTACGGCGGGATCGTCGTCGGCGTGCGGCTGCTGCGGTCCCCCGCCGGCCGGCGCCTGCGGGCGGCGGCGATCTTCGCCGGCCTGCTGGCGCTGCTGGTCGTCCTGCGCTGGCTGCTGTTCCGCGAGCTGGTGCCGAACACCTACTGGGCCAAGGTGCCGGGGCGCGGCCTGTGGTGGTCGCTCACCGACACGGACGGCCCGGGCTGGGTCTACCTCGCCTCGTTCCTCCACGACCGCTGGTGGTACTTCGCGATCCCGCTGTGGGCG
>JAFGHH010000438.1 GCA_016930215.1 Deltaproteobacteria bacterium
ACCTTCTCGAGCGTGAACTGCTCGAGCGTTCCGGAACAGTCGGCGGTGGTCCAACTGGTGAGCTGCAGGCCGCAGTCGCGCGACGTGACCCGCATCGTGCCCCCCTCGACGTCGACCACGACGAAGTTGAGGTGGTTCGCGCCGTGGGCGCTGTGCCGCAGGGTGGCCGTGAAGATCGGATTCGCCAACGCGCCGCCGCCGCCCGTGACGATGTAGATCGGCCCCTCCGCGACGCCGCGCGTGCCGCCGTCCTCCGACAACGGCGTCCAGACATGCTCGCGCCCGCCGTAACCGCCCCGCGACGGGTGGAACCGCTCGTAGTCGTGGTCGTGGCCGTTGAGCACCAGGTCGACCCCGTAGTCGTCCAGGAGCGGGACCAGCAGGTCGGCACGCGTGTGGTCGTCCTCGTTGCTCCCGTGCACGCCGCTCGACCAGACCGGCGTGTGGAACTGCACCACCCGCCAGTCCACCGTGTCCCGATGGTCCTCGAGCACCCCGCGGAGCCATTCGATCTGGTCGTCCATCGAGAAGGTGTAGGTCGAGAGCTGGACGACCAGCATGTTGCCCGCGACGAACCAGAAGTAGTCCTCGACGCCGTCCGGGTTGTTCGTCGGGTAGGCGAACATCTTGTTCAGGTTCGCCCCCGCCCCCTCGCCCGGGCCGTCGTCGTGGTTGCCGAAGGCCAGGAAGAACGGCGAGATGCGCGACAGCGGCGTCGTGCTGTTCATCTCCGGCGGCCACTGCTCGGTCTCCCCACCGTCGTAGATGAAGTCGCCCGTGTCGAGCGTGAACAGGGGTCGTTCGCCCGCCAGCGCGAACGCCACGTCGTCCCACTGCAGCGAGGGGATGTAGTAGCCGAGGAGCTCCTGCCCGCGGTTGTCGCCGAGCGACGCGAAGCGGAACGGCGCGCACGAGCCGACCGGCGGCGCCGTCCGGAACACGAACCAGTCGCTCCAGGCCCCGCCCGACTGCACGTGGTACTCGTACTCCGTGTCCGGCAGGAGCCCGGTGATCGTCGCCGAGTAGGTGACGTCCAGGTCCCCGCTGCCCGTCGACACGCCGTCGGCCGGGATGGTGGCGGCGGTCCCGCCTCCCACCGGGCGGTACTCGACCTGCCCCGTGCCCGCCGCGTCGTCGGTCCACGAGACCGTCATCGTGGTGTCGGTCGGCCCGGTCCAGCTCAGCCGCTCCCAGCGCGGAGCGCCCTGCGCGGTCCCGACGACCGCGAAAAACGCTCCCGCGAGCAGGACGGCGATCGTCCGTATCGAATTGCCCATTCGACCCTCCCCGCGGCTGCGGGCCTCCCCCGTCGCCCTCGCCGCGGAACCACAGGCATTGTAGACACGGGAAACCGGAACGTCCACGTCGGAAGCAGGAGCGTCGAACCGGGGCCGCCCGAGACGGAGTTCCCTCGGCCGCGGAGTCGCGGTAGCCTCCCGCGCATGCGATGCATCCTCGCCGCCCTGTTGCCGCTCACCCTCGTCGCCTGCGGTTCGCGCCCGGACGGCGCCGTGCCGGACCCGGGTCTTCCCGCACCCGGGCCGACCGCCGACGTCGGCCCGGCCGCGCGGCCGCCGCTGCGCGAGGCCGTCGATGCCCTCGTCGCGCCCCTGCTCGACGGCGAGTGGGTCGTCGGCCTCGCCGTCGGCCTCGTCACGCCCGGCGGCGACCTGTTCGCCGGCTACGGTCGCGCCGGCGCGGACGGTCGGACTCCCGACGAGAACACGGTCTTCGAGCTGGGCTCCGTCGCCAAGGTCTTCACCGCGCTGCTCCTCGCCCGCGACGTCGCCGACGGCCGCCGGGCGCTCGACCAGCCGCTGGCCGAGCTGCTGCCGGACGGCGTCCGGCTCCGCGAGCGCGACGGGCACCCGCTCACGTTGCTGCACCTGGCCACCCACACCTCGGGCCTGCCCCGCATGCCGGACGACTTCGCCCCCGCCGACCCGAGCGATCCGTACGCCGACCTGACCTGGGACGGGATCCTCGCCTGCCTTTCGCGCTTCGAGCCGACCCGCGACCCCGGCACGGTCTACGAGTACAGCAACCTCGCCGCCGGGCTGCTGGGCGACGTGCTGGCGTGCCAGGCCGGCACGTCCTACGAGGCGCTGCTTCGCGAGCGGGTGCTCGAGCCGCTCGGCCTGCGCGACACGTCCGTCACGCTGGACGAGGGGCGTCGGGCGCGGCTCGCCGAGGGCCACGACGTCGACGGCAACCCCGTGCCGCCGTGGACCTTCGGCGCGCTGGCCGGCGCCGGCGCGCTCCGCTCCACCGCCGCCGACTTGGTCCGCTTCCTTCACCGGCAGCTCGAACCCGGGCACGACCCGCTCGGCGAGGCGCTCGCGCTCACGCACGTCCTGCGCCACGACGACCCCGACGGCTCGGACGACGTGGCGCTTGGGTGGCACGTCGGGAGCGGCGGCCGGCTGTGGCACAACGGCGGCACCGGCGGGTTCCACGCATTCGTCGCCTTCGATCCGTCGGCCGGCGTCGGCGTGGCGGTGCTGGCGAACACGGGGAGCTTCGTCGTCGACGCCGTCGGCCCCTCGCTGCTGGGACTGCTGGTCGGGGAGCCGCGGCCTCTCGAGCTGACTCCGACCGTGCCCCTCGCGCCGGAGCAGCTCGACCGGTACGTCGGGGTCTACGAGTTGGAGCCGGAAACCTTGATGACGGTGCGGCGGGACGACGGGCGGCTGCTGGCGGAAATCACGGGGCAGGCGCCGCTGCGGATCTGGCCGGAGACCGAGACGCTGTTCCATTGGCGGGTCGTGGAAGCCGACGTCCGGTTCGACCTCCCGGAGTCCGGTCCGGCGACCGGCCTGACCATCGTCCAGGACGGCGCCGAGACCGCCGCGCCGCGCCTGGCGGACCCGGACCCGATGTGAGAATCTCCTGCGCCGGGCGAAGACAGAATCGGCTGCCACGGGTGCGCCGGGGAGTGGAGGCGCGCCGACGGATCGGGTAGTCTCCGGGCGGGGGCGAGGGTGGAAGCGGGATGTCGGGGATGCCGGAAGCCCAGTACGCCGACGCGGTCGTGCTGAAGCTCACGCGGCTCCAGCCGGGACGGCAGCGCGTCCTGCGCCTGCGACTGATGGAGATCCGCCGCAACGACAAGCGCCCCACCGACTACTTCCTGCAGCTCGGCATCACCTGCGTCGTGCCGCTGCGCACCTACCAGATCGCGGTGCAGCCGGACTTCGGCGCGGCGGCACCGCCACGGGCCACGCTGATCGTCGCCGTCGGTCGTTCCCCCGCCTCGTCGCCGGCGCCGCTGATCGATGGCGGCGCGGCGTGCCTCGTGACCTTCACGCTGGCGGTCGAGCCGACCACCGAATGGCTCACCTTGTGGGTCTCCGCGGAGGGCGCCGAGAGGATCCCGCCGCACATGGCCGGCGAGCTGCGGCTGCAGCTGACCGACGACGACCGGTCGCCGCACGAACTGGCGACGGCCCGGCTGCCGTCGCTCAAGACGGTGATGCGGCAGAGCCTCAAGGACGCCTTCCGCCAGTCGCCCTCGCCCGTGCTGGCGCTGCTCGGCACGCTGATGCAGACCGCCGAACCGTTCGACAAGCGCGAGCAGCTCAGCCGGCTCCTGGCCCTGGATGCCGACGTCCGGTTCGTCGATGCGGCGGTGCGGGACCTGGCTTTCGCGGAGCAGACCGAGCGGGACTTCCCGCCGACCGAGTTCGACCGCCTCGTGCTCGACGACCCGCTCGGCGCCTCCCTGGCCGTGTTCCACCCGGCGTGCCCCCCGCCCGTCGTGCTCCAGGCGCTGGTCGTGGCCTTCGAACGGCAGTTCTCCGCGACCACGCCGCCCGGGCGCCGTCGCTGGCAGGAACTGGTGCGAGCCAGTGCCGTCGTCGTCTGCCGTACGGACCGCGGACAGCTCGGCGAGGGGTTCGCGACCGCCGCGGGCCTCCTGTCCGACCCGGACCGGGAGGCGCACTTCCGGTCGCTGGTCGAATGGGCGACGTCGCAGCTTTCGCCGGAGCGCAAGGCGCTGGCCGGCCCCGCCGCGGAGTACCTCAAGCGCATCACGGACGGCCCCGCAGCCGACGCGGAGCAGGCCGCGCTCGCCCTGCTGCGCCACTACGACATGCTCGGCCCGACCGCCGGGCTGGGCTGAGCGAAGCCGCCTACTGGAACAGCTTGACGGACAGGGCGACGAGGAAGCCGGCGAGGGTCGCCAGGCCGACCATCGAGCCGCCCCCCTGCTCGAACGCCTCCGGCAGCATCGCCTCGGCGATCACGCACAGCATGGCGCCCGAGCCGAGTCCCTCGATTCCGAACACCAGGTATTCGACCCACCCCTCCGGGTGCGGCGGGAACGCCGCGGCGCCGAGGAAGCCGAACACGGCGCCGACGGCCACCAGCGACAGCCACATCCCCGCGATGCGCCGGGCGCTCATCCCGCCCATCCGCATCGTCGCGGCGCTGGACATCGATTCGGGCAGGTTGGAGACGAACACGCCGAGGATGAAGGCGAGGCCGAGCGAGGCGTTCTGGGCGGCGGCGGCCACGACGAGCATCCCGATGATGATCGACTCGGGGATCCCGTCGAGCAGCGCGCCGAGCCAGATCGCGCGGCCGGCGGAGCTCTGGACGCCGTGCTTCTGCAGCTCCTCCCGCACGTCCTGGTCGGTGGTCTGCACGGCGACGCGGTCGAGGTTCCGGAGCGCCTGGCGCTCCCACTCGCGCGCCTCCTCCGGCGCCACCCCGTCCCGGCGCGAGAGGTCCTGGATCCGCTCGCGCACCAGCTGCTGCGCGGCGGTCTGCAGCGCGGGGGAGCTGCGCAGGCAGCCGTCGAAGTCCTCGCGCAGCAGCTCCCACACCTCGACCGCCGTCTCCGCCGTGGCCGTCGCGGTGCGTGGCTGGTTGGAGACCAGCGCGATCTCCCCGAAGGTGTCGGTCGGCCCGAGCGTCGCCACCGCCCTCGCCGGGCCGTCGCCCGCGGCGCGCGTGATCGCCACCTGTCCCTCGATGATGAAGTACAACCGGTCTCCGGACTCCCCTTCGGCGAAGATCCGCTGCCCGGGCTCGAACACCGCCCGCCGCACGTGCGGCACGAGCTGGATCACCTCCTCCGCCGGGAGCGACTGCAGCAGCCCGACCTTGCTCAGGCTCTTGAGCAGCGTGGCGGCCTGCTTGCGCTTCTCCTTCGCCACGTGCTTGCGCAGGAGCGCGCCCTGGCGCAGGAACCCCCCCTTGGCGTTGAGCCGCTTGTTGAGCAGCTCGAACAGCAGTCCCCCGATCACCGCACCGCACATCGTCGTGACCAGGATCCAGGGGTCCTCGATCGCGTGCCCGCCGTTGCTCGCGGCCCGCAGCGAATGGCCGAACAGCTCGAGCGTCAGGGCGAAGAGCAGGGCGCCGCCGCCGAAGGCCATCAGCACCGAGGTGACCTTGCGCGAGGGGCGGGTCCACAGCCCCAGCGCCGCGCCGACGGGCAGCGAGCTGGCGGCGATGAACGCCCACAGCATGCCCTGCAGCGGCAGCTCCCAGTTCATGCGGCGGCCGTTCCCTTCATCGGCGGGGGAATCTCGCACGCCCCGCCGCGCGACGTCAACGAATCCCGCTTCCCGGGATCGAGGGCGAAGGTCCTACACGGCGCAGCTCGGATCGTGGAAGTAGGCTCCCCCCACCTCGACCGCGCGGCACAGGTCCAGGCAGGGAGTGGCCGAAGAGGAGCCGCAGGGGCGGAACTGCCCGCCGATCGCCGTGGCCGGGCACACGGCCGGGATGACCCAGCACACGCCCCCGGGGTCGGTCATCATGCACCCGGCGTTGCTCTCGAAGAGGTACGCGCAACGGGCGCCCTCGGTCGGGCAGGCGAGCCCGCCGATGCCGCCGCAGAAGGCCGCGTCGTCGGACATGCACTCGCCAGGCCTCGAGGCGGCGATCCGGTGCCGCTCGCGCAGGCAGTCGTTCCAGTAGTTCACGCCGTCGCAACCGCACACCGGGTTCTCCGTCGGCTCGCAGGCGGTCGGACGCCGGACGCATCGGCCGCGTGTCGCCAGGCACGATTCCTTGCTGCAGTACTCCGTCGGCTCACAGTCCGCGTTGGTCGCGCACGAGGGCGCGACGTCGGGTTCCGCATCCGCCTCCGCGTCGGTCGCGTCGGTCGAGTCGGCGGGCACGTCCGCGCCCTCGTCGACGTCCACCGGGACGTCGGGATCCGCATCGGCGTCGGCATCGGCGTCGGCATCGGCGTCGGCATCGGCATCGGCGTCGGC
>JAFGHH010000439.1 GCA_016930215.1 Deltaproteobacteria bacterium
ATGGCGCCGCCCGTGGAGGTAGCGGCGCGGCGCTGGGCCGCGCGAAGCGCGGGCCGAGCCCGCCGGCCCCGCCGGCGAGGCGGCATCAAGCCGCCGCCGTCGCATCGGATGGACGGCATCGCTTCGGGTGGGCGGGTGTCGCGCTGCTGCGATTCGGACGGCCGGCCGGGGTCTAGGTCGCGGGAACGCAGACGTCGCCGGAGCAGATCTCGGTGTCGCGGCAGCAGGCGCTGCCGCAGACGCGGTCGGCCGGGCACAACTCGGACAGGCAGCGCAGCTCGGCGGTGGAGCCGTTGTCGACCAGCGAGCCGGTGCTGCCGATCGAGAAGGTCACCTGCGGACAGTGCTCCTCGCTCTGCGCCTCCGGCGTGTAGAACCACCCCTCGTTCCCCGCCGTGGGGGGCTGGCAGGTGGTACCGTCGGAGGTACGGTTGGCCTGGCGGATCAGGCACAGCCGGCGCTCGGTGCCGTCCGAGTAGAGGATCGTGCCGAGGTTGCGCTTGAGCGGCTCGCAGGGCACGCCGCCGTTGGTGCAGGAGGCCAGGTTGTGGATCTCGTCGAGCGTCGCGGGCGGGCAGTCCGGACAGCTCGGGTCGAACGGGCAGTCCCGGGTGTCGTTCAGCGTCTCGATGACCTGGCAATCGGCATCGCAAGTCGTCTGGTCGAACGTCAGCGCGCGCGGGAAGCAGGTCGAGGGCAGCCGTTCGACCAGCTTGTCGGTGATGCCGCTGATCGCGTCGTTCCACTCGGGCTTGCAAATCGAGTCGACGTAGGCGCTGTCGCCGAAGGCCTGCGCGACCTGGATGAACCGGCGGGGCGGGAAGGCCAGGCCCATGCTGGTGTTGCACGACGGGACGAGCTGCGAGGGGGTCGCAGGATCCACCATCTCCGCCATCGCCGGCACGGCGAGACAGCCGGTCAGCTCGTCGCCGGGGCCGATGCACTGCGGGGCGTCGGGCGGGACGCCGATGATCATGCCGAGCACGATCTTTTCCTGCTCCTCGGCGGGCCGCAGGCTGCGGAAGGCGGTGACGTACTCCTCCCAGGGCTCGACGAACTCCGGATGCGCGAAGCAGCGGATGTTGAGGTGCCCGAGGTCCGTGCGGTCCTGGTCGAACATCTCCCGGTGGTCGGGCCGCACCGAGCAGTCCTCCTCGTCGGTCACGAAGATCAGGGCGATCAGCGAGCTCGTCCGCAGGAAGCCGGCGTTGCAGCCGCCGGCTACCACGTTGGTCGTCGTCGCCTGCCGCATCGCCTTGAGCTGCTGCTCGAAACCGCAGCCGCGCGTCCCGAGCTCCGCAATGCACGCGAAGTCGGTGGCCATCTGGTCCGGCGTGTACGTTCCCGCATTGTCCTCGTTCCGCGAGAGGAACGTCGGATACGACGACGAACAGCCGGAGACCGAGGACGTGCTGCGGAAGCAGCCGTTGTCGCCGATCGAGGAGTTGCTGCAGGTCGACACGACGTGGTCCATCGTGCCCATGTCCGAGCTGATGACGCCGATGTTGAGGTCCTCGACCGGCGGGTGCTCCGGGCGCCCGGTCACCGAGTCGATCGTCGGGTTGACCAGCTCGTTGATCAGGTCCCGGAAGCGCGCCGCAAGCTGCGCCTGCTCCTGGGCCATCGAGCCCGAGTTGTCCACGAGGACGACGATGTCCACCTCCACGATGCCGATCTGCTCGACGCGGATCGTGACGCCCGTCGTCGTGCCCGGCCGGATGTCCGTCAGGTCGCGGTCGAAGCAGCCGATCGAGGCCACCAGACCCGCCAGCGCCAGTCCCGCCAACAAACGCGAAGCCTTCATCGCTCCACTCCTCTCCCTCGCGACGACCACGCCCTCGTCCTTCCGCGCGGCGCCGCAGGATTTCGACCCGGTGACTATACCCGCCACGCCCCCACCAGGCAAGGGGCGCGCGCGACCCCGCCGCCGGGAACGGGTCGCACGATCGAGGATCAATGCAAGGGAGAGGCCAGAGGAGGAGAGGGGCGAGGGGAGAGGGAACGGGGGAGAGGGGTGGAATGATCCCGAAGGGTTGAGGGGGAAGGGCACGGAGAGGCGGAGAGCCGGACCGATCGAGCAGTCGACAACGAGGTTGTCGATGGGGGGTGGTGGTTGACGGGAGAACTCGCCCTCCCCTACTTCTCTTCGAATTCGGCGTCGATGACGTCGCCCTTGTCGGACTTGCCGGCGCTGCCGTTCCCGGCGCCGCCGTTCCCGGCGCCGCCGTCGGCGGAGGGCGCGCCCTTGTCCGGCTCGGGACCCGCCACGTTGCGGTACATCTGCTCGGCGATCTTGTGGGTCGCCTTGGTCAGCTCGTCCATCCGCCGCTTGATGTCGTCGGCGTTGCCGCCCTCGATCGCCTTGCGGCACGCCGCGATCGCCTCGCGGACGGAGGAGATGTCGCCGGAGTCGAGCTTGTCGCGGTTGTCGTCGAGGACCTTCTCGGTCTGGTAGCACAGGGCGTCGGCCTTGTTGCGCAGCTCGACCTCCTCGCGGCGCTTCTTGTCCTCCGACTCGTGCTCGCCGGCCTCCCGCACCATCTTCTTGATCTCCGTCTCATCGATCCCCGAGGAGGCGGTGATGCGGATCTTCTGGTCCTTGCCGGTGGCCATGTCCTTGGCCGTCACGTTGAGGATGCCGTTGGCATCGATGTCGAAGGTGACCTCGACCTTCGGCACGCCGCGGGGGGCGGGCATGATGCCCTCGAGGTGGAAGCGACCGAGGGTGCGGTTGTCGCGCGACATCGGGCGCTCGCCCTGCAGGACGTGGATCTCGACGGAGGTCTGGCTGTCGGAGGCGGTGGAGTAGATCTCGGTCTTGCGGGTGGGGATGGTGGTGTTGCGGGGGACCATGACGGTCATGACGCCGCCGAGGGTCTCGACGCCGAGGGAGAGGGGGGTGACGTCGAGGAGCAGCAGGTCCTTGACCTCGCCGGAGAGGACGCCGGCCTGGACCGCCGCGCCCAGCGCGACGACCTCGTCGGGGTTGACGCCGCGGTGGGGCTCCTTGCCGAAGTGCTTCTGGACCTTGTCGGCGACCATCGGGATGCGGGTCGAGCCGCCGACCATGACGACCTCGTTGATCTCCGAGGGGCGCTTGTTGGCGTCGCCGAGCGCCTTCTCGACGGGGCCGAAGGTGCGGTCGACGAGGTCCTCCATCATCTGCTCGAGCTTCGCGCGGGTGAGGCGGATGTCCATGTGCTTGGGGCCCGCGGCGTCGGCGGTGAGGAACGGCAGGTTGATGCGGGTCTCGTGGACCTCGCTGAGCTCGATCTTGGCGCGCTCGGCGGCCTCCTTGAGCCGCTGGAGCACCATCTTGTCCTTGCCGACATCGAGCCCCTGCTCGCGCTTGAACTCCGCGATCAGGTACTCGATGATCCGCTGGTCGATGTCGTCGCCGCCCAGGTGCGTGTCGCCGGCGGTGGAGATGACCTGCACCACGTTGTCGCCGACCTCGAGGATCGAGATGTCGAACGTGCCGCCACCGAAGTCGTAGACCGCGATGATCTCGTCCTTCTTCTTGTCCAGGCCGTAGGCCAGGGCCGAGGCGGTGGGCTCGTTGACGATGCGCTTGACCTCCAGCCCGGCGATGCGCCCGGCGTCCTTGGTCGCCTGGCGCTGCGCGTCGTTGAAGTAGGCCGGGACGGTGATCACCGCGTCGGTCACCTTCTCGCCGAGGTAGTTCTCGGCCGCGCGCTTGAGCTTCTGCAGGATCTTGGCCGAGATCTCCGGCGGGGGCATCCGCTTGCCGCGGATCTCCACCTGCGCGTCGCCGTTGTCCGCCTTGATCACCTTGTACGGCACCATGCGGATCTCTTCGGCCACCTCGTTGTGCCGCCGGCCCATGAACCGCTTGATCGAATAGACCGTCGCCTCCGGATTCGTGATCGCCTGCCGCCGCGCAATCTGGCCGACCAGCACCTCGCCCCGATCGTCCCACGCCACGACCGACGGAGTGAGCCGCGCGCCTTCCTCGTTGGCGATGACCTTCGGCTCCTTCCCCTCCATCACCGCCACCACGCTGTTCGTCGTACCCAGGTCGATTCCGATGATCTTGCCCACGACACAACCTCCCGTACTTCCAGTCAATTCTCCGAAGGAGCCCGGCGACGACGCCAAAGTAATCATTCAATTCGACCCGTCAACGCACCGGCCCCGCCCGACCCTCCGACTCCGGCCCGCCCTCGGCTCCCTCCCTTGCCCCCTTGACAACGAACCCCAACAAGCGTTTGATTGGCGGGTTCGAAAGAGGGGGGTGCGGAGGTGCCGGCCGTGTCGAATCCCGTTTCGTCCCCCCGCCGCGGTTCCCGCCTCGTGCTCGCCGCGCTGGTCGTCGCCGGCGCCGCGAGCCTCGTGCAGTGCAAGAAGCCCGCGGAGGCGACCGAGGAGGTCGTGCAGACGGTGCCGGTCGCGGTCGCGGTGGTCGGGCGCGGGACGGTCCGCGAGGTGGCGCGCTACACGGGCGAGGTGCGCCCGTCGATGCAGGTCAACGTGCTGCCGCGGATGGCGGAGAAGATCCTGGAGCTGGGCTTCGACATCGGCGACACGGTGACGCAGGACGAGACGGTGATGGCGAGGCTGGCCACGGCGGTGGTCGACACCGGCGTGCGGCAGGCGCGTTCGGGGGCCGAGGCGCTGACGGCGCAGATCAACGGCCTGAAGACGCAGCGGGAGCGGATCCGCCGGCTGGTCAGCGACGGCGTCGTCTCCGCCTCGCAGCTCGACCCGCTCGACACGCAGATCAGCGCGCTCGAGGCCCAGCGCCGCCAGGTGCTGGCGGGGGTCGACCAGGCGAACCTGCGGGTCGACGACACGGTCGTCAAGGCGCCGATGACGGGGTTCATCTCGCAGCGCTACGTCGAGGTGGGCGACATGGTTTCGCCGGCCTCGCCGCTCGGGACGATCGTGCGGCTCGACCCGGCCTACGTCTGGATCGACGTTCCCGAGCACGAGTTGGAGCTGGTGCGCGCGCAGACGACGGTGGCGGTAAGGGTGCAGTCGGCGCCCGACCGGGCCTTCGCCGGAACCGTCGACCTGGTCAGCCCGAACGTCGACCGCGAGTCCCGCTCGGTGCGCATCCGCTACGTGGTGGACAACCCCGAGATGATCCTGCGGGACGGGATGCTGGCGGTGGTGGAGGTCGAGCTGCGCCGGCGGGACGACGTGCTGGTGGCGCCGACCGACGCGCTGATCCTCGACCCGACGCAGCGCGGGGCCGAGGCGTCCTACGCGGCGTGGGTGGTGCGCGACGGCAAGGCCCTGCGCCTGCCGGTGCGCCGCGGCCTGCTCGAGGGGGCGCGGACGGAGGTGCTCGAGGGGCTGGCCGAGGGCGACCGGCTGGTGGTCGAGGGGTTCCACATGCTGGACCCGGACGCCGCGGTCGAGGTGGTCCGCGAGGCGGGAGGCACGGAGGCCGCGGCGGCGACGGCGGCGACCCCGCCGGCTCCACCCGCGGCGCCGCCGGACGACGCCGGGGACGGGGGGCCGGTCGAGCCGGCGGACGGCGGCGGGGGCGAGGCCGGAGCGACGCCATGAGCCTCTCGTCCGGCTCCGTCAAGCACGGCATCACGACGCTGATGGCGTACGTCGTCGCCATCGGCTTCGGCGTCTTCTCGCTTTCGCGCCTCGGGCTGGACATGTACCCCGACATCACGTTCCCGCTGGCCGGGATCGTCACGACCTACGAGGGGACGAGCCCGGAGGACATGGAGCAGCTCGTGTCGCGGACGCTGGAGGAGGCGGCCGCGTCGGTCGAGGGGGTGACGCAGGTCACCTCGACGTCGAAGCAGGGCGCCTCGGTCGTCTTCGTCGAGTTCGACTGGGGCTACGACATCGACCAGGGGGAGATCGACCTGCGCAAGTCGATCGATTTCGTGCGCGGCTACCTCCCGCCGGACGCCTCGAGCCCGATCACCTTCGCCTTCAACCCGTCGATGCAGCCGATCATGTTCCTGTTCCTGTCGGGGAACTACGACCAGAAGGAGCTGCGCGACATCGCGGTGCACGACCTGGAGCCGCGGCTGGAGCGGCTGCCGGGGGTGGCGTCGGTGGACACCTACGGCGGCCTGGAGCGGGAGATCCGGGTCGAGGTGCTGCCGCAGCGGCTGCAGTCGTACCGCATCGCGGTGCCGACGATCCTCCAGGCGCTGCGCACGGAGAACCTGCAGATCCCGGCCGGGTCGCTGGAGCAGGGCGGGCAGGAGTTCTCGATCATCAGCGAGGGCCGGTTCCAGACGGTGGAGGAGATCCGGAACCTGGTGATCGGCTACAAGCAGGCGGGGATGGCGGAGACGCCGCTGGGGCAGAAGGTGCCGACGGCGCAGGCGCGGCTGGTGCCGGTGCGGCTGCGCGACGTGGCCGACGTGCTCGACACGTTCCACGAGGCGACGCGGGTTGTGCGGGCGAACGGCGAGTCGTCGGTGTTCATCACGATCCGCAAGCAGTCGGGGGCCAACACGGCGCTGGCGGCCGCGGCGGTGCGCGAGGAGCTGGAGAGCATCCGGAAGCTGCTGCCGGAGGTCCAGATCCGCACGTTGTTCGACCAGTCGGACTTCATCCGCGCCTCGCTCGGCAACCTCTCCAACACCGCGCTGCAGGCGCTGCTGTTCTCGTTCCTCGTGCTGCTGGTGTTCCTGGCCTCGGTCCGCGGCGCGCTGGTCGTGGCGATCGCGATCCCGGTCTCGGTCGTGGTCACCTTCGCCGCGATGGACCAGCTCGGCCTGACGCTCAACCTGCTCTCGATGGCCGGCCTGGCGCTGGCGATCGGGATGCTGGTCGACAACTCGATCGTCGTGCTCGAGAACATCGTGCGGCTGGTCGAGTGCGGCTACGAGCCGAAGGAGGCGGCGGCCAAGGGGGCGAGCGAGGTCGGGATGGCGGTCACCGCCTCGACGCTGACCACCCTCGCCGTGTTCGCCCCGATCCCGTTCGTCCCCGGCATCGCCGGCCTGTTGTTCCGCGACATGGCGCTGACGATCGTCGTCTCGCTCACCGCCTCGCTCGTCGTCGCCCTGACCCTCGTCCCGGTCCTCGCCGCCTGGATGCTGTCCCGCGAGAAGGGCCGCGGGATGCCCTGGTACCGCCGCTGGGTCCTGGGCGCGATCAACGCCGTGCGCGACGGCTACGTCTGGCTCCTGCGCGGCGTGCTGCGCTTCCGCAAGACGACCCTGCTCGGCGTCGTCGCGCTCCTCGTCGCCACCTCCGCCCTGGCCTTCCAGGGCCTGGGCTTCGACTTCTTCCCGAAAACCGACCAGGGGTTCTCCGCCTTCCAGCTCGAGGCTCCCGTCGGCACCTCGCTGGCCGAGGCCGACCGCCGGTCCCAGGAGATCGAGCGGATCGTCACGACCGAGATCCCGGAGGTCGAGCTGGCGGCCACCGACATCGGCATGGGCGAGGGATTCATCGCGATCTTCGGCGAGGGCGCCCACGCCGGGATGCTGCGCCTCAAGTACCAGCCGCTGGCCCAGCGCTCGCGCTACCAGAAGGACATCGAGGTCGACGTCGTCGAGCGGTTGCGGCGCGTGCCGGGCGTCGAGGTTTCCACGTTCGCGCCCGCCATCGGCGGCTCGGGCAGCGACATCGAGATCGAGTTGTACATCGACGACCTGGCCCAGGCGCGCGAGGTCGGCCTCGACCTCAAGAAGAAGGTGCAGCAGATCGAGGGCGTCGGCAACGTGAGCTTCAGCCTCGACGAGGGCAAGCCCGAATACCGCATCGCGCTCGACCGCGAACGGATGGCCGCGCTCGGCGTGATGTCGGTCTCCGTGACCAACACCGTCCAGGCCTTCTTCCAGGGGGTGATCGCCACGCGCTTCCGCGAGGGCGGCGACGACTACAACATCCTCGTCCGCGCGCCCCGCGACTACCGGCTCGACGTCCGCGACCTCCGGCGCCTGCCGGTGGCGACGCTGCAGGGCAAGCAGGTGCCGCTGTCCGAGGTGGCCGAGGTGGTCCCGGCGATCGGGCCGCTGTCCGTCACCCGCAAGAACCAGCAGCGCCTCGTGACGATCGGCGCCACCGTCCCCGGCGAGAACCTCGGCGACGTCTCGGCCGCGGTCGAGAAGCTGCTGGCGGACTACCGGTTCCCCCCCGACGCCACCTACTTCATCGGCGGCACCGCCGAGGACCTGCGCGACACCCAGCGCTACATGGGGATCGCTCTGCTGATCGCCCTGCTGCTGGTCTACATGGTGATGGCCTCGCAGTTCGAGTCGCTGCTCGAGCCGTTCATCATCTTCTTCACCATGCCCCTCGCCATCATCGGCATCGCCGTCGTGCTGCTCGTCACCGGGATGCCGATGTCGGTGCCCGCAATCATCGGGATCGTGATCCTCGTGGGCATCGTCGTGAACAACGGCATCGTGCTCGTCGACCGCGCGAACCAGTCGCACCGCGGCGAGAGCAAGCCGCTGCTCGAGTCGGTGATCGAGGCGGGCCGGTTGCGCTTCCGGCCGGTGCTGATGACCGCCTTGACCACGATCCTCAGCATGATCCCGCTGGCCCTGGGGGTCGGCGAGGGGGCCGAGACCTGGGCCCCGATGGCCCGCATCATCATCGGCGGCCTCACCGCCGCCGCCTTCCTCACCCTGTTCATCGTGCCGATCGCCTACCTGATGGTCGTCGGCTTCGTCGAGCGGTTCCGGGAGCACGGCATGCTGCGCCTGCTCCCCGCCTACCTCGGCTTCTGGGCCTTCGCCTTCGCCGCCGTGACCGCGGGCCTGGGCTGGTTCTCGACCACCGACCAGGCGGACCCCGCGCTGGCCGACCAGGTACCGATGCTGGTCGGAACCGCGGTCGTCTTCGTCGCCGCCTTCGTGGTCGCCGCCGTGGGCATCTACAAGCGCAAGGCGTGGGGCTGGTGGACCGGCATGGTCGGTTGGGGGCTGCTGGCCCTGGCCGGCGCGGGGCTTGCCGCCTACATGGGCACACAGGGCGGCCCCGAAATGCGGCCGGTGGCGGTCGGTGGCGTCATCCTGTTCCTCGTCGCCCTCCCCGTCCTCCGCCCGCTGGTCAAGCGGCGGGGCGAGTTCGGGTTCCGGGTCCGCCAGTCCACGCTGCCACCGTCCTCTCCCCCCGGCGCCTGCTCCACGGAAGACGGCCAAGCGCAAAAAAGCTAGTTGTTCCCTGTTCCTTGTTCCTTGTTCCTTGTTCCTTGTTCCTTGTTCCTTGTTCCTCGTTCCCCGTTCCCCGTTCCTTGTTCCCTACCCCCTCTCCCTTTCCCGATGTATGCTTGGCTCCTAAATGGTCGGCGGGGTTCGGACGTCTTAGATCATGCAACGCCGGCACCCGGCCGGCAGAGAGGGATGGAGAAGATGAAGCGCACCTTCCTGATGGTCCCCTTCCTCCTCGCGGCCGCTGCGCTCCTGGCGACGACCGGCTGCACGGTCTACCGCACGGACGTGGTCTACGCGCACCCCGAGCCCGTGATCGTGTCGGTGGCGCCGCCGCCGCCGCGCGTGGAGGTGCGGGGGATCGCCCCGGCACCGAACTACGTCTGGATCGAAGGGTCGTGGAGTTGGCGCAACGAGCAGTGGGCGTGGGTGGACGGGCGCTGGGTGCCGCCGCGCTCCGGCTATAGCTGGGTCGCTCCGCGGGTCGAGCGGTACGGCGAGCGGTACCGCTACAACCCCGGGTACTGGCGGCCGGAGTCGCCGACGGCGACGCCGGTACGAACGACCACGCCGCCGCCGCCGACGGTGGTGGTGCCCGGCGTACCGGTGACGACGGCCCGGCCCGTCGCGCCCGCCACGCCCGCCACCCCGGCCACCCCCACGGTCGTGCGGCCCGCGACGCCGACCACGACGGTCGCGCCGGCCACGCCCACGGTCGTGCGGCCGGTCGCGCCGGCCACGCCGGCTACGCCGGTCACGCCGGTCACGCCGGCCACGCCGACCGCCACGGTGGCGCCGGTCGCGCCCACCTCGCCGTCCGTCATCCGACCCTCGACGCCGGCCACCACCGTGGCGCCGGTCGCGCCGTCCACCACCCCGAGGCCGGTCGCCCCGGTCGCCCCGAGCGTGGTCCGGCCTTCGACGCCGGCCACCACCGTGGCGCCGGTCACGCCGGGCGTCGTGCGGCCCACGACGACTCCGACGCAGCCGACGATCACGGCGCCGGCGCCGACCTGGACGCCGGCCAACCCCGGGCAGCGGTTGATCGAGGAGCCGGTGGGCGGCGGCGTCGTGGTTCCGCCGACGACGGCCGTACCGGTCGCTCCGGTCGGCCCGAGCCGCTAGTCGTCAGTAGTCCATCCCGATCGAGACGCCGAACGACTGCTGGCCGTCGGTGAACGCGCCCTGGAGGATCATGGCGAGGTGCTCGTACATCAGCCGGACGCCGGCGAAGCCACGGTGCCGGTCGATGTACTCGCGGTCGAAATCGAGGTAGCGAATGTTGGGGCCGTAGATGCCGCCGACGCAGCTCGTCTGGTAGTCGGGGTCGCCGCTGCACTCGATCAGCGTGTGCGGTGCGTCGTCCGGGTCAATCATCCCGTTGGCCACCAGGGCGGTGTCGGCGATCGTCTGGACGAACTGGTAGCCGAGGAACGGGGTGATGGTCATCATCCCGGAGATGGAGAACGGGTGGGACAGCGCGACGTCGACGCTCCAGACCGTCATGTCCATCTCGTCGTCGCCCATCAGCCGGTTGACCGCGCCGCGCACGGCGATGTCCGGGAAGTAGGCCTTCCAGCCGGTGCGGTACCCCTCGAGGATCGCCCAGCGGATATCGACCCCGAGCAGCACCTGCTCGGTGGCCGAAACGTACGAAACGCTCGTCCCGAGCTCGAACGAGAACGGCAGCCCCTTGCGGGCGTGGATCGAGGGGACGAACATCACCTTGTCGGGGTTCTGGTCCTCGGTGCCGCGGAACCACACGTTGCTCGGTTCGCTGCTGCTGGAGTTGATGGTGGTGATGCTGCCTTCGAGGCCGAGGTAGAAGCCGGCGTAGCCGAGGGTCTCGGCGGGGGCGAGCAGCGCCGGGGCCATCACTAGGCCGAACTCGCGCGCCAGCTCGCGGAACGCCGCCTGGTCGGCGCAGAGCGACTGGTTGCGCGTGTCGGTGCAGGCGCGCTCGTCGTACAGGCGCGAGAGCGTCAGGTCCATCGGGTTCGCGCGAGCGGCCCCCGCGAATGCGAGCACGCACAGAGCAGCCGCCAGCCACGCAGAATTGCGCATCGGTCCAGCCTCCCTCCGGGGGCCTCCCAGGCCACCGGCACCGTAGCAACCCGGGGACTCGAGTGTCAAGCGGGGGTTGCGCACCGACGGACCGCCGCATAGACTCCCGCGAACCCGCCGCCGGGGGAACGACCTGCCGTTCGGGGCGACGGGCTCGAAAGGAAGAACCGATGACTCGCTTCACCTGCTTCGCCACCCTCCTCGCCGCCCTGCTCCTGGCCGCCGCGCCGGCGGGGGCGGTGATCAACCTGAACTCGTCGACGGGCCACCTGTTCGACATCCAGGACACCGACGACGGCGGCCTGTACAACGGCACGACGGACGCCTACGACAGCTACGGCGACGGCGCTTGCTACTCGCTGTTCATCAACTCGGTCCGCTACACGACCGGCGGAGCCGCCGGGACGCTCAGCACCGACGGGCGGCACGTGACGCTGGCCACGCGGCCGATGGGAACGGGCCTCAGCGTGGCGCGCCAGGCCTACGTCCCGGCCACCGGGGGCAGCTACATCCGGTACTACGACACGATCCAGAACACCGGCACCACGGCCCAGACGGTCACCATCGGCTACTACTGCGACCTGGGCTCGGATTCCGGCACCCTCGTCTGGGCGACGCAGTCCGGCGACACGCTGGTCGACCTGGCCGACGGCTGGTTCGGCACCGACGACAGCTACTCCGACCCGACGCTGGCGCACCTGTTCTTCGGCGAGGGCCACTCGATCACCGTCGCCTCGCAGGCCGTCACCTCGGGGATCGTCCAGACAAGTTACACGGTGACGATCCCGGCCGGCGACACGGCCGCGTTCCTGATCTACGGCTTCCAGAGCACGGACCAGATCGTGGTGCGCGCCGACGTCGACGCGATCGTCGCCGACATCACCGCCGCCACCACCGACATGGACGGCGGGGAGCTGGGCCTGGTGGTGAACTGGGGGCTGGCCGGGGCGCCGATCGTCCGCTGGGACGAAACGACGCCGGTGGAGGTCGCCGAGGGGGCCGAGGTGCCGCTGACCGTCACCGTGGAGGACCGCGAGGGCGACCCGACGACCGTCGCCTGGGACCTCGACGACGACGGCGACTTCGACGACGGCACCACCACCACCGCCATCTTCTCCGCCCTGGGCCTCGACGGCCCGACGACCGCCACGGTGGCGGTCCAGGCCAGCGACGGCACGAACGTCCGGGAGTCCTCCCGCGAGCTTGCGATCACCAACGCCAACCCGGAGATCACCTCGACGCCGGCCGAGCTGTCGGTGCTGCGGGGCTTCGAATGGAGCTACCTGGTGGAGGCGACCGACCCGGCCCCGGCCGACGTGCTCAGCCTCAACGTGCCGACCAAGCCCGACGGGATGACCGTCGGCGCCGACTGGACCCTGCGCTGGACGCCGCCGGAGACCGACGAGGTAGTGGGGGACCACGAGGTGGTGGTCCGGGTGATCGATGACGACGGCGGCTCGGTCGACCAGACGTTGACGATCACCGTCGTGCCGAACACGCCGCCGACCGAGCCCGAGATCGTCTCGCCGGATCGGGTGAACGTCACCGAGCGGCGGCCGGAGCTGGTGGTCAACAACGCCACCGACCTCGACGGCGACCCGCTGACCTACCACTTCGAGCTGGACCCGATCGGGACGTTCAGCGGGGACCAGGTGATCGTTTCCGAGGCGGTGGCGGAGGGCGACGGCGGGCAGACCCGCTGGACCGTCCCGACCGACCTGGAGATCAGGCGGTACTACTGGCGCGTCTGGTGCAACGACGGGATCGTCGACGGCCGGCGCGCCAGCTCGTGGTTCGAGGTGCGGGGCAGCGGGAGCGACGCCGGTACCGATGCCGACACCGGGACCGATGCCGGCGCCGACACCGGCATCCCCCAGGGCGAGGCCGAGACGGGCTGCTCGTGCCGGGTACCGGCCGGACCGGGCCCGGCCGCGGGCCTCGCCGCGCTCGGCGTCCTCGGAACGCTGGCGTTCCTCGCGCGGCGACGCCGCCGCGATTGACCGACCGACCAGGAGGTGTGTGGATGCGTGTCCTCGCCCTGTCCGTTCTCTGTGGCTGGCTGTTCCTCCCCGGCTGCGGCCCCCGCGCGGTCGAGCACGAGATCGAGGAGCGGCCGCTCGACCAGGCCACCGCCCTCGACGCGATCCAGCAGGCGTTCGGGGAGCGCGACGTGCAGTCGGAGCGGTTCGTGCCGGTGACGCTGCCGGACGGCAGCAACTACGTGCTGGACGTGGCGGGCAGCAACCTGCCGGTGGCGGTCGAGTTCCTCACGTCGCAGGACCGGGAGCGGGTCGGGGACCAGCTGCCGATCCCGGCGGACCCGGACGAGACGCCGCGGCTGGTCGTCGTGCGCCGGCAGGGGATGCGGTCGCCGGAGGCGGACCTGTACCTGCGGGTGTTCACCGACGAGCACTTCCGCTTCCAGCCCAACCCGCCCTCGGACATGCCGGCGGCGCCGTACACGATCCGCGAGGTCACGGCGCGGCTGCGCCGGGACGTCAAGGACTTCGCCTCGTGGTACCGGGCCAACCACGCCGCGCCCGGCGCCGCGAGCCCCTAGGAGCGGGGTCGTGGCGGGCGACGAGCGTACCTCCGGGGCGCCGCCGAGGGCCTCCGGGCCCGAGCGGCTGCTGGTGGCCGACGTCGGCAACACGAACATCTGCCTCGGGCTGTTCGACGGCGAGGCGCTGCGGCACCACTGGCGCCTGCGGACGATCCCGGACGCCACGGTGGACGAGCTGGAGGTGACGCTGCGCGGCCTGTTCGGCGCGGCGGGGCTGCGCTTCGAGGAACTGGCCGGGTTCGCCGTCGCCTCGGTCGTCCCCTCGCTGACGCCGGTCCTCGAGCCGCTGGGCCGGCGGCTCCTGGGCCGGCCGCCGCTCTGCGTGGGCCCCGGCATCCGCACCGGAATCGCCGTCCGGCTCGACGACCCGCGGGAGGTCGGCGCGGACCGGATCGTCAACGCGGTGGCGGCCTTCGACAAGGTCCGGGGCGGCTGCATCGTCGTCGACCTCGGCACCGCCGCGACGTTCGACTGCATCGCGCCCGACGGCGCGTACCTCGGCGGCGCCATCGCCCCCGGCCTGCACACCGCGGCCGACGCGCTGTTCACGCGCGCCGCGAAGCTGTTCCGCGTGGAGCTCCGCCGGCCGAAGAGCGCGGTCGGCCGCAACACCGTGCACTCCCTGCAGTCGGGCCTGTACTACGGCTACGTGGCGCTGGTCGACGGCCTGGTGGAGCGCCTGCGCGGCGAGCTGGGGTTCCCGGTGCGCGTGCTGGCCACCGGCGGCCTGGCCCCGATGATCGCCGAAAGCTCGCGCACGATCGACGAGGTCGACGAGGACCTGACGCTGTGCGGCCTGCGGATCCTCTGGGAGCGCAACCGGGGCTGAACGCTACCCGATGATGATCGTGATCTCGGGCGGGACGAGGAAGAACACGTCGCGCTCGTCGAGGATCGTGATCCCGTCGCCCATGACCTGGATCGTGGCCCGGAACATCTGCGGCTCGCGCGTCGCCGGCACGGTCCAGTTCTGCTTGGCGTGGATGTCGAAGCA
>JAFGHH010000440.1 GCA_016930215.1 Deltaproteobacteria bacterium
AGCGCGCCGCCCTCGATGTGCTTCTTGGCGTTGTCCCAGGCGCCGCCGGCGTTGGCCATGAAGATCGCCATCAGCACGCCGGTGACGGTGGAGCCGGCCAGCAGGCCGGTCAGCATCCGGATGTCGATCAGGCCGGCGACGAGCGGGGCCGTGATGGCCAGCAGGCCGGGGAGCACCATCTTCGCGATCGCGGCGTCGGCCGAGATCGCCACGCAGCGGGCGTAGTCGGCCTTGACGCCTTCCTTGCCCTCGAGCAGCCCGGCGATCTCCTTGAACTGCCGCCGGACCTCCGCGACCATCGATTGGGCCGCCTCGCCGACGGCGTTCATCGCCATCGAGGAGAACAGGAACGGCAGCATGCCGCCGACGAACAGGCCGGCCATCACCGTCGGGTCGACGAGCTGGATGTCGGTGATGCCGACCTGCATCCGGAACGCGGCGAACAGCGAGAGCGCGGTGAGGGCCGCCGAGCCGATGGCGAAGCCCTTGCCGATCGCGGCGGTGGTGTTGCCGACGGCGTCGAGCTTGTCCGTGCGGCCTCGCACCTCCGGGGGCAGGTGGCTCATCTCGGCGATGCCGCCCGAGTTGTCGGCAATGGGGCCGTAGGCGTCGACGGCGAGCTGCACGCCCGTGGTGGACAGCATGCCCAGGCCGGCGATCGCGATGCCGTACAGGCCGGCCAGGTCGTAGGCCACCCAGGTCGCCGCCGCGATCAGCACCAGCGGGATCGCGGTCGACAGCATGCCGGTCGCCAGCCCCTTGATGATGTTGGTCCCGGGGCCCATCTCGGCCGCCTTGGCGATGTCGCGCGCCGGCTTGCGCGCCTCGGCGGTGTAGTACTCGCTGACCAGCCCGATGATCACGCCCACCGCCAGCCCGACCACCGTCGTCAGGAACAGCCGCTCGGCGGTGATCACCCCCGCCTCCGAGGCGATCGTCGTCGGGATCAGCCACTTCATGATGAACCAGCTCGCGGCCACCATCAGGATGTCGGCCGAGAACATCCCCATGTTGAGCGCCGACTGCGGGCTGCCGCCCTCGCGCACCCGCACGAAGAAGGTGCCGATGATCGAACAGAGGATCCCGACGCCGGCCAGCACCATCGGCAGCAGGATGAGGTTGAACTGGTAGTCCGGGTTGGTGTGGGACAGCGGGACGATCCAGAGCGCCCCGAGCACCATCGCGCTGACGATCGCGCCGACGTAGGACTCGAACAGGTCCGCGCCCATCCCGGCCACGTCGCCGACGTTGTCGCCCACCAGGTCCGCGATCACCGCCGGGTTGCGCGGGTCGTCCTCCGGAATCCCCGCCTCGACCTTGCCCACCAGGTCCGCACCCACGTCGGCGGCCTTGGTGTAGATCCCGCCGCCCACGCGGGCGAACAGGGCGATCGAGGAGGCGCCGAGCGAGAAGCCGCTGATCGACGAGAGCACCGCGTCGATGCCGCTGCCCGGCACCCCGACGTCCATCCCGAACAGCGACTTGTAGAGCAGGAACAGCAGCCCGAGGCCCAGCAGTCCGAGGCCGACGACGCACATGCCCATCACCGCGCCGCCGGAGAAAGCCACGCCGAGCGCCTTGTTCAGGCCGGTGCGGGCCCCTTCCGCCGTCCGCACGTTGGACATGACCGCCACGCGCATGCCGAAGTTGCCGGCCAGCGCCGAGCAGAACGCGCCGACGGCGAACGACAGCGCAACCCACGGCTTGGCGTCGCCCGAGAAGTGGTTGGCCAGCGCCAGCGCGCCGCCCACCACCAGCACGAAGATCACCAGCACCCGGTACTGGCGATTCAGGAACGCCATCGCCCCTTCGCGGATGTGGCCCGAGATCTTCTGCATCAGCTCGGTACCGGTCGCCTGCTTCTTGACCCACAGGGTCTTCCACAGGGCGTACAGCAGGGCCAACACCCCAGCCACCGGAATCAGGTAGCTCAGCAGGACCATCGTCTCCTCCTTCCGTGCAACCGACCCGACCGGCGTGACACTGCCTGACGCCGACGCGTCGATGCAGCCCCCACGACCTTTTGGGGGCCTATATGGAGGATCGTTCGGGAAAAATCAAATCGATTCGGGAGGCGGCGCTGGCTCAGTGCGCGACCATCAGCCCCGAGAACGACCCCGCCGCCCGGTAGGTCCGCAACCCCGGCGCCCCAAGCGGCAACGCCGTGTCCGACCACGCTGCAATCACCGGCGCGGCCGTCGGCGCCTCGAGCGCGCAGGTCAACGACGAGCCGCGCAGCAGGAACGACAGGCGGTAATCCACTCCCGTGTCCAGGCGGAAGCCCACGTCCTCCTGGGCCAGGATCGAGTAGGCCGTCCCGTTCCACAGCCGCAGGTCCAACCGGTCGTGCGCCCCGTCCAGCACGCACATGTACCAGCGCACCGAGCCGTCCGTGAGCGTGATCGCCCGGGCCAGCAACCCGACCTGCTTGGCCGTTCCCACGCCCGTGCCGAGGGCCGTAATCCGGAACACCGACTGGAGGAAGTAGTCGTCGCCCAAATCCCACTCGTCATAGAACGCCACGGCGCTCGCCGCGCTGTCCGTCTGGTTGTAGACGTCGCTGCCCAACTCCCAGGTCCCGCCCGGCTCCGTCCAGCCCGGGTCCGTCGGCACCGCCAGGAACGGCTCGAACCGGAGGATCGCCAGCCCCGACCCGGGCTCGGTCGGCGGCTCGCAGGCGTCCCCCAGACCGTCCAGATCGGCGTTGAGCTGGTCGGCGTTCGCCACCAGCGGGCAGTTGTCGCAGTCGTCCGGCAGCGTGTCGCCGTCCTCGTCGTGCGTCCCGCCGCCCGCGCCGCAGGGACAGGCGTCGATCGCGTCCGGCAGCGTGTCGCCGTCCGTATCGCCCGCCTCGCAGCGGTCCCCCGTCCCGTCGCCGTCGCAGTCCTCCTGGCCGGGGTTCCAGACGTCCGGGCAGTTGTCCTCGGCGTTCGGCACCCCGTCGCGGTCGATGTCGTCCGGCGGCGGTACGTCGGGCTCGACGTCGGGTTCCGCGTCGGCGTCGGGTCCGACGTCGGGCTCGACGTCGGGCTCGACGTCGGCATCGGCATCGGGTCCGATTTCGGGCTCGACATCGGCGTCGGCATCCGCGTCCGCGTCCGCGTCCGCGTCCGTGTCGGCGTCGGCGTCGGGTCCCACGGGCGTGTCGCCGTCCGCCGTGTCGTCGGGTGCGCCGCTGTCGGGCGGGACATAGTGGGGATTGTCCTCGGTGCAGCCCGCCGCCGCGGCGAGCCCCACCATGACCCAAATCCAGTGCGTGCTTCGCATGACCCCAGCAGTCTACATGGCGCTTCCGGGCTCGTCCACCCGTCGCCGGCGGGCCCGGTGGGTGATTCTCCGGAACGCGCGGACGTGGTAGCCTGCGGCCGCAATGCACGACCCGTCCCAAGACACCGGCCGCCGTGCCGGCACGGGCCGACGCCGGGGATCGGCGGCCTCCCAGCGAGCGCAGTTGGCGGCCCTGCCCGGTCTGCTGCGCGCATGGGCCCCGCCCGAGCTGCGCGGCGGCGAGCGCATGCCGGTCCGCCAGACGCTCGTCGTAGGCCGATCGACGGAGGCCAGCTGGCGGATCGCCGACGAGGAGCTCTCGGGGCGGCACTTCGAGATGTGGCGGGTCGGCGAGCGCCTGGCGCTGCGCGACCTCGACTCGACCAACGGCACCGCGGTCAACGGCGAGTGGGCCCTGGCCCCGCGGGAGGTCGAGGCCGGGGACCTCGTGCGGGCCGGACGCTGTCTGTTCGTCGTCCACGACCGGCCGATGGGGACCGCGCCGCCGTCCCGCACGACTGCGGCGGTCGTCACCTCCCCGGCCGACCGGTTGGCGCAGGCGCCCGCCCGGTTCGCCGCCCGGCTCAAGGCGGCCCTCCACGCCGCGGGCCTCGAACCCCTGCCGGTGCTGGCCGTCCTGCGCACCGACGACCTCGAGGCGCTCACGCTGCTCGGTCCCTCCGAACGCGCCGCGCAGGAGCGCGAGGCGATCGCCGACGCGTTCGTCGAAGCCGTACGGTCCATCGAAGACCCGCCGGCCGCCGTGCTTCATCACCTCGTCCTGCGCCGCCATCCCGACTCGCCCGTCTTCACCCGCCTGACCGCCGGCGTCCCGGAGGCCCCGGACGACGCGGCGGCCTACGAGCGACGCCGGGAGATCATCCTGGAGCTGTATCGCGAGGTCGCCGGCGACCTGCAGGCCCTGGAACGGCTGCTGCGCCAGCGGGGGATCCCGGTGACGCGCCGCTGGCTGTCGGTCCACCTGGAGCGCTGGGGCGGCCGGGCGATGCGCGGTCTCCGGAAGAAGTAGCCGGCTCCCGCCGGGCGCGGCGGCCGGGCGTCAGGCGGAGGGGTCCTGCTCGTCGGGCTTCGGAGCGGCGGCCCGCGTCGGCACGTCGAGCAGGCCGGCGAGGTGTTCGCGGGCCCACGCGACGTAGACCTCGGCCGCCGCCTGCATCGGCAGCTCGCCGCGCTCGACCGCCTGCTCCACGGCCTTGCGGAGCCTCCCGACGACCGGCCCGGGCGGCAGCCCGAACGCCTCGATCAGCGCCGTCCCCAGCCCCTTGGGCAGCAGCACCGGCTGGGCGTCCAGCTCGCGCAGCTCCCGGATGCGCCGCGCCAGCTCGTCCAGCGCCGTCAGGCCGGCGGCCTTGCGCGCCGCGCGCTGCGTGGTGATGTCCGCGCGCGACAGCAGCAGCAGCTCGTCGAGGTGCTGCTCCATCTCGCGGGCGAAGCGCCGCACGGCCGAGTCGGTCCAGGAGCGGTCGTACTGGCTGGCCCGCAGATGGTGCAGCACCAGGAACCGGATCGTCGCGGCATCCTCCGCCGGGATCGCCAGTCGCCGCAGCACCCGCCGGGCCATCCGCGCCCCCACCTCGGCGTGCCCGAGGAAGTGCACGGTGCCGTCGGGCGCCACGTTGCGGGTGCGGACCTTGCCGACGTCGTGGAGCAGGGCGGCCCAGCGCAGCACGCGGGTCGGCGCGGCCTGCTCGACCACGGTGCAGGTGTGCGCCCAGACGTCCTTGTGTGCGTAGCCGTCGCGACGGCCCTGCGGACGCACGGTGTCCTCGTGCAGTCCGATCAGTCCCTGGACCTCGGGCAGCAGCGCCTCCAGCGCTCCGCTCCGTCGCAGGTGGTCCAGCCCGGCGGCGGCCTGGGACCCGAGCAGCAGCGCGTCGAGCTCGCGCAGCACTTCGATCGGCTCGAGCGCCGCGAACGCCTCCGGCTCGACGACCGCGACGTCGTCCTCCCGCGCGAGCCCCGCCGCCGCGCGCGCCGCGCGGCGCAACGCCGCGCGCGCCGCGTCCCGCCGCTCGCCCGAAGCCTCCGACTCCTCGACCGTCACGTCCGCTCCCGTCTCCCCGCCCGCTCTCCCGCCGCCCCCGCTCAGACCTGGGTCGCTCGCCGGAGGTTGCGCAGCTCCTCGGTCGTCTCGCGGAACCGCCGGACCACCGTGAGCAGGATGTCGAAGGCGATCGTCGGCCGGTCCTTGATTGCGGCCTTGAGGTCCCACGAGGTCAGCGTCAGGCACAGCGTCGGCTGCTCGGCGACGACCGTGGCCATCCGTTCCTCGCCGTCGACCACCGCCATCTCGCCGACCACGGCGTTCGGTCCCAGGTGTCCCAGCAGCACCTGGCTGCCGTCGGGCATCTCCGACTCGACCCGCACGCGACCCTCGGCCACGACGAACATCGCCACCCCCCGCTCGCCCTGCCGGCAGACCGTGTCACCGGCCGCGTAGCGCACTTCCTGGCACGACTTGGCGAGCGTCTTGAGGTCGCCGCGCTTGCAGTTGGCGAAGATCTCGACCCGGCCCAGCAGCTCGCGCCGCAGCTTGACGTCCATCACGCCTCCTCGCCCGTCGCGGCGGCCCGTCGCAGCAGGTCGGCCGCCGCGGCGCGTGCCTTCGGTCCCGGCTCGGCGCCGCCCAGCAGCCGCGCGATCGCCTCGACCCGCTCCGCCGCCGAGAGCTCCCGTGCGCGCGTCACCG
>JAFGHH010000441.1 GCA_016930215.1 Deltaproteobacteria bacterium
GATGGGGGGGGGGGGGCGGGGGGGGGGGGACGCCGCGCCGGGGTCGCTCGTGCAGGTGGTGCTCGAGCAGCCCGGCTCCGCCCCGCGCGAGCTGGGAGCCCTGGCGGTGACCCGCGGAGCACGCTTCGGCGGGACGGTGACGATCCCCGGCGACGTCGCGCCGGGCGACTACGCCCTGCGCGCCTACGTCGTCCCGTGACAGGCTCGCGGCGATGCGCGTCGCCCTGGCCCAGGTCGACCCGACCGTCGGCGACCTCGACGGCAACGCCCGCCGGACCCTCGCGGCGGCGCGGGAGGCGCACGGGCGCGGCGCGACGCTGGTCGTCTTCCCCGAGCTGGCGCTGGCCGGCTACTGTCGCTCGCCGATGCTCCATCCGCACGCAGGCGGTGCTGGACGCGGTGGGCGACCTTCCGATCGGCACGTGGCGCCGCCAGGACGAGGATCGCAGCATCGGTCACCCGGGACCGATGGCGCAGGACTGCTGCGCGCTGTTCGGTCTTGGCGACGCCCTGGGTCGTCTTCTCGCCGGCTGAACCCGCGGAATGGGAGCAGCCCGGAGCAGACGTCTCGGCCGTTGATCTCGACTCCGACGGCACCCGCGAGGCGGTTGTCGGCGCGCCGGGACTGCCACCGATTCATCTGGGGAGCGGGCAGCGGGCAGCGGGCCGCGCGGTTGCCATGCGGTGACGACGAGGATAGCATCATGATCGACGAGGAGGGTCGCCCGCGATGGCACACCCCGAACAGCCGGCCGACGCTCCCGGCAGCACCGACGAGATGACCGCCCGGGCCGAGCGCGCCCGGTCTCGACGGCAGCGCATCGTCGCCCACGTCGCGCACTCCTTCGAGGAGGCCCGCCGCTGGGATCTGGCGTTCTGGCAGCAGCTCACCCCCCAGGATCGGCTCTCGGCCCTGGTCGCGATCCACCGCGACATCGCCGCGGTCAAGCCGGGCCACAAGCCTCCGGAGAGCCGATGGAGACCCTAGCCGACTTCGAGGATCTGCTCGCGCTGCTGGAGCAACACCAGGTCCGATACCTGATCGTCGGCGGGCTGGCGTTCATCTACCACGCCAAGCCGCGATACACCAAGGACATGGACCTGTGGATCGATCCCGATCCGGAGAACACTGCACGCGCCAACCAGGCGCTGGCGGCCTTCTCCAGCCCCCGGCTGCTGAGCGCGGGACGACCCGATGAGATCCTCCAGATCGGCGTGGCGCCCAGCCGGGTCGACCTGCTCCAGCGCGTGGGCGAGGTCGATTTCGCCGCCGCCTGGTCCCGGAGGATCCGGGACGCCTATGGAGCGGTCCAGTGCAACTGGGTGGACCTGGAGACCCTCCTGCGGATCAAGAGCGCCATCGACGACCCGCGCCACCAGGATGACGCCGCGGTGCTGAGGGAGGTCAAGCGCCTGCGCGGCGAGTGATCCCCCCTGCCCCGCCCCCACCCCACGCCAGGTGCCCGCCACCCTGCACGGCCTCCGAGGGCGAGCGGTCGCTCGACGCGATGGACGCAGGGTTGACGCGCCTTGAACGCCGCGGCCGGAGCCGGGAGGAACCGGTTGACACCTGCACCTCCCGAATTCCCCGTTCACCCCGCAACCATGGCACTTCTGGCGCACGTCCTCCGCGGCTTGCCTCGCCCGCCCGCGGCGCGCAGCCCGTTGGTGGTCGGCATCACGGCGACGTTGTTCGCCTCGAGGCACCCTTCGGCGCAGGTTTCCACGTCGATCGTGGCGGGACGGTGGCGATCCCCGGCGACGTCGCGCCGGGCGACTACGCCCTGCGCGCCTGCGTCGTCCCGTGATAGGCTCGCGGCGATGCGCGTCGCCCTGGCCCAGGTCAACCCGACCGTCGGCGACCTCGACGGCAACGCCCGCCGGATCCTCGCGGCGGCGCGGGAGGCGCACGCGCGCGGCGCGTCCCTGGTCGTCTTCCCCGAGCTGGCGCTGGCCGGCTATCCGCCGCGCGACCTGCTCGAACGGTCCACGTTCGTCGCGCGGAACGAGGCGGTGCTCGGCGAGCTGGCGCGGGCGCTGCCCGCGCTGACCGCGCTGGTCGGCTTCGTTGAGCGCAACGCGGACGGCGCGGGACGCCCCGTGTTCAACGCCGCCGCACGGCTCGAGCGCGGCCGGGTGGCGGGCGTCTACCGCAAGCGGCTGCTGCCGACGTACGACGTGTTCGACGAGGACCGGCACTTCGAGCCCGGGACGGCGCCGTGCGTGTTCGAGCACGCGGGGCGCCGGGTGGGCGTCACGATCTGCGAGGACCTGTGGACCGCCGGCACCGACGAGGCGGTCCGCCACCGCGCCGACCCGCTCGCGGAGACGCGGGCCGCGGGGGCCGAGCTGGTCGTCAACCTGTCGGCCTCGCCGTTCACGCTGGCCAAGCGCGGGTTCCGCCGGGAGCTGTTCGGCGAACAGGCCCGCCGGAGCCGCGTGCCGCTCGTCTTCGTCAACCAGGTCGGCGGGAACGACGACCTGGTGTTCGACGGGCACTCGCTGGTCGTCGACGGGCGGGGCCGGCTGGTCCACGAGGGGCTCGAGTTCGCGCCCGAGCTGACGGTGCTCGACCCGTTCACCGACGGCGCGGCGGCCGACCTGCGCCCGATCGAGGAGCCGGAGCTGGTGCGCAGGGCGCTCGAGCTGGGCCTGTCCGACTACGTCCGGAAGTGCGGCTTCGACTCGGTCGTGCTCGGCCTCTCCGGCGGGGTCGATTCGGCGGTCGTCGCCGTGCTCGCCGCCGAGGCGCTCGGCCCGGCCCGGGTGCGCGCGCTGTCGCTGCCGTCGCGCTTCACCGCGGCGGCCTCGCGCGAGGACGCGCGGGCGCTCGCCGCGGCAACCGGGATCCGGCTCGACGAGGTCTCGATCGAGCCGGCGTTCGCGGCGCACCTCGCGTCGCTGGCACCGCTGTTCGGCGACCGGCCGTTCGACCTGGCCGAGGAGAACCTGCAGGCCCGGATCCGCGGCGCGCTCCTGATGGCGGTCTCCAACAAGTTCGGCCCGCTGCTGCTGACCACGGGGAACAAGACCGAGCTCGCGGTCGGCTATGCAACGCTGTACGGCGACATGTGCGGCGGGCTCGCGCCGCTCGGCGACCTGGTCAAGCGCCGGGTCTACGAGCTGGCCCGGCACCTCAACCGGCTCGCCCCGCGCATCCCGGAGCGGATCCTGGTGCGGCCGCCGAGCGCCGAGCTGCGGCCGGACCAGAAGGACGAGGACTCGCTGCCGCCGTACGCCGAGCTGGACCGGGCCGTCGAGCTGCACGTCGAGGAGGGGCTGGACGCCCCGCAGCTCGCCGCCGCCGGCGTCGACCCCGCGCTCGCCGAGCGGGTCGTGCGGCTGGTGCGCGGCGCCGAGTTCAAGCGCCGGCAGGGGGCGCCGATCCTGAAGGTGACCCGCAAGGCGTTCGGGCCGGGCCGCCGCCTGCCGATCGCCGCCCGCTGGCCCGACCCGTCGCCCGGATGACGACCGCCGGCGGCGTTCGGCGGGACTTGCCAATCCCCGGGGCAGCGACTAGATCCTCCTTGCCGGCGCGCTCCGGGGGAGCGCAGCGCGCCCGCGGGATGAGGACGGATGAGCGCCCGAAAAGACCGAACGACCGAACCCCTGGTCCAGCGCTATGCCGAGGCGGAGCTGCCGACCGAGTGGGGCACGTTCCGGCTGGTGGTGTACCGTGCGCCGGCCGACGGCGTGGAGCACCTGCTGGTGGCCCGGGGGGAGCTGCGCGGCGCCGAGGAGCTGCTTTGCCGGGTGCACTCCGAGTGCTTCACCGGCGAGGTCCTGCACTCGCTCAAGTGCGACTGCCGCGACCAGCTGATCGCGTCGCTCGAGCGCCTTGCGGCGGAGCCGGTCGGCGCGCTGGTCTACCTGCGCCAGGAGGGCCGGGGGATCGGGCTGGGCAACAAGGTGCGCGCCTACGCGCTCCAGCAGCGCGGGCTCGACACCGTCGAGGCCAACCTGCGGCTCGGCTTCCCGGCCGACGCCCGGAACTACGACGCGGCCGCCGCGATCCTGCTCGACCAGGGCGTCCGCTCGGTGGCGCTGCTGACCAACAACCCGGACAAGGTGGAGGGGCTCGAGCGGTGCGGGGTGCGCATCGCCCGACGGCTGCCGCTGGAGATCGCGGCCACGCCCTACAGCGAGACCTATCTGGAGACGAAGCGGACCCGCATGGGTCACATCCTCGAGCGGTTCCTCTCGTAGCCGCTCAGCCGTCGTTGATCACGCGCCCGACCCCGGGGACTTCCTTCTTCAGGACGCGCTCCACGCCCATGCTCAGCGTGTAGGCGGCGGCGGGGCAGCCGTGGCAGGCCCCGCGCAGCCGCACGTGCACGTCGTTCCCCTCGAGCTTGACGAACTCGATGTCGCCGCCGTCCGCCTGGAGATTCGGGCGGATCTTCTCGAGCGCCTGCTTGACCTGCTCTTCCATCGTCGTGGCCATCGTGGCGTCCTTTCGCGACCGGGGAGCGTCGTGGCGTCTGCCCGGCCCCCCGGAACGGACCGCACGAATAGCAGACCCCCACAAACCGCGCAACGCGGAGGCCTGGGCGCGCGATGAGGGTCGGCCGGCGCGGGTCGCCGGCTCCGGGGAGCCCGGTCCGACGGTCGGACCGGCAAGGATGACCCCCGGTGGGAGGAGGAGCCGATGCTCGAGTTCACGACGATTGCGGATCATGCGAATCTCTCGGTGGACGTGACCCAGCCGCGACAGACGCCGCCCCCGGCGGAGCGCCGCTTCGCCGCCGCCCTGGCCGACGGGATCGGCGCGGTGGTCGGCGGCGCGGGCGAGCTGGCCGCCGCGGCCCTGCCCGGCGGCGCGATCCTGGCCGCCGCGACCCGCGAGCTGACCTCGCAGACCCAGGTCGCGGTCGATGCCGCCGCGGGCGACCCAGGGACCGGCCAGTCACCCGAGGGACCCGGGTCGAGCGGGTCGGTCGGGACGAGCGCCGGCGGGAGCACGGTGGACGAGTACTGGCGGCTGCAGCAGCAGAGCCAGGACTTCAACCTGCAGTTCCTGCAGCTCCAGGAGGGGCTGAGCCACGAGAACCGCCGCTTCTCGACCCTCTCCAACGTGCTCAAGGCCCGCCACGACACTTCGAAGGCGGTGATCCAGAACATCCGGTGAGAGACGATGACGGTGGGTTTGACCGATCGCGCATCCCCTGGTAGTCTCTACGCTTGTGCCGAGCGCGCCCGCGGTTCGACCGGGGTGCGCGGACGAGGGTCCCGATGAAGGTCGGTCCCAAGGTGCCCGGTCCCACGGGCCCGCCGGAAGTCGACGGGCCGGGAGCGGGTGTGGCGGTCGGCGAGACCGGGAAGCCGGAGGCGACCCGGCGGTTCGCCGAGGCGCTAGGGGCCGAGGGCGCGGAGGCCGCGACGCCCACCGAGGCGTCGGCCACCGCCGACCCCGTGGCCGCGATCCTGTCGCGGTACGGAGCGGGCGAGCTGACCCGGTCCGAGACCGTGCGCGGGGTGGCCGAGACGGTGGTCGGGGCGTGGCCGGCGGGCCTCGGCGACCCGGCGATGCGGGCCCGCACGGTGGAGCAGCTCGTGGAGCAGTTGGAGTCCGATCCGACCTTCACGACGCTGCTCGACGCCGCGACCGGCTCCCCGCGCTGACGACGGTGGAGGAAGGCAGATGGCGAAGCGAGCAAGGTGGCCCGGCATTCTCGGCGGAACGGCGGGGCGGTGGCTGGTGCCGGCGCTGCTGGCCGGAACCACGCTCGGCACGGCGGCCGCGCAGCCGCAGCCGCAGGTGCAGCCGGTTCCGGCCTACGCCGTCGCCGTGGCCACGGACCCCGCCGCGCAACGCAGCGCCGACGCCCTGCAGCAGGCCGGTCTTCAGGCGCTCAACACGACCATGCCGTTCGTCGTCGTCCAACCCTCGCTCGGCGCCGGCGGACCCGGCCCGGCCGCCAACCCGGACCACGCCCTGCTGGCCGAGTCCAACGCCGTCAACCAGGCGCTGCAAGCCGGCCTGCAGGCGATGACGAACCTCGAGCTCGACGCGGCGGCTACCAGCTTCACCGAGATCGTGACCCGCTACGAGGACAAGCCTGCGCTCACGTTGATCACCGGTGCCCAGCCGCTGGCCCAGGCGCTGGTCAACCTGGCCATCAACTCCTTCCTGCAGGGCGACCAGAGCCAGACCGAGGAGTTCTTCCGCTACTCGATCTCGCTCGACCCGACCCAGATGCCCGACCCGGAGCTGTTCCCGGACGTCTTGACCGTCTACAGCAGCGTGGCCGACGAGATCGGCTCGCGGTCGCTCGTGCGGGTGAGCGTCTCGTCGGAACCGGCCGGGGCCGAGATCTGGATCGACGGGATGCGCAAGGGGGAAGCGCCCGGTCGCTGGGAGGTTCCGCCGGGACGTCACGTGTTCGCGGCCCGGATGGACGGCTACGCCTCGACCGGCAAGCTGATCGACATCCAGCCCCGGCGGCGCGGCTCGGTCGAAGTCGAGCTGTCGCTGGAGGCGATCCCCGGCGGCGCCCCGACGGCCGGGCCGGCCCCGCTTCCGGGCGTGGCGGAGCTGCCGGCGGCGCTGATGGAAGGGTCGGGGCGCGAGGTCGCCTTGTTCCGGGGGATCACCGACCAGGTCGGCGCCCGCATCCTGCTCGTGCTGTGGATCATGCCCGGCGACGGCTCCCGCTCGATGGTCTCGCTGCAGGTCTACGACCGGCAACAGGACCGCGTCGTCGCCTCGGGCCTGTCCCCCGAGGTGTCGCTCGACCCGTCCGCGATCGGCGGCGCGGTCTCCGACACCATCCGCCAGGCGCTCGACACGACCGCCCAGCCGCTGCTGGCGGCCGGCCCGCCGCCCCCGCCCCCGCCGCCGTGGAACGACCTCAACGGCGACACGATCCCGGACGACCTGCAGGGCGGCGACGACAACGGCGGGGACGACGACGACGACGATGACGATTCGATCGTGTCCGCCTGGTGGTTCTGGACGATCATCGGCGCGGTCGTCGCCGGCGGCGCCGCCACGGGCCTCTACTTCGGCCTGACCGCGGGCGAGTCGGCGAGCGGCCCCGACGGGCCGCAGATCATCCTGGAGTTCTGAGGTAGCCGTTCACGGCCTCCCCGCGCCGTTGGCAGGCGAGCGGGGAACGGTCACGTCTTGAGCCGGCGGAAGAACTCGGCGTAGCGCCGCGGAGCGATCGGCACGGGCGGCTTGCCGGAAAGCTGGATCCGCTCCGCCAGCCAGCCGACCGTCAACACCAGCGTCTCCAGCCGTTGCGCGAACGTGTAGTAGTCGTCGATCGTGACCCGTGGCAGGCTGTCCAGTCGCTCGGCCACGAGGCCCCGCGTCGGCTCCTCGAGGAAGAAGGCGGCGGCGCCCTCCAGCACGTCCCGCCGCAGCAGCACCTCCCAGGCCACGGCGACCGGGGAAAAGGCCAGGAAGCAGTAGCGAAGCTCCAGCCGCCAGTCGAGCGGCTCGGCGCCGGGCTCGAGCCTCCAGCGGGCCGGGAACAACCGGCGCACCACCTCGCCGAAATACGCCCCCGTCATCGCCGCCACCAGCCCGCGCACCGGATCCCGCGTCGGCGCCCGGGGTCGGTCGGGCAGCAGCGTCAGATAGTGGTCGAGCAGCGGGATCGAATCGGGGCCGTGGTCCAGCTCGACGCCGAGCGAGCGATGGACGGCGCGGACGCACACCGCCGCCAGCTCGGACACCTCGGCCGGCGCCTCGCCCGGCACCTCGTCCGGCCCGCCGCCACACGCCCCCGCCGGAGCCTCGTCCCGGTCCTTGCGCGCCTTGCGCCGTGTCGCCATCGTGCGGTGCTCCCCGGACCCGTCTCAGCCGAACTCCGCACGGCCGTGCGTGAGCACCTGGACGCCACGCGCCGGCACGCCGGCGCGTACCAAGAGGTCGTTTCCCGACCGCCAACCCTCGAGCTGCAGTTCGTCGCCGGGGTAGGTCACCTTGGCGAACCGCGCCTCGAACGCCCTTAGCTTCGTCGGGTCGCCGCCCGCGCCCCAGGCGATCGCCGCCCGCGCGGCGTGCCCGAACACGCACAGGCCGTGCAGGATCGGCCGCTCGAAACCGACGAACCCGGCGATCTCGGGACTGGCATGGATCGGGTTGAGGTCGCCGTTGAGCCGGTACAGGAGCGCCTGGGTGCGCGCGGTGGCGTGGGTTGCCCCGAACGCCGGCGCCTCGCCCTCGGGCGGCAGGTTCGCCGGCGCCTCGGGCCCCCGCGGACCACCCCAGCCGCCTTGCCCGCGGAAGTACAAGTGCCACCAGGTCCGGGCCAGCGGCGCCGCTCCCGGCCGGCCGCTCTCGGACGCGACCACCATCAGCGCGCCCTTCTCCTTGTCGTACAACCCCTCGACCCAGGCGGTGGTCTCCAGCACCCCCTCCGGAGGGAACGGACCGGCAACCTCGATCCGTTGCTGTCCGTGCACCAGCGCGGCGACGTTGCCCCCCACCGACCCGAACGCCTCCGCCACCGCGTCCAGGGCGGGAACGACGGCGAAGGTCGGCAGGACCTTGGGGCCGAGCTGCTCCCAGAGCAGGTCCAGCTCGGCCTCCGTCGCACCCACGCTCAACGCGTACAGCGCACAGTCGCGCCAGTCGTATTCGAAACGCCGCGGCGCCGTGCGCCGGCCCACCGCCTGGAGGTCGAGGTCCATCGTCGTGGTACGTCCTTCGGTCCGCTCACTCCGGTGCGTCGATCAACCGGTAGATCGGCGCCAGCCGCTCGAAGGCGGTCATGATCTCGATCCGGGCCAGCGTCCGGGCGCGACTCGAGGACCAGCCGAAGCCGATGTCGAGCGACCCGCCGGGGCGCCGCAGGCTGGCGGCGAGCTGGCGCCAGAACGACTCGTCGAGCGCGATCTCGGCGGTGGAGGCGCCGTTGCCGTTCTCGCTGACGTAGGAGCGCAGTCCGGCCATCGAGTGGAAGCGCTTGGCGAGGTTGGGGCCTTCCCGCTCGATGCGCCGCGCCAGCCGCTCGCGCTCCTCGAGCGCCTCGGAGCCGAGGGCGATGCGCGCGTGGACGCCGCTGCGGCTCACCGCGAGCGTGAAGTGCGCGTGATCGCGGAACTTTTTCTTGAACGGGGAGAAGGCCGTGAAGGCTTCCCGGACCGGTCCCTCCCGTCCCCCCTGGAAGGCGAGGTGCGGATGCAGGTCGTGCCCGGCCAGGAGCGACAGCCCGGGCGTCAGCGTCTCGGAGAGCCGCAGCAGCTCGGGCCAGATCCGCCCCTTCACCATCCGGCGGCTCTCCTCGGCGCGCGGCGCCGAGAAGGCGGCATAATGCTCTCGCTCCAGTCGAATCGCGCTCATTCGCGCCTCACACCAACGTGATGTCGTCGGCCGCCACGCTCGCCTGTCCCAGCAGCGACCGCGTTTCCTCCTCGCGCTCCCTCGCCACCCGTGCCAACTCCTCGCGCAACTCCGGGTGGGCCTGCACCGTCCGCAGGAACCGGTCCCGCGGCAGGACGAGCAAGGCGCTATCATACACCATCTGGATGGTTGCGGTGGCAGGACCTTCGAGGACCAGGGACATCTCCCCAAAAACGTCTCCGGGGCCCAGAACCGCCAGCCGGATGACCGGGTCGTCCGGCCCCTCCCGCTTGAGCACCTCGGCCTGACCCACGACGATCAAGAACAGTCCCGGGGAGGGCTCGCCCTGCCGGATCGGCACGGCGCCCCGCGGCTCCACGCGGCGGTCGAAGCCGCGCACGAGCTCGGCCCGTTCGGCCTCTGCCAGCGGCCGCAGCACCGGGGAGGTCTCGAGCAGGTTGGCCAGCATCTTCTGGCGGCAGAACTCGACCAGTTCCTCGGCCAGCGCCGGCTCCCGCTGCGCCAGCTCCTCGACCACCTCCCGCCGCAGCCGCAGCGCCTGGACGCCGGTTTCGGAGACGACCGAGGCGACCCGGGGCGCCCGGGTCACCAGGGCGACCTCGCCCACGACGCTGCCCGGCGCCAGGCGACGCAGGACCTGTTCCTCTCCGGTCCGCGCGCGCCGCACGACCTTCGCCCAGCCGCACAGGATCAGGAACAGCGCGTCGCCCTCCGCCCCCTGCTCGACGAGCAGCTTCCCGGGACCGAACTCCACGGCCTCGGCGTTCGCGAGCACCATGGCCATGCTGTCCGCGGACAGGTTGCCCAGGAACGGGATCATCGGCAGCGGGGGACGCTCGATCGCCGTGGAACGCTCGAAGGCCCAGCGGTCGGCCGCGGCCTTGGCCGCCGCCAGCGCCAGCCGGATCGCCTCGGCCTCGTCGACGGCCGGCGCGACGTCGGGCAGCGGGCGCGGCAGCGGGGGCGCCAGCCGCAGCTTCGGGTCCACGCGCGGCGCGTCGCGGTGGTACTCGGCGATGACCACGTGGAACAGCTCGTCGACGGCCTCTTCCGCGTCGCTGAGCGAGAACAGGCAGGAGAGCGCCAGCGGCAGGTTCCCGGTCTCGGTCGCCGCCTCGGCGCACGTCCGCAGGGCGGCGAGCCCCTCCGCCCGACGGCCCAGCTCCAGGAGGGCGGTTCCGCACAGGGCGAAGGCGTGCAGGTCGCCCGGCTCCTCCTGCAGCAGCCGGGCCAGGGTGTATCCCGCCCGCACGCGCTCCCCCGCCCACAGCCACTCCCGGATCGTATCGAGGCCGCTTCGTGTCATGCGGGCCATTGTGCCCGTATCCGCGCCGTCCTTCAACGGCCTGGACGGACGCGGCCCCCCGGGGCTAGGGTGAGCGGCCATGGTGCAGCGCAGAACGCCCGTGGTCGCCGTGGACATCGGCGGCACCAGCATCAAGGGGGCCCGCGTCGCCCCGGACGGCCGGATCCTGGCCCGCGCCCGCGTCGCCACGCCCGTCGCCGAGGGCACCGAGGCGATCCTCGAGGCGCTGGCGCGGCTGTGCCGGTCGCTGGCCGGCCGGCATCCGGTGCGGGCGGTCGGACTGGGAGTGCCCGGCGCGATCGCGCCGCGCCGCGGCCTCGTCCACGCCTCGCCCAACGTCCCCTGCTGGCACGACGAGCCGCTCGGGCCCCGCCTGGCGCGTCGCCTCGGCCTGCACGTGACCCTCGACAACGACGCCAACCTGCACGCCCTGGGCGAACACTGGCGGGGCGCCGGACGCGGCGTGCGCAACCTCCTGCTCGCCACCCTCGGCACCGGCGTCGGCGGGGGGCTGATCCTCGGCGGCCGCGTCTGGCACGGCGACACGGGACGCGCCGGCGAACTGGGGCACACGGTGGTCGACCCCGCGGGTCCCGTCTGCGGCTGCGGCGCCCGGGGCTGCGTCGAGGCGTACGCCTCGGCGACCGGCATCGTCGGCGCCTGGCGTCGCGCATGGTCCGTGGACCCGGCGCGACCGCGGCCCCGCGACCGCCGGATCCTGGCCGACACGCCGAGGACGATCGCCGACCGCGCCCGTCGCGGCGACGCCCGCGCCCGCGCCGTCTACGCCGCGGCCGGCCGCGCCCTGGGTCTCGCCGTCGCCGACTGGATCCAGATCCTCGACGTGCGCACCATCCTGCTCGGCGGCGGCGTCGCCGGAGCCTTCGACCTGCTGGAACCGCTCGTGCGCGACGAGCTGGAGCGCCGCCTGTTCGGCGTGACGCCCGGGACGATCCGGCTCGAGCGGGCCGCGCTGGGGGACGATGCGGGGATTCTCGGCGCCGCGCGCCTGGCGCTGGGGCGGGACGCGGGCTAGCCCGCGTCCACCGGAACCGGCGTGCCGCCGTCCCGGGATCCGCCGCCGTCGCGCGTACCGGCGTCCTCGCCGTCGTACCACTCGCACCAGCAGTATCCGCTGGGGTCGCAGACGCACGAGCTGCCGCGCGGGCACGACCACGGGTCGCGCGGGTCGCACTCGGGCGGAACCTCGCCCACGCAGTAGCACTCGCCCCACGGCGTACACTCGCAGTACGTCCCCGGCGGACACGACCACGGGTCGGAGGGATCGCACCACCCCGTCCACGGGACGCACTCGCACCCCGCCGACGAGCACTCGCAGTACGTCCCCTCGGGGCAGGAGTCCGGCACCGAGGGGTCGCACCCCGGGATGCCGCTCGTGCAACGACAGCCCCCCGCCGTGCACTCGCACCACTCGCCGGGCGGGCACGAGTACGGATCGCCGACCGTGCAGTCCTCGACCGCCTGGCACGAGCAGACCTCGCCGTCGCAGAAGCAGGCCTGGCCGGCGGGACAGGCCGCCGGGTCGAGCGGGTCGCAGCCGGAAACCGGGATGCAGCTGCAGTAGCCGTAGGCCGTGCACTGGCAGTACGTCCCGGCCGGACAGCTCGCCGGGTCGCGCGGGTCGCATCCCGGGATTCCCGGCTGGCAGGTGCAGCCGCCCCACGGGTCGCAGACGCAGGTCATGCCGTCCGGACACCCCCACGGGTCGTCGGGGTCGCACCAGATCGCGATCGGCTCGCAGGTGCACCACCCCGGCTCGTAGCAGATGCACTCGTAGCCCGCCGGACAGCCCAGGCCGGTGGCCGGGTCGCAGGTGAACGTGTCGGGCCAGTAGTCCGGCGGCACGTCCGGCCAGTAGTCCGGCGGCACGTCCGGCCGGTAGTCCGGCCCGTAGTCCGGCCGGTAGTCCGGCCCATAGTCCGGCCAGGTGTCCGGCGGCGGCGTCCAGTCGGCGATTTCCGGAATCTCCGTGACGTCCGGCACGTCCGTCATCGGGTCCGGATCGGGACAGCCGAGCGCCAGGGCACCGAACCCGAGACAGAAACAGACCCAACGCAGGTGGCTCATGACGGTCCTCCCCGGCCCGGGTCCGGCGACCCGAGCCGGCTCTCATCGTAGCAGGTCGGCCGGCCTCGGCAAGTCCCGCGCCCGACCCGACGCCCGACCCTCCGATTGACACCCCCGGCGCGACAAGGTAAACGCGCTGCGAGAGTCGGGAACCATGCAGGACGAGACACAAGCATTCGTGGTCGGTTCGGGCCTGACGATCGTCGGCGACCTCGACGCCGCCGGCGCGCTGCGCGTGGAAGGCTCGGTGCGCGGACGGGTGTTCGTGCGCGGGACCCTCACCGTCGCCCCCGGAGCCGTCGTCGAGGGGTTCGTCCAGGCGCTGGACATCGAGGTCTTCGGCCGGTTGTCGGGCGTGATCCGCGCCGAGGTCGAGGTCCGGCTGCAGGCCGGCGGGGAGGTCACGGGCGACGTCGAGGCGCCGCGGGTGCGGTTCGTCAAGGCGGACCGCGCTTCGATCCTGCCGCCGGCGCCGGCCGCTGCTCCGCCCCCGGCCGTCCGGCCCGCGGCACCGCCGCCCGCACCCGTCCCGCCTCCCGAGCCGGAGCCGGAGGAACGGGCGCTGCCGCCGGCGCGTTCGGGACACGCTCCCGGGGCCCTGCCGGCCTGGCCGCCCCAGGGCCTGCCCAAGACCGCACCGGTCTGGGCGCCCAAGTCCGCCCGGCCCGCGTCGTCGCCGCCCCCCCCGCCCCCGCCGTCCGCTCCGCCCCAGGCCGAGGAGCCCGATACCGGTCCGCCGGCGCCCCCTTCGATCACGGGCGGACAACGGCAGATCGTCGTCCGCCGGAGGTAGAACCCGTGCTGCCGTCGTTCGAGGATGCCCGCACGCGGCTCGGCGAGTTGCTCCGCGCCCACGCCGTGCGCCACGGCACGTTCAAGCTGGCTTCGGGGCGCACGAGCGACTTCTTCGTCGACTGCAAGAGCGTCGTCCTGTCGGCCGAAGGACATCTCCACGCCGGCACGACGCTCGGCCGGCTGGCCCGCGACTTCGCACCGGTCCACGCCTTCGCCGCGGTGCCGCTCGGCGGCTGCCCGCTCGCCTCCGCCGCCTCCCTCGTCTCGGCGCTCGAGGGCGATCCGGTGGCCGCGATCTACGTGCGCAAGGAGGCCAAGGACCACGGCACGGGCAGGCTCGTGGAGGGGGCGGAGCGGCTGCCGGGCCGCCGCGTCGTGCTGCTCGAGGACGTGGTGACCACCGGCGGGTCGTCGCAACGGGCGGCCGAGGCGCTGCGGGCGGCGGGCCTGGAGGTCGTCGGCGTGGCGTGCCTCGTCGACCGGTTGGAGGGCGGCGCCGAGGCGCTCGGGGCCGCAGGGCTGCCGCTGCGGGCCCTGTTCACGCGCCGCGACTTCCTGCCCCCCGGCTGACGCCCTCCCACGGCGCATCCGCCGGCCCCGGGTCTTGGTCATGGACGAAGGCCGGGTGGTGGTCGTAAGCTAGGCCCCGGGATGAAGCTCGCTCGGCCCCGATCGCTCGCCCTCCCGACGCTCGCCGCCGTCGCGGGCCTGTGCGGTTGCACCGAGGTGCAGGTCAACTTCTCCGAGACGCAGACGCACACGTTCGAGCCGTCGGACTACGAGCGGGTGCTGGAGCGATGGACGCGGGACGACGAGGTCTACGTCCTGGACGGCCTGGACAACGCCCTGACCGTCACGGCGACCTTCCAGTCGTGGGAGTACCGCCAGGCGTACATCGACCGGTACGCCTACGACTTCCGCCTGACCGACGCGGAGCGACAGGCGCTGGAGACGACGCAGCGCGCGGAGCTGGAGACGGCGCACGTGTTCCTGGTGGCGGCCGCGGCGACCCGGCAGGGCTGGGCGGACCTCTCGTCGGCCGACACGCCGTGGAAGATCCGGCTGGTCAACGACCAGGGGGACTTGGTCGCGCCGCTGCCCGACGCGAACGACATGCCCGGGATCGAACCGGTGAAGCGGGTCACGCCCACGCAGCAGGCGTACTTCCCGTACATCAACGTGTTCCGCCAGGTGTTCCTGATCCGCTTCCCGCGCGTGCTGCCGGACGGGACGGGGGTGCTGCGGCCGGGGGTCGAGTCGTTCACGCTGGAGTTCGCCGGCGCGCTGGGCCGCGCCGAGCTGCACTGGTCGTCGTCGGCCGAATGAACGAACGGGTCCGGCAGAAGCTGGCGCGCCTGCCGCGCGCCCCCGGCGTCTACGTGATGCGCGCCGCGGGCGGCGCCGCGCTCTACGTCGGCAAGGCCTCCGACCTGCGCAGCCGCGTCCGCTCGTACTTCACCCCCGGGACCACCGACGCCCGCTTCTTCGTCTCGCAGCTCGACGCGCTCCTCGACGACCTCGAGACCGTCGTCACCGCCGACGAGCGTGAGGCGCTGCTGCTCGAGAACTCCCTGATCAAGGAGCTGCGGCCCCGCTACAACATCCGCCTGCGCGACGACAAGGACTACCTGTCGATCCGGCTCGACGAGCGGGCGGCGTGGCCGCGGCTCGAGCTGGTCCGACGGCCCCGACCGGACGGCGCCCGGTACTTCGGTCCGTTCGCCAACGCGCGCGCGGCGCGGGAGGCGGTGCGCGTCGTGCAGCGGCTGTTCCGCCTGCGGCCCTGCCGCGACTCCGTGTTCCGCGGCCGCTCCCGTCCCTGCCTCCTGCACCAGATCGGCCGCTGCGACGGCCCCTGCGTCCTGCCCGTCGACCCCGCGACGTACCGCACCGCCGTCCGACGCGCCGCCGCCCTGCTCGAAGGACGACGCGACGCGCTGCGGACGGAGCTGCGGGACGAGATGCAGGCCGCCGCCCAGGCGCTCGACTTCGAACGGGCCGCCCGGCTCCGCGACCAGCTGGCCGCCCTCGAGCGCGCCGCGTGGGGCGAGCCGCAGCGCGTCGTCGAGGTCTCCGCCGTGGACCGCGACGTCGTCGGCCTGCACCGCGACGGCCCGGTCGCCGTCGTCGTCGCGCTCGAGGTGCGCGCGGGACGCCTGGTCGCCGTGCGCGGCTACCCGCTGGCCGACCTCGAGGTGCCGGACCCCGAGCTGCTGGCCGGGTTCCTCGGCCAACGCTACGCCGACGCCTCCGCAACGCCCGACGAGATCCTGCTGCCGTTCCCCGCCCCGGACTCGGACGTGCTCGAGGCGTTCCTCACCGCGCGGCGCGGGCGCCGCGTCCGCGTCCTGGTCCCGCGCCGCGGCCGCGGCCGCCGGCTGCTCGAGCTGGCCCGCGAGAACGCCGAACAGCGCTTCCGGCTCGAGTCGCGCGACCGCCAGAGCGCCGCGGCCCAGGCCGAGGCGCTGGCCCGCGCCCTGCGCCTGCGCCGGCCGCCGCGCACGATCGAATGCGTCGACATCTCGCACTGGGGCGGCGAGGCGGGCGCCACCGTGGCCGCCGTCGCCGCGATGCTCGACGGCGAGCCCGACAAGTCCCGCTATCGCCGCTTCCGGCTCCGCGGCGACCACGGCGGCGACGACTACGCCGCGATGCGCGAGGTGCTGCTGCGACGCTTCGAACGCGCCCGCTCGGGCGCGCCGAAGTGGGCCCCACCCGACCTGCTGGTGGTCGATGGCGGCCGTGGACAGCTCGCCGTGGCCCGCGCCGTCTTCGCCGACCTCGGCGTCGCCGACACCGCGCTTGCCGCCATCGCCAAGCCGCACGAGGCCCCGCCTCCCGCACCCGGAGCGACGGCGTCCTCCCCCGCGGAGCCGCGGGCGCCGGTCGACACGATCTACGTCGCCGGGCGCAAGAACCCGCTGCGGCTGCGACCCGGCTCGCCGGCCCTGCGGCTGCTCGCACGGCTGCGCGACGAGACGCACCGCTGCGCCGTCGCGTTCCAGGCGGCGACCGGCGGCCGGCGACGCCTGACCGACCGCCTCGCCGCCGTGCCCGGCGTCGGCCCCGTGACCCGCCGCCGCCTGCTGCGGGCCTTCGGCTCGGTGGCCGGTGTCGCCCGCGCCTCGCTCGAGGAGCTGGCGGCCGTCGAGGGGGTGACCGCCGCGCAGGCCCGCGCCGTGGTGCAGGAGCTCGCGCCGGGACGCGAGGAACCGGTCGGGCAGGGGTAGGATCTCGCGCAGAGACGCAAAGACGCAGTTCGGGCAAGGACCTCGCGCCAAGACGCGAAGGCGCGGCGCAGGGATGTCTCGCGCAGGGACGCAAGGGCGCCAGACGAGCGGACGGAGGCCCGCTCTTCGCCGCCGGCCCACCGTGCTCGGCCGGAGGGGCGGCTCGCGTCGCGGCGCGCGGGCGCCGCGACGCGACACCTCCACCGCATCCCCACACCTGCCGTCTCGGCGACTTGGCGCAGGCTCCCCTGCGCCCTTGGCGGCTCTGCGCCTTGGCGTGGCTTCCTGCTTGCCCCTGCGCGATCCTCCCCGTCAGGACCAGAGCGTGCGGTCGTCGCGCCTGGAGGCGGCGGGCGGCCGGGCGGCGTCGCGCGGGCGCGGCAGGTTGGCGAGATACGAGGCGATCCGGCCGTTGATGTCGAGGTCGCCGTCGTAGAACATGCTGACCATCGGCACGCCGGTGTGGGCCTGGACCTCCTGGAGACAGGAGGAGGTGAGCGTCCCGGGCATGCAACCGAAGGGGGCGCAGTTGACGACCATGCTCGCGCCGTGACGCGCGAACAGCATCGCGCGGCCCATCGTGATCACCGCCTCGCCCGCGAATTCCTCCGGGATGTACTTCGTCCCGGTGTCGATCACCTCCCGCACGGGCGGTTCGTGCCGGTCGGCCAGGAACGGCCCGGCGAGCTTGTAGATGCGGTGCTCCTCGCGGCGGAGGAAGCCGTCCTTGAGCACGGTGACGGCCATCTCGATCGGGTTGAAGGTGTTGGTGCCGGTCCGCGCCTCGCGGCGGGCCATCTCCGAGGTGTAGAGGATCCACTCGCCGATCGGGGCGAGCCACCCTTCCCCGCCGGCCGCCTCGATCGCGCGGATCACCTCGCCGTTCGAGTAGCCGTTGCAGCGGACGTAGATCTCGCCGACGACGCCGACCAGCGGGCGGGGCGGGCCGTCGCCGCGCAACGCCGCCAGCGCCTCGACGGCGTCCCTCAGGACGGGCTCCCAGTCGCGACCGCTCTCCAGCGCTCCTTCGAGCAACGCCTGGCGCACCGCGGCCTCGCGGTCGACCGAACCCGGCTCGCGCTCGTGGGGCCGGGCCTTGCACACCGCCTTGTAGAGCACGTCGGCGGCGAGGATCCCGGTCCACATGTCGCGACGGACCGATTCGGGAAGCCCCTGGTAGTTGTTGTACGACGACGGCGAGACGATCTCGATGTCGCCCCAGCCGAGGTCCTCGAGGATCAGCTTGTGCAGGGTGCAGTACTGGCCGAAGCGGCAGGGGCCCTCGGCGGTCGGCATGAAGAATGCCTCGTGCCGCGGGTCGGCCCCCTGCTCGCGCAGCACCTTGACCAGCCCGCCGATCGTCACCGCCGTCGGCAGGCACTCGGTGCCGCGGGAGAGCTTGCGGCCGATCTCGAACGCCTCGCGGTCCTCCACGGGCAGCGGCCGGGCATCGATCCCGTTGCGGCGGAACACCGCCGCGATGAACCCGGTGCCGAAGACGTGCATCGGCGGGATCCAGATGCGACGCTTCTTCCACTCCTCGCCGACCTTCTCGCCCGAGTCGCCCCGGGACAGGACCCCCTTGACCGTCGCACTCGACGTTCGGGAGGCCTCCGGCGACTCGCCGGCCAGGCGACGCGCCTCCAGCTCGCGGACGACATCGACGAACGCCTCGACTCGGGTGACGTAGCCGGCGTCCGCGGCGTGTTCGTCCAGCTCCAGCACCAGCATCGGCTTGCGGCCCACGGTGCGCTCGGCGTAGGTCAGCGTGAACGAGTCGGGGCCGCAGCCGAAGTTGGTGAGGAAGATCGGGTACAGGTTCGGCGCCTGCGAGGTGCGCCGCACCGCGGCCAGCGCGCGCTGGGCGAAGTTCCAGTAGGTGTTGTGGTAGCGCGGCTCGATGTCGTCGTCGCGGAACCCGAGCCCCTCGGACGGGATCACCGGCAGGCCGTACTCGGCGATCTTCCGCGGCAGGCCCACGTTGAGGCCGGTGTCGTACAGGTTGTAGGGCCGGCCGACGAGCACGAAGGCGGGCTTGTTCTCGGCGGCCAGGCGGTCGAGCACCCGGTGGGTCTCGGCCTGCAGCTTGCGCTGGTACTCGGCCTGCGCCTCGCAGCCCGCATGCCACGCCGCGGCGACCTGCTTCGCGTCGACCCCGAGCACCGGGCCGACGGCCCGGGTCAGGTGCCGGATCAGCGTCTTCTCGGGGAACCGCTCATCGACCGCCGGCGAGAGGATCC
>JAFGHH010000442.1 GCA_016930215.1 Deltaproteobacteria bacterium
GCGCTTCAAGATCTACATCATCGACGAAGTGCACATGCTGTCGGGGAGCGCCTTCAACGCCCTGCTCAAGACGCTCGAGGAGCCCCCGCCGCACGTCAAGTTCGTCTTCGCGACGACCGAGCCGCACAAGATCCCGGTGACGATCCTCTCGCGTTGCCAGCGCTACGACTTCCGCCGCATCGCCACGCGGCTGATCGCGGGACGCATCGAGCAGATCCTGGCCGACGAGGCGATCGCGCTGGAGCCGGCGGCCGTGCGGGTGCTGGCCGACGAGGCCGGCGGCTCGATGCGCGACGCCCTGTCGCTGCTCGACCAGGTGCTCGCCGCCTTCCCCGACGGTGCCAAGGCCGCCGACGTCACGTGGCTGCTCGGCGTCACGCCCCAGGCGCTGCTGCACCGCGTCGCCGCGGCCGTCGTCGACCACGACGCCCGCGCGGCGCTCGAGGCAGTCCGCGAGGCCGACGACGCGGGCCACGACCTCCAGCAGTTCGCCCGCTCGTTCCTGCACTACCTGCGCGACCTGCTCGTGCTGGCCTCCTGCGCCGACGCCCACGGGCTGACCGAGCTGGCCGACGCCGAGGAGCGGGCGGCCCGCGACGTCGTCGAGCGGACCACGGTGCCGCACCTCCACCGCCTGTTCGCCCTCGCCTCGCACCTGCTCGACGAGCTGGCGCGCTCGCCGCTGCCCCGCGTGCACGTCGATGTCGCCCTGGCGCGCATGGCCACCGCCGACACCGTGCTGCCGATCGCCGACATCCTGGCGCGGCTCGAGCGCCTGCCGTCGGGACGTGACCCGGCCGGCCCGGGCTCGCCGGCCCGCCCGCCGGTCGGGCGCGGGACTCCGCCGGCGGGCGCACCGTCGCGGGGCGTCGCTCCCGCTCGGGCGACGCCGCCGCCGCCCGAGCTCGACCCGCCCGACTCCGACAGCACGCCGCCGGGCCCGCCGACCCGCGGGTCGGACGCCGACGCGGCGGTCCCGCCCGACGAGCCGGAGCCGGCGGCTTCGAGCTCGACCGCCGCACCCCCGACCGGACGGGGCTCCGCGCTTGGCTGGGACGTCGAACCGATCCGGCCGGCGACGCCGGTGCCGCCGCCCCCGACGCCCCCGACGCCCCCGGCCGCGCCGCCGTCCCCGCCCCGGACGACCGCGGCGGCCGGCGTGTCGGCGCTGCCGCCGGACGCCTGGAACCGGGTCGTCGAGGAGCTGGCGCGGGTCGACCGCGTCCTGGCCGGGCTGCTGGCGCAGGCGGTGCCGGTGGAGCTGACGCCGGAGCTGGTGCGGCTGGCGTTCCCGGAGGACTCGACGGCCGCCGGGCTGTTGCGCCAGCCGAAGCGGGCCGAGTCGCTGATCGCGGCGGCGGACCGCGTACTGGGCGGGCGCCCGCGGGTGGAGGTGGACGACGCCTCGAGCGACGCGGCGAAGGCGATCGCCGACCGGCTGGCGGCGCGGCACGCGGCCGAGGCGCGGGTGCGGCAGGAGATCATGGACCATCCCACGGTACGGGAGGCGTTGCAGACGTTCCCGGGCAGCCGTGTGGTCGAGGTGCGCGCGGGCACGCCCGGCGCGACGAAAGGAGCCAGGCTGCGATGACCAAGCCGGGTCGCGGGTTCACCGGGGGGTTCGCCGAGTTCCAGCGCCAGGCGATGCGCATCCAGCGCAAGCTGGAGTTGCTGCAGGAGGAGCTCAAGACCCGCCAGCAGGAGGCGACGGTCGGCGGCGGCAAGGTCAAGGCGGTGGTCTCCGGCGGCAAGGAAGTGGTGTCCGTCCAGATCGCCCCCGAGATGCTCAAGCCCGAGGAGGCGGAGATGCTCCAGGACATGGTGGTCTCCGCGGTCAACGCCGCGATCAAGAAGGTCGACGAGATGATCGACGAGGAGACGAACAAGATCACCGGCGGCCTGAAGATCCCCGGCCTGACCTAGGCGACCGGAAGGACGAACCGTGCTGCCGCCCGCCATCGAGGAGCTCGCCCGGCTGCTCGGCCGGCTGCGCGGTGTCGGACAGAAGACCGCCCAGCGCATGGCGCTGCAGCTGCTCGAGGCCCCCGACGACTACCTCCGGCAGCTCGGCCAGAGCGTGCTCGGGCTCCGCGAGCGGGTCCGGCGCTGCTCGCGCTGCCGGAGCCTGACCGAGAACGACCCTTGTCCGCTGTGCACCGACCCGCGGCGCCAGGACGACCTCTTGTGCGTGGTGGCCGAGGTTCCCGACCTGTACGCCGTGGAGCAGTCCGGGGCCTTCGCCGGGCGCTACTTCGTCCTGCACGGCCTGCTCTCGCCGCTCGACGACCAGGGCCCGGACGAGATCGAGGCCGCCCGGCTCGTCGAGCGGGCGGCGGACGGGGTCCGCGAGGTGGTCCTGGCGCTGCCACCGTCGCCCGAGGGGGAGGCCACCGGGCACTACCTGGCCGAGCGGCTCCGGACGGCAGGGGTTGACCGCGTGACGCGGATCGCCTACGGGGTGCCTCGGGGGGTCGAGTTGGGTTTCGTGGACCGGGTCTCGATGGCCCACGCGCTGTCGCGGCGGCACGAGGTGGAGTGATGAGCGGCGTGCGGGACGGGGGGCGGGCGGAGGTCCGGAGGCCGCGGACCGCCCGCGGCCTGGGTCTCGGTGGACTGCCGGCGATCCTGGCGCTGGCGGGCTGTCCCGTGCCGCCGCCGGCGAACGCGATCGAGGACGGGCCGGCGATGGAGGCGCGCCTGGCGGCGGTGCTGGCGGCGGTGGGCGACGTGCGGGCCGAGACGCGGGTCGAGCAGGTGACGGAGCGGGGTCCGGTGAAGGGGGCGGTCTACGTCTTCCTGCGCGCCCCGGACCGCCTGCGCTTCGACGCGATGTCGATGGTCGACACGCCGCTGGCGGTGCTGGTCTCGGACGGCACGGACTTCGCGCTGCACGACGTCGGCGGCAACCGCTACTACTTCGGCGCGGCGGAGCCGTGCAACATCGCCCGGCTGCTGCGCATCCCGCTCGGGGGCGACGCCGTCGTCCGCATCCTGCTGGGACTGCCTCCGGCGACCGGCGCGGCGCGCTCGAGCGTCGTCTGGGACGGCGACGGATTCTACGTCTACCGCCAGGAATCGGACGACGGCCTGGTGCTCGAGGCCCACGTCGCGCCGCTCGGCGAGGAGCTGGACACGCTCCTGGTGCGGCTCTCCGACGGGTCGGGGACGGTGTGGGAGGCGACGTTCGACGGGCATCGCGAGCGGGGCGGGGTGCGGCTCCCGTCGCACGTGCGGTTCTCGGCGCGGGAGGGGGACGGGCCGGTGGAGGTGTGGTACGGAGAGCTGGAGCCGGGGGTGGAGCTGCCCGACGACGCGTGGAGCTATCCACCGCCGTACGGGATCCCGGCGGAGCCGGTGACGTGCGAGACGGTGATCGACCCGGTGCGCTGGGGCACGCAGGAGTAGGCGCGGGATGAACGGTGAGCCGGCCGCGACCGCCGACGACGGCCCGACGGAGGCCCGCGGGACGGTGCTGGTCATCGACGACTGCACCACGGTGCGGACCCGCGTGCGGGAGATCCTCGAGGCGCAGGCCTACCGGGTGCAGACGGCGGGTGACGGCATGGCGGGTCTGGAGCAGGCGCGGCGGCAGCGTCCGGACGCGATCCTGGTCGATTTCGTGATGCCGCGGATGAACGGCTACCAGTTCTGCCAGGAGCTGCTCAAATCGGACGAGCTGCGGACGGTGCCGGTCGTGCTGATGAGCGTGAAGGTCGACCGGATCGGGGAGCAGTTCGTGCGTCACGGGTTGGCGGACGACGCGCTGTCCAAGCCGTTCCAGCCGGCCGCGCTGCGGGCGGCGCTGGAGCACCGCATCGGCAGGCCGAGCCGGCGGACGGAGCGGCAGGCGGAGGCCGAGACGGAGGGGGAGCCGGCACCCTCCTCGCCGTCGCAGCTGCCGCCGCCCTCCGACGAGGAGCGGCAGCGGCGCGCGGCGGAGGAGGCGCTGCGGCGCACGCAGGAGCTGCTGCTCTCCCGGCTGATCGGCCCGCTGACGCGGATCTTCGGGTTGTCGGAGACGGAGCAGGAGGCGGCCTGCCGGGCGCTGCTCGAGGGGCTGGACGAGCGGACGCTGCGCGAGCTGGTCCCGGCGCTCGCGGGGCTCGACCCCCACGCCGGCCTGCCGTCGTTCTCGGGTGCCATCGAGGCCTTGCCGATCGGCGAGGTGTTCCAGATGGCGTCCCTGCAGAACCTCACGGGCGTGATGGAGATCGAGGGTCCGGGGCTGACCGCCCGGGTGTTCCTCTCCGGCGGCAAGATCGACCTCTCCCGGCTCGACGGCGGCGACGGCAACTTCCGCCTCGGCAACTATCTCGTCCAGCTCGACCTCGTCGCCCCCCAGGACGTCGAGCGGATGGTGGAGCTGGCCGAACCGGACCACGCGCCGCTCGGCGAGCGGCTGATCAAGCTGGGGTTGATCTCGCGCGACGACCTGCGCCGCGCCTTGCAGATGCAGGCGCAGGACATCTTCTACGAGGTGCTGCGCTGGACGCACGGCATGTACCGCTTCCGGCCGCACGTGGTCGCCGCCGAGGCCAGCTCGGCGGCCCTGGCGATCCCGATCTCCGGCCTGCTGATGGAGGGCTACCGGCGGGTCGACGAGTGGCGGGTCATCGAGCGGGAGATCAAGGGGTTCGGCGAGGTCTACGAGCCGAACCCGGTGACGATCGGCGAGCTGGAGTCGGACACGCTGTCGACGGAGGAGAAACTGGTGCTCGACCACGTCACCGGCTCCGCCACCGTGTCCGAGATCATCCGTGCCCTGCGCCTCGACTCGTTCGAGGTTTGTCGTGTCCTGTACCGGCTGCTGTCGATGAAGCTGATTCACCGACGGCGGGCGCCCGTGGCTGCGGGGGAAAGCTAGGAAGGAGTGAGGGAGATGCCGATCTCGACCAAGGTTGCCGACGCGATGAGCCGCGCCTCCTGGATCCGGAAGATGTTCGAGGAGGGGGAGCGGTTGCGCGCGACCGGCCAGGGACCGGTGTACGACTTCTCGATCGGCAACCCCGATCGGGAGCCGCCGGAGGCGCTGCACGACCGGCTGCGCGAGCTGGTCGGCCACCCGCGACCCGGCATGCACCGCTACATGCCGAACGTCGGCTTCCCGTCCACGCGGGACGCCGTGGCGCGGCGGCTGCAGGAGGAGTTCAAGCTCCCCTTCACCCGCGAGCAGATCGTGATGGTCACCGGCGCCGGCGGCGGTCTCAACGTCGTCCTCAAGGCGCTGCTCGACCCGGGCGACGAGGTCATCGTGCTCTCGCCGTACTTCGTCGAGTACCTGTTCTACGTCGACAACCATGGCGGCACCGTGGTCAAGGTGCCGACCGGGCCGGAGTTCGACATCGACGTCGAGGCGGTGACGAAGGCGTTGACCAAGCGGACCAAGGCGCTGGTCGTCAACACGCCGAACAACCCCACCGGCGTGATCTATCCCCCCGCGACGCTCACCAGGCTCGCCGAGGCGCTGCAGGCGAAGGCCAAGGAGTTCGGCACGACGATCTATGTCATCTCGGACGAGCCGTACCGCCGGCTGATCTACGACATCGACCACTGCCCGAGTCCGCTCGAGTACTACCCGAACACGGTGCTGGTGATGTCGCACTCCAAGGACCTGGGGCTGGCGGGCGAGCGGATCGGCTACGTGGCGGTCCACCCGCAGGCCGCGGGCGCCGAGCGGCTGTTCGCGGCGATGGCGTTCAGCGTCCGCACGCTGGGCTTCGTCAACGCCCCGGCGCTGATGCAGCTGGCGGTGGAGACCCTGCAGAACACGGTGATCGACCTGGCGGTCTACCGCGGGAGGCGCGACCGCATCTGGGACGCGCTGATCAAGGCCGGCTACGAGGTGGTCCGTCCGGTGGGCGCGTTCTACTTCTTCCCCAAGGCTCCGGGGGGCGACGACGTCAGCTTCTCCCGCGCGCTGGCCCAGCGCCGCGTGCTGGTGGTGCCCGGCTCGGGTTTCGGGACGCCCGGCTACTTCCGCCTCTCGTTCACGGTGCCGGACGAGCACATCGACGCCGCGCTGCCGATCCTGGCCGAGGCCCTGCACCATCCCCGGCCGGTCTGAGCCCCCGATCCCGGGAACCGTTTCGCGGCCGTTGTCAAGCCTCTGTGTCGAAGACCGCCCCTTGACACCATCACGGCCCGTTCGATACGTTCCGGAGGTACCGAGGGCGCGCTAGGGCAAGTCGGCGACTCGGACGCGACCGCGCGAAGGAGGGACGGCGCAATGACCAAGGCGGAGTTGATCGAGCACATCCACGGTTCCAAGGAGTTCCGCGGGGCCATTTCCAAGAAGATGCTCGGAATGCTCGTCGACGCCGTCTTCGCCGAGATCGAGCGGGCGATTCGCAAGGAAGGGAAGTTCGCCTATCCCAACTTCGGGACGTTCCTGCGTCGCCGCCGCGCCGGGCGCGTCGGACGGAACCCCAAGACGCAGGAGAAGGTGAAGATCCCCCCGCGGCTGATCGTGGGCTTCCGGGCCCACCAGGGCTTCCGCGACCGGCTGAATCCCCGCGCGCGTTGACGACGTCCCTCGCGTGTCCCCGTCGTGCCCGACCGGCCGGCTTGCCCGAAGGGAGAGCGATTGGTATCCTGCGCGTCCGTGAACGGGGCGGTGTAGCTCAGGTGGTCAGAGCAAGCGGCTCATATCCGCTGCGTCAGGGGTTCGAGTCCCTTCACCGCCACCGATCTCTTTGCTGGCCGGTCCTGGCTGCGACCTGCCTCTTGTGGGCCCCGGCCTGCGGCGGCGACGGCGAGGAGTCCGCCTCGCCCGAGGAGCAGGTCGAGCTGGCCCGCTCCCGCGCCGACGCCCCGGACTTCCTGCGCGCCCGCCTCGTCGCCGCCGACTCCTCGCTCTCCGTCCGCCTGCGGGCGATGCGCGGGCTCGTCGAGATGGGTCGCATCGACCAGCTGCGCCACGGCCTCCGCGAGCTGCCGATCGAGCAGGCGACGCGGCTGGTCGAGACGCTGGTGCCCAACCTGACGTGGCTGGCGATGGCCGGTTCGGTCCCCGAGGGCCGGCTGCGCCAGCCGCAGATCTTCGCCAAGGACGCCCTGCTGCTGCTCGAGGAGTGGATGAGTCCCGGCGTGCGGCGCGAGACCCGGGCGGTGGCGGTCCGCTGGTTCGCCGCCGACCTGCCCCAGCGGGCCGGGTCCGGCGACATGCCGCTCGCCCGCTGCGACCCGGCCGTCCGGAACGCCGTGGCCGCCGTCGTCTCGCTGCGCACGGCCCGCCGGTGGTCCGACTATCCCGCGCTGACCCAGGCGACCCTGCAACTCGGCACCGACGCCGACCGGCTCCGGCTGCGCGAGGAGGCGGCAGAGCTGTTCCGGACGGCTCCGTTCGACACGCCGGAGCAGCGGGCCGAGACCCGCGCCGGGGTGCTCGCGGCGCTGCGCGGCCTGAGCGGCGATGCCGCGGCGTTGAAGGTCGCCCTCGGGGGACGGACCCCCGTGAACCCCGACAACGCCTTGCTGGCGGACCTGACCGCCCTGCGCGATGCGCTCGCGGCCGAGGTTCGCGACCCGACCCGCGAGTTCCGGCCGCGGTCGGTCGCGCTGGCACGACTGCAGGAACTGGGATTCGCGCTGCGGCCGCTGGGTCTCGGCGTGCCGGCCGCGGACGAGGACACTCCGGCGGCCTTGCGCGCGGAGTTGGTCGAGCCGTTGACGCGGGAGGGCGACGGCGCCGCCGCGGCGGCCGCCGCGCTGGCTACCGCGCCCGAGATCTTCGCCGCGGCGGCCCCGGCCCTGCGGTTCGTGAAGATCCAGGGCGAGATCCTGGTGTTCGCCCGCGCCCTGGCGGCAGCCGCCCCGCGGCTGGCGGGCCTGCCCGGCCGATGTGATGCGGTGGTCGAGGCCCTGGCGGGAATGGCACCGCGCCGCTCGGCCTCCGCCGCCATTCTCTTGCTTGAGAGCGGAGATCCGGTCATCATGGCGTTCGGTGTCGAGGTGTTGGCCCGGGTGGGGACGCCCGACCACACCTCCGCGCTGGCGGCGCTCCGGACTTCGGGCCAACGCTCGGCCTGCTGGCCCGACCGAACGCTCGCCGATCTGGCGACGCGTGCGTTGGAAGCGATCTCGTCGCGGGGTGCGACGCCGATCGCCGTCGAGGCAGGAGACGACGATGGAGGATAGTCGGAGCAGGAAGACGGTACGCCAGTTCAACTGCCGCGACGCGCTGTGGACGATCTTCGAGGAGATGGCGCGGGAGTTGGAGTGCTCCGTCGACTACCTCATCAACGAGGCGATGCGGCAGTACGCCAAGAGCCGGCGCTACGCCGTGCCGGCGGCCGAGCAGCCCGGCGCCTCGGGACCGCTGCCCGCCCCGGGCGCCCCGCCGGTCGGTGCGCCGCGCTCCACGCCGGCGGGCGGTCTGCCGCCCCGACCGGCCGGTCCGCCGCGACCCGGAATGCCGGGCGGCGCCATGCCGACCCGTCCCTCGCCGCTTCCCGGGTCCGGCCCGGCGATGCCGGGAGGGCCGGGCCTGCCCCCGCGACCGTTGGCGGCCGGCTCCGCGCCCCCGCCCGGACGCCAGTCCCTGTTCCCGCTCGACGGACGCGCCACCTCCCCCGCCGCGCACCGCCCCGGGTCGCCCGTCGCACCGGAGACCGACGCCTTCGCGCAGATGCGCCGCACCGGCGGCCTGGTCCAGGCACCGGCGCCGCTCGCGCCCCCGCCGCCGCAACAACCGGCCGGCGCCGTCTCGTTCGAGGTCGCGAAGGCGGCTTCCACCGGCCAGGGCCGGGCGCCGCTGTACATCATCTTCAACGGCCAACGCATCCCGATCCGCAAGGAGCAGTTCATCATCGGCCGCGGCCTGAAGACGTCCGACCTGGCGATCAAGGACACCAACATCTCCCGCCGCCACGCCGCCGTGCTGTTCCACAACGGCGCCTACTACATCAAGGACCTCAACTCGACGAACGGCATCGAGTACAACGGCATGCGGATCGACTCCAAGCGGATCGAAGAAGGGGACATGTTCAAGATCTGCGACTACGAGTTCCGCTTCACCTACCAGTGATCGCGGCGGGGTCCCCACCCGCCGCGCGACGACCCGTTCCGCCCAACAAGTTCTTGCACTCCTGAACGGACGAATGGTATCGTTCGCTTCGATTGAACAGGCGCGACCATGCGTGTTCATGTGTGGTCACGGGCGGTTGACGGACGGGTTGGAGTGCGAACGGCATGCGGATCAAGCGGATTGAATTGTGCGGTTTCAAGTCGTTCCCCGACCGGACGGTGCTGAGCTTCGACTCGAACGTCACGGCCATCGTGGGTCCCAACGGCTGCGGCAAGAGCAACATCATGGACGCCCTGCGCTGGGCGATGGGGGAGCAATCGGCGAAGGCGTTGCGCGGCAAGCAGATGGACGACGTGGTGTTCATCGGCTCGGACAGCCGCCCGACGCAGTCGATGGCCGAAGCGACGATGACCTTCTCGACGGACGACGGGCTGGTCCCGGTCAAGTATGCGACGTACCGCGAGATCGAGGTTACGCGGCGCATGTTCCGCGCTTCGGGCGAGAGCCAGTACTTCATCAACAAGGTGCCGGTGCGGCTGCGCGACGTCACCGACCTGTTCCTCGGCACCGGCGCCGGCACACGCGCCTACTCGCTGATCGAGCAGGGCCGCATCGGCTACATCGTGACGGCGCGGCCGCAGGAGCGTCGGGCGCTGATCGAGGAGGCGGCCGGGATCACGCGCTACCGCGTCAAGCGCCAGGCGACCGAGCGCCAGCTGGCGGCGACCGAGCAGAACCTGTTGCGCATCCGCGACCGGCTCCACGACAAGGAGGAGCAGTCCGCGACCCTGCGCCGCCAGGCGCAGAAGGCGGAGCGCTTCAAGGCCTACCGGGACGAGCAGCGGGGGATCGAGGTCCACTTGGCGGCCCACGAGGCGCTGGCCCAGTTCGCGCTCGTCGCGTTGCTGCAGCGGGACCACGCGCGGATCACCGAGGAGCTGGAGGGTGGCCGGGCGGAGCTGGCGGCGCGCGAGGCGGAGCTGGCGGCCGAGCGGCTGGTGCTGGACGAGCTGGAGCGGGCGGTGCAGGACCACCAGGCCGCGGTCTGGGAGATCACGAACCGCATCCAGCTCGCCGAGGCCTCGATGCGGGCGGCCCGCACCGAGGTCGGCCGGCTGCAGGAGCGCGAGCAGGCGCTGGCCGAACAGCGCACGCTCAACGCCGTGGCGCTCGAGCGCGGCACCGACGAGTTGGCGGCGCACCGCACCGCCCGCGACGGCGCGGCGCTCGAGCTGGACCACGGCGAGGAGCGGCTCGCGGTCCTCTCCGGGCGGCTCGCCGCCCGTCGCGAGGAGTGTCACGCGCTCGAGGACCGGCTGGCGGACGCGCGCCGGACCCTGGTCGAGGTCGCCGGCCGGGCCGCACAGGCGCGCGCGGCGCACGAGGCGGCGACGACGACCCACGACGAGCGCACCCGCCGGCTGGCGGCGCTCGAGGAGCGGCTGGTCGAGGCCCGGCGCCGCAACGCCGAGATCGACGCGGCGCTCGACAACGCCCGCCGCGCCCGCGAGGGCGTGCAGGACGCGCACGAAGGGGCGGCGCGCGACGTCGCGCGGACGGTGGACGATATCGAGCGGCTGCGGCTGGCGTTGCACGACAACGACGAGCGGCTGCGCGAGCGCCGCATGGCTCGCGACCTGGCCGAGTCGCGGAGCGCCTCGCTGCGGGAGATCGTGGAGCGCCACGAGGCGTTCGGCGACGGCGTCCGTGCGCTGCTCGCCGCCACGCCCGACGGCTCGCCCCCCGCTTTCGCCCCGCTCGGGGAGCTGGTGACCTGCGACGACGGCTACGAGGCCGCGCTGGCCGCGGTGCTCGGGGAGACCCTCCAGCGACTGATCTGCGACGAGCGGGGCGCGGCGGCCGACGCCCTCGCCCGGTTGCGCGACGGCGGGCTCGGGCGCGCGGCGATCACGCCCCGCCAGGGCTGGCGTCCGCGCGCCGCGGCGGCCGGCGCCGAGCCTCCGCCCGGCGCCGTCCGGCTCCTCGACCACGTCCGTCTCGCCCCCGACGCCGACGCGCCGGCGCGCGAGGCCCTGGCCGACGTCCTCGTCGTCGCCTCGCTGGACGAAGCCGACCGGCTGCGCGCCGGCGGCGGAACGGCGACCTACGTGACGCGTACCGGCGAGGTCCTGCTGCCGGACGGCACGCTCTGCGGCGGCTCGGCCGAGGACCGCTTCGCCCCGTTCCTCCACGCCCGGGCGGAGTTGGAGCGGCGCGGGCGCGAGTTGCCGGAGCTCGAGGCGTTGCATGCCGAGGCGGAGGCCGAGCAGGAATCGTTGCGCGCCCGGCTGCGGGAGGCGCAGGACCGCCAGCGCGAGGTGGCCGACCGCGCCCACCAGCTCGAGATCGAGGCGGCGCGGTGCGACGGCGACCTCACCGCGGTGGGCGGCGAACACGTCCGCGTGGCCGAGGAGATCGCGGCGCTCGAGGGCGAGCGGGCCGGCCTGCGCGCCGCGCTGGCCGAGGGTGCCGCGACGCTCGAGCGGCTGGCGACCGAGCGCGACGCGGCGGTCGCCGCCGGCGGGGCGCTCGAGCAGGCCGCGGCCCGGCTTTCCGGGGAGGTCGAGACGGCCCGCCGGGAGCAGGACGCCGCGGGCGCCGAGCACGCGGCCGAGCGCGAGACGGCGGCGGCGGCCCGCGCGCGCTGCGAGGCCGCCGGGGCCCTCGTCGAGAGCCTCGAGCGGCGGTTGGTGGACCTGGCCCGCGAGAACGAACAGGCGGACCTCGAGGCCGAGCGCAACGCGGGGGCCTGGGGCGAGGCCCGCGGACGCATCGCACGTCTGGCGCTCGAGCTGGAGGACCTGACCGCCGAGCATCGCCAGCGCGCCGACGCGCTGGCGATGGCCCAGGCCTCCTTCGAGGCGCAGCGTTCCGGGATCCTGGACCGCGAGGCCACGGTGCGCGAGGGCCGCGAGCGGCAGACGGCGCTGGCCGGCCGCGTGGCGGAGACGCGGGCCGACGTGGAGGCGGCGCTGCGCGAGGTGCGGTTCCTCGACGAACGGCTGGCCGAGCGCCACCAGACGACGCTGGAGGAGGCGATCGCCGCGCACCACGCCGACCCGCCGGCCGACGAGAACGCGCGGCGCCGTTCCGAGGAGTTGCGCCGCCTGCTCGAGCGGATGGGCGGGGTGAACCTGCTGGCGATCGAGGAGTACCGCGAGGCCGCGGCGACGGTCGAGCAGTTGACGCGCCAGAAGGACGACCTGGAGCAGGCGATGGCGGACCTGCGCACGGCGATCGCGAAGATGAACCGCGAGTCGCGGCTGCGGTTCCGGGCCACGTTCGAGGCGGTCAACGAGCAGTTCCAGAAGCTGTTCCCCAAGATGTTCCGCGGCGGGCGCGCGTACCTGCAGCTCACCGAGTCCGAGGACCTGCTCGAGGCGGGCGTCGACATCGTGGCCCAGCCGCCCGGCAAGCGCCTGCAATCGATCGAGCTGCTCTCGGGCGGCGAGAAGGCGCTGACCGCGGTCTCGCTGGTCTTCGCGCTGTTCCTCTACAAGCCGAGCCCGTTCTGCGTGCTGGACGAGGTCGACGCGCCGCTGGACGACGCCAACGTCGGCCGGTTCTGCGACCTGATCCACGAGCTGGCCGACCGGACGCAGTTCATCGTCGTCACGCATATCAAGCAGACGATGGAGCGGGCCGAGGTGCTGTACGGCGTGACGATGGAGGAGCCGGGCGTCTCGAAGATCGTCACCGTCCGGCTGCGCGAGGGCGCCGCGCTGGCGGCCCCGCGGAACGACGTCGCCGTCGGCGCCGCCTGAACCCGCCCGCCCGCAAAGCGCTCGAGAACTGCTCGCCTCCCGGAACCTCGCCGGCCTGGCAGATCCCGAAGCCCGTCGATGTCCCCGAGTCGTCGATCACCGTGCCGACGTCCGGTGACGTCTCCTCTGTTCCGCGACACCGCAAGGTGGACGGCGCGACTCGGCGATGGGCTCGCGATTTGACGAAGACGGAAGACCGGGACAGGCTTCGGATCGTGGTCGAAGGTGCCGGACCGGCCCGCAGCCGATCGCCTGCGGATGCGGATCGTGACGGGCTTCTTTCGCGGCCCCTTGATGCGGAACCCATCACCAGGGGCGTGTCGGCATGCGGATTTCGGGCGGTCATCGGCGCGCGTCGATTCCTGCGCGGCCGGCGATTCGGACTGCGGAAGTAGGCGGGCAACCATGTCGAAAGACAGAGATGAATTCGATGTGTTTCGCTACGAGGACTGCAATCTGTGCGGGGAGTGTCTCAGCAAGTGCCGGTACCTCGGCCTGAACGTGACCGGGGCGGTCGAGGAGATGAAGCGACTCATCGCTGGCGAGCCGACGCGCACGGTCCACAGCCGGTGCATCAGTTGCTATGCCTGCGATGCCTTCTGTCCCCACGATTGCCATCCCTACGAGCTGATCCTCAAGACCTGGCACGAGCGTTACCGCAAGCAGGGGTTGCCCGTGCGCGCGGCCTACCTGATGCCGACCTCGTCGCCGAACTTTCGCACCGACATGGTCGGGACGATGGCCCCCCGCGAGCAGAGCCTGTTGCGCAAGTGGGAGGCGACGCCGCCCGAGGGAGATCTCGTCCTGTTTCCCGGCTGCAACCTGCTGACCATGCCGCACCTCGTGGACGCGCCCTTCATGGAGGGGATCGTCATTTCGGGTGACCTCGACCTTTGCTGCGGGGAGATGTTCTTTCGCATGGGGTTGTTCGACGAGGTCAAACGGACCGCCGAGAAGCTCACGCGCTACTACCGGGACAGAGAGATCGGAACGATGCTCTTCGTGTGTCCGGCGGGCCTCAACATGTTCCGCAACGTCTTGCCACGGTTCTTCGGCGCCGAGTTCTCCTTCGAAACCCGGTTCCTGGGGGACTACCTCTGGGACAAGGTCAGCGCCGGCGAGATCGAGCTGACCGGGAAGCTCGACCACTCGATCGCCGTGCACGATTCGTGTCACGGTCGCATTCTCGGGGACGAGGTGACCGGCTCCACGCGAAAGCTGTATGCCGCGATGGGCCTCGAGCTGCGCGAGCTGGTGACCGACCTGCGCGAGGGCCTGTGCTGCGGCATGGCGGCGGGCAGCAGGCGCTGTCGGCCCGACGACATGTTCCTGGCGGCGGTCAAGGAGCTGCAAGCCGCCGCGAAGACCGGCGCGGACCAGCTCTCGACGTACTGCACGGGATGTCGACTGATGCTCGACATGATGCGCTGGCTCTACCCGACCCGACAGCCGGTGCGGCACCTCCTGGAGTACCTCAAGCAGGCTACCGGGGACGCGACGGTCCATCGGACCCACGCCAGGACGCTGCGCATGCTGGCGAATGTGGTGATCCATGCCCTCCCCCATCTGCTGTCGCGCGAGACCTGTCGCATCGAGGTCTGAACGGCGTTCCCTGGCCGTCCGATACCCGAATGAGCCGTGCCGGCATCGGTGTCCAGCACATCCCCGACCACCGCACCGCCTGGGAGGAAGACGCTGCCCGTCGCAGGTGGTCGGCAGCCTGGCGATCCGTTTCGATGACGGTGCGCTGTGGGTGGTGACCCAGGACCTCGGGCTCGTGCGTCTTGTGCCTCGAGCGCGACGCGGGCGAGCCTTCCGGAGGAACCGCCGCCGCAGCCGGAGGACCCGGGTACGGGATCCCAGGCCGGCGAAGCGCTCGAGACCTACTCGCCTCCCGGAACCTCGCCGGCCAGGAACGCCAGCTTGAGCAGGGCCAGGCGGCTCTGGTAGCGCTGCACGGCCAGGTTGATCCGCGCCTGGTTCACGCGCTGCTGCGCGTCGTCCACGTCGAGGCTGGTGGCGGCGCCGGCCTGGAACCCGGCCTCGGCCAGCCCCAAGGCCTCCTCCGCCAGCTCGACCTGCCGCACGGCGGTATCGATCGTCGTCAGCGACGACTCGTAGGACCGGAAGGCGGACTGGATCTCGGTGTCGAGCGCCAGCAGCGACGCCTCGAGGTTGCTCTCGGCCTGGCGGATCTCGGCCCGCCGCTGGTCCAGGAGGCCGTAGCGCGACTGGTCGTAGATCGGGATCGAGAGCACGAACACCAGCGCCCAGGCGTTGCGCCGGCCGCCGAAACCGGCCGGCTCGGTCAGCTCCGACTGCAGCTGCCAGGCCAGGGCGAGCGACGGGTAGAACGCGGCCCAGGCCGATTCCAGGTTCTGCTCGGCCAGCGCGATCTGCAGCCGCTTCAGCTCGACGTCCGAACGGTCGGCTGCCGCACGCTCCACCAGCTCCTCGGCGGTCGCCGGCGCCTCGGGGTTGGTCTCCGGCACCAGCGGCACCGGCAGCTCGTCCATCACCAGCAGCCCGGCCAGCGCCTGCCGCGCGTTGTCGAGCCCCAGCAGGGCCGCCTCGTGCGCCAGCCGCGCCGTCTCCAGCTCGAGCCGCGCGCGGGCGACATCGATCCGGATCCCCGCGCCCGCGTCGAGCCGCGCCTGCGCCGCGCGCACGCGGCCCTTGGCCTTCTCGAACGCGTCGGCCTGGACCTCCACCAGCTCGCGCGCCGACAGCGAGCCGTAGAACGCGGTGGCGACCCCCAGCAGCAGTTGGCGCGCCCCCTCCTCCTCGGCCAATCCGGCCATCGAGCGGCCGAGCCGCGCGGTGTCGATCGCCGAGAGGATCGGCATGTTGAACAGCGGGGCCTGGATCGACAGCTGGGCCTGGGCGATGTGCTGCTGCCGGATCGTGATCGACATCCCGCCGAAGCTCACCGTCGTCGGCTCGTCGTTCAGCGTGTACATGATCTGCCCGGAAACCCGGGGCAGCAGCGCACCCCAGGCCTGGGCCAGCATCGCGTCCGCCTTCTCCAACTCCTCGCGCACCCCGCGCAGCGACGGATGCCTCGCCCGCGCCAGCTCGAACGCCTCCTCCAGCGTCAACGGCGGGCCCGGCGTCGCCTCGCGCAGCGGCTGCTCGAGCGGCTCGAGCGGCTCGACGGCCGCCGCGGCGTCCGCCTCCCCGGCCACCTCCGTCCGTTCGCCGGCCGGCTGGGCCGCCGCGAGCGACGGCATCAGCAGCCAGAGCAGGATCGAGCACCCGCGCCACCGTCGTCCGGTACCGCTTCCCCCCGTCTGCCAACCGAGTCCCGCGCTCGTCGACATGACGGTTCCCTCAGGGAGTCAGCGCGCGCACGAACATCTCGACCTGCGCGCGCGTGAACTCCGCAACGTTGATCGGCTCCACCTGCCGGCCGCCCAGGCCGTGCTGGTGAAAGCCGAAGATCATCAGCGGCGCCAGGAACTGCAGCGCCACGACCCGCGGGTTCGTCCGCCGCATCCGTCCCGACGCCACCAGCTTCTCGAACACGTGCGTCAGCTTCTCGCCCGATTCGTGGAACACCCGCAGGAACGGGTAGCGACCCATCACCGCCAGTCGCGGGCCCTCGATCATCAGCAACCGCAGGAACTTCCGCTCCTGCTCGTCCTTCATGATCTCCATCGTCCGGACGATCAGGCTGTTCAGCACTTCCCCGAGCGACTGTCCCGAATCGTCCGCCACCTCGTAGAGCTCCTCGCGCCGCTCCATCAACTGGTCGATCAGCGCGTCGAGGACCGCCGCCTTCGAGGGGAAGTAATGGTACAGCGTCGCCTCGTTGACGCCCACGGCCCGCGCGATCTCGCGGACCGAGGCACCCTTGAACCCCCGCTCGGCGAAGGCGTCCAGGGCGGCGTCGAGGATCGCCTGTCGGCGCTCCGTCATCTGCCCGCGCAGGACCGGGGCCTTGGCCCGGGTCGGGGGTCGCTTGGCGGAGGTCGTGCCGTGGGTGCGGCGTCGTTCCATGGCCGCCAATCAAACACTTGTTTGGGCGCAAGTCAAGAGGCGCCGGGCGACCCGGCGGACGCCGGGGAGCCAACACCCGGGACGCTCTTCGCGCCCTGGCGTCCCGGCGAGAGACTCCCCGTCGCGCCTTCGCGAGAGATTCCCCTTGGCGCGAGTCCTGACTCCGGTGCAGACTCGCTGCTCGATGAAGGTGCTGGTCACCGGTTGCGCGGGGTTCGTCGGATACCACGTCGCGCGACGGCTGCTGGCCGACGGCGACGCGGTGGTGGGCCTGGACAACCTCGGACCGTACTACGACCCCGCCCTCAAGCGGGCCCGGGTCGCGGCGCTGCGGGCGGCGGGACCCCTCGAGTTCCACGTGGGCGACCTGGCGGAGTTCGAGCTGCTGCGGGCGTTGGCGGCGGACGTGGACGTGGTGGTGCACCTGGCGGCGCAGCCCGGGGTGCGCCACGCGCTGGTCGACCCGTTCTCGTACGAACGCTCCAACCTGCTCGGGATGCTGGACGTGCTGGAGGTGGTCCGCCGACGGACGCCGCCGCCCCGGCTGGTCTGGGCCTCCTCGTCGTCGGTCTACGGCGGCAACGTCCGCACGCCGTTCGCCGAGACGGACCGCGTGGACGACCCCGTGTCGCTGTACGCGGCGACGAAGCGGGCGGGCGAGCTGATGGTGCATTCCTACCGCCACCTGTTCGGGCTCCAGGCGCTGGGGCTGCGGTTCTTCACGGTCTACGGTCCGTGGGGCCGGCCGGACATGGCGTACTGGCGGTTCGCCGAGGCGCTGTTCGACGACCGACCGCTCGAGCTGTACGGCGACACGGCGGCGAGCCGGGACATGACGTACATCGACGACGTCGTGGACGGGGTGGTGGCGGCGGTGCGGCGACCGGTGCCCGACGAGCTGCTCAACCTGGGGAACGCCGAGCCGATCCCGCTGGAGCGGCTGGTGGAGACGGTGGAGCGCGCGGTGGGGCGGACCGGGCGGCGCCTTTCCGGACCGGCGCAGCCCGGGGACGTGGCGACGACGTTCGCCGACCTGGAACGGTCGAAGGCGGCGCTGGGCTACGAGCCGCGCGTGCGGCTCGAGGAGGGGATCGCCCGGTTCGTCGAGTGGTATCGCTGGTGGAGGAGCGTTCGATGAACCACGACTGGTCGCTGCATCCCCATCCGCGGCTGGCGCCGCGTCCGGGCCCGCTGGTGCTGGTGATCATGGACGGCGTGGGCCTGGGCCGCGACGACGAGGGCAACGCGGTGCGGCTGGCCCGCACGCCGACGCTGGACGACCTCGTGGCGCGCCGACCGTGGCTCGAGCTGCGGGCGCACGGCACGGCGGTCGGGATGCCGAGCGACGCCGACATGGGCAACTCGGAGGTCGGCCACAACGCGCTGGGCGCGGGCCGGGTGTTCGACCAGGGGGCCAAGCTCGTCACCGGGGCGATCGCGGACGGCCGGCTGTTCGCGGGCGACACCTGGCGCTGGATGGTCGGGCCGGCGGCGGCCGACGGCACGCCGCTGCACTTCATCGGCCTGCTGTCCGACGGCAACGTCCACAGCCACATCGACCACCTGGTCGCGCTGCTGCGACGCGCCGCGGCCGACGGCGCGCGCCGGCTCTACGTCCACCCGCTGCTCGACGGCCGCGACGTCCCGGAGACCAGCGCGCTCCAGTACATCGAGGCGCTCGAGGCGGTGTTGCGGGAGCTCGAGGCGGGCGGCCCGGACCGCCGCTGCCGCATCGCCTCGGGCGGCGGCCGGATGAAGGTCACGATGGACCGCTACGAGGCGGACTGGCGCATCGTCGAGCGGGGCTGGAAGGCCCACGTGCGGGGCGAGGGGCGCGCGTTCGGCTCGGCGCGCGAGGCGATCGAGACCTACCGCCGCGAGCAACCCGGGACGATCGACCAGGACCTGCCCGAGTTCGTGATCCACGAGGGCGGCCGCCCGGTGGGGCCGATCGGCGACGGGCACGGCGTGGTGTTCTTCAACTTCCGCGGCGACCGGGCGCTCGAGATCTCGCGGGCCTTCGAGCTCGAGGCGTTCGACAAGTTCCCGCGCGGGCCGCGCCCCGACGTCCGCTTCGCCGGCATGACGCAGTACGACGGCGACACGCAGATGCCGCGCCGGTTCCTGGTGACGCCGCCGGCGATCGAGCGCACGCTCGGCGAGCTGCTGGCGCGCGGCGGGGTCCCGCAGCTCGCGCTGGCCGAGACCCAGAAGTTCGGCCACGTGACCTACTTCTGGAACGGCAACCGCACGGGGATGTTCGACGAGCGGGTCGAGCGGTACGTCGAGGTGCCGAGCGACCGGGTGCCGTTCGAAGAGCGGCCGTGGATGAAGGCCGCGGAGATCACCGACCGGGTGCTGGAGGAGCTGGCCTCGGGCCGCTGGCGCTTCCTGCGGCTCAACTACGCCAACGGCGACATGGTCGGGCACACGGGGATCCACGCCGCCGCCGAGATCGCGGTCGAGACGGTCGACCTGTGCCTGGCCCGCCTGCGCCGCGCGGTGCGCGCCGCCCACGGAACGCTCGTGGTGACCGCCGACCACGGCAACGCCGACGAGATGTACGAGTGGAACGCGAAGCGCAAGGACTTCGACCGCGACGCCGCGGGGAAGCCGAAACCCAAGACCGCCCACACCCTGAACCCGGTGGCGTTCGTGATCGAGGACCCGGGGGCGGACGACGCCCCGGCACCCGGGCCGCTCGCCTCGTTCGGCGTGGCGGGCCGCGCGCCGGCGACCCGCGGCGGGCCGGACTGGGAGCTCGACCCGACCGTCGCGCGTCCCGGGCTGTCCCACGTGGCCAACACCCTGCTGGTCCTGCTGGGCTACGAACCGCTCGCGCTGTACGACCCGCCGCTCGTCCGCCCCCGCTGAGCCGGCGCCGCCATGCACGACCCCCACGAGCTCTGGACGCTGCTCGACCGGGTGGTGACCTGGTTCGGCGAGCCGCCGCACCAGGCGCGGCTCGCCGAAGCGCTGGCGGCGTACCAGCAGCGGACGGGCGAGTTCGAGGCGGGGCGGCCGTGCTACGAGGAGCGGGTCCGGCTGTTCCACGACTGGTTCCTCTTCGACCATGTGCTGCCGACCGGGCGGGTCGCGCTGGCGGAGTACCTGCGCGAGGTCGGCCCCGGGCTGGCGGAAGAGCAGCGCGCGGTCTACCGCGGCCTGCTCGCCGCCGGCCACCGGTCGCTGTTCGAGGTCGACCGCTCGCGCGCCGCGCACCTGCGGCTCCTCGACCGGATCGGCGGCGCCGCGTTCGACCTGCCGGCCGGCGTGGCTCCCCCCGGCCTCGCGACCTGCGACCTGCTCGACGCCCGCCTGCTGCGGCCGGGGGACGGCGAGCCGATCCTGGCGCGCGGGCTGCTCGTCCACCCGCGGCTGGCCCACGAGGCGATCCTCGAGCTGGTCGAGGTCGCCCGGGGCGACGCCGGCGGACCGCCGTGGGAGCTGCTCGACGTCCTGGCCCGGATGAAGCTCGCCTGGGACCGCGCCGACAACCCGCGCATCCCCGCGATCTACGGGCCCGGGTCCTACCTGTACCGCGAGTTCGTCCGCGCCCTGCCTGCGCCGGAGGCGACCGCGCCGGCGTGACGCCCGGCGTCAGAACGCGCCGCCGGTGATCCGCGTCCCCGGCGAGAACGGCGAGGCATCGACCGTGTCGGCCCCGGTGTGGGGCACGAACCCCGCCACGCCGGCCGGCGTGCCGTCGGTGTCGTTGAGGTCCGGGCTGAGCGTGAGCGAGGTGTCGGCACCGCCCTCGGAGCCGAAGGTCCAGCTCTGCAGCACGACCGCCGTCGTCCCCACGCCCAGCGTCACGGCGATCGTGTCGCCGGTGTTGTTCAGCCCCAGCGCCCCGTCGCTCGCCGTCACCACCTGCGTCCCCGCCGGCCAGGCGCAGCTCGGCGTCCCGCCCCCGAACACCACGATCGCCCGCCCGGCGTCCAGCGACGCGGAGCTCGGGAACTCGTGCCGAACGCCGAAGGTGTCCGAGATCGTGACCCCGGCCAGCGACAGCCGGTCGGCGCTCACGTTGACCAGCTCGATGAACTCGTCCTGCTGCGACGACCCGTCGCGCACGCCGTCGCAGTTCGCGTCGCCGTCCAGGCCGGCGGGCGGGTCGGCGAGGAACTCGTTGAGCCGCAGGTCGCCCGCCGCGGGCGTCCGACCGCCGCCCGCGCACGCCGTGTCATCGACGTTCGTCACGTCCTCGACCCGGAACGCCTGCAACCGGTACACCCCGTCCCACTCGGTGGCCGGCGCCAGCACGTCCAGCGTGGCGCCGACGCACAGCCCGGCCGCGTCCGCCACCCGCAGGCCGACGCCGGTCGCGCCGGCCACGTCGATCGTCAGGTCCAGGCCGCCAACCGAGGTCACGGTCGCGCCGAGCGCGCGCATCAGCTCGCTCTCGCGCTCCTCGTTCGGCACGACGCCGGCCGCCACGTTCTGGACCCACCCGGAGACGTCGTGGCCCGAGCGGACGACCCGGACCGGGTCGTGGTCATCGATCTCGCGGGTACCCTGGTAGGTGGTGAGGCCGGTCACGCCCAGCGTGACCTCGTCGCCCACGACGACGTCCGGGGTCCAGCTGGTCCCCTCGAACACCTCGATCGCGGGCCCCGTCGGCCCTTCCTGGACGAAGTAGCCGCGGGAGAAGACGTAGGTCACGAGGACCTCGCAGAGCAGGGCGTCGACGGTGCCGTCGGCGAGGCCGCGGAGCGCGGCGATCGTGGTGCAGGTGCCGGAGTCCGCGTCGGCGTCCGCGTCCGCATCGGCGTCCGCATCGGCGTCCGCGTCCGGGCCGCTGTCGGCGTCCCCGTCTGCGTCCGCATCCGGGCCCACGTCCTCGTCCCCGTCCGCGTCGGCGTCGGCGGAGGCTTCCGGCCGGACGTCGGGCAGGTCGTCGCCGGCTCCGACGGCGCAGCCGCCGGGCAGGAAGGCGGTGGCGAGCGGCGAGCAGATCAGGATCGCGCGTAGCATGACGTACCCTCCGTCGCGGCGGGCGGTCGGGGTCCCCGCCGCGGCCGGGGACCTAGCAGAGGCGCGGCGGATTGTCACGGGGTCGCGGGACGGATTCGCACAACCGGAAGGCTCACAGCGCGAATCCCTCGGCGGCGTAGCGCGCGACGCACAGCAGGGCGACGACGTGGACGACCCAGCCGACGCGGCGCGCCTCGCCCTTGGCGAGCTTGGCCAGGTCGTAGGTCACGAAGCCGGCCGCGATGCCGTGGGCGATCGACAGCGTCAGCGGCATCACCAGGACGGTGACGAACGCGGGAAAGGCCTCGCTCCAGTCGTCCCAATCGATCTTCGTGATCGGGCGGACCATCATCGCGCCGACGATGATCAGCGCGGCGGCGGTGATCGGCTGGAGGAACACCGGGGCGCCGGGCAGGGTTCCCGGCACGGCGACCCCGCCGCCGACCATCGCCACCAGCGGGGACAGGAACGCGGCGACGACGAACAGCACGGCGACGACGACGGCCGTGAGCCCGGTGCGACCGCCCTCCTGGACGCCGGCGGCGCTCTCGACGAACGAGGTGACGGTGCTGGTGCCGAGCAGCGCGCCGGCCATCGTGCCGCCGGCGTCGGCGAGCATCGCGCGGTTGGCGCGCGGCAGCCGGCCGTCCCGCATCAGGCCGGCCCGCTCGCCGACGCCGATCAGCGTCCCCATCGTGTCGAAGACGTCCATGAACAGGAACACGCCGACCAGCGGCAGGGCGCGGGCCCAGACGTCCGCGGAGAACAGCGAGGCCAGGTCGAGACGCAGGACCGGCGGGGCGGCCGGGAGCGCGGCGACGCCCGCGTAGTGCACGAGTCCCGCGGCCCAGGCGACGACGGTGGCGGCCGCGATGCCCCACAGGATCGCGCCGCGCACCTTCCGCACGACGAGCACCAGGGTCACTCCCAGGCCGAACAGCGCCAGGAGGGTGGGCGGGCTGGTCAGGTCGCCCAGGCGCACGAAGCCCGGGGCGGAGACGGTGGCGTCCAGCGCCCCGAAGAGCTGCTCGCGCAGCGCGTCGGTCCCGGCGGCCGGCGCCGCGGCCACCGCGGCCATCGCCCCCTGCATCCCGCCGTTGTCGCGCACCACGATCCCGGCGTCGGCCAGCCCGACGAAGGCGATCAACAGGCCGATCCCCGCCGCGATGGCGAACTTCAGGCCGTCGGGCACGGCGTCGAGCAGCCGCTGGCGGATCTGCAGCAGCGTGAGCAGCAGGAACAGCAGGCCGGAAAGGAAGATCACGCCGAGCGCCTGCTCGAAGGTCAGCCCCCAGGCCAGGACGGCGCCGACGAAGAAGATGTTCTCGCCCATGCCGGGGGCGAGGGCCACCGGGTAGTTGGCGCCGAAGGCCATCAGCAGCGTGCCGAACGCCGCGGCGAGGCAGGTCGCGCACAGCAGCGAGGGGATCGATGAGGGGCCGCCGGCGGCCAGCGACAGGATCGCCGGGTTGACGAACACGATGTACGCCATGGCAGCGAACGTCGTCAGCCCGGCGACGACCTCGGTCCGGACGTTCGTGCCGTGCTCCCGCAGCCGGAAGATCCGCTCCAGCATCGCCGATCTCCTTCTCCTCCTTCGGTTCGCGCCATCCTAGTTCGTCACCGACGTCGAGTCGACCCGCGTCGCACCAGACATGGAGGTGGCCCAAGGCCACGCGTCCCGCTGACGCTGCACAAGCTCGCAGGCCGACCGGCCTGAGTACCGCCTCTCGGAGGTCCGGGACCACCTGCGTGGCCGTCGTCATGGTCGTCGTCGTCGTCGGACGCTTGGCCGGGTCCGACGCCCCAGGGAACTCCCCGACTGCGATCACGACGACGACCACGACCACGGCACGGACCGGTCCCGAACCTGGGGGGCGCTGTACGGACTTGCCCGGACGCCTCGGCCGACGACGCGACCGACGTGACCGCGCTGCTCCGCCTGCGGCGCGACGCGTTTCATGGTCGCCTGCTCCCGGTCGCTTGGCCGGCGCGGGAGCTGTCTCGCGAAGACGACGGGTCCTGACCGCGACTTCCCCCGCGGTCGCGCGCTCGCGCCGAACACGGACTCGGTGGCCGAGGTCGCCGACGTCGGGGCGGGCGTACCGGAAGACGCGGGATCCGCGGACGGCGTGGGGGACGGCCTGGCACCACCAAGGACGGTGTCGGAACGACAACGGCCGGGATTCGGGCACGCGTCGAGAACACGCCGTCGCTGGAGAACACCCTCGGCGGCGTGCCGTTCAACAGCGGTCTGTTTCCGGCGGGCCAGCGGGCATTCGAGCGGGCGGAGCAGGTTGCCCGGCGGCCGCTCACGGCGCAGGCGGGAGGAACCCCTCCTCCGCGAGCAGCGTTCGTGCCGCGGCCACGAAGTCGCGCGCCGCCCGCACCTCTTCCTCGGCATGTTCCCTCGTGAAGGTGAAAGTGCTCTCGTAGTCCGCGATCTCGCGGAATCGCTGCACCTGCACGAGCAGCTTCCCGAAACGCGCATCGAGTCGGCCGGCGCGAACGAAGTGCAGCCCGAATTCCGAGCGCAGCCCCTGGTGCGACCGGACCTCCACGTCGCGGGTGAGCAGCATGGCCCGCGCGAAGTGATGGATTGCATCGTACGCCCTGGCCACGGCGTCCGCGTGCTTCCCCGCCGCCAGCAGCAGTTCGGCCGAGTCGAGCGCGTCCTGTCCGCGCGCGACGTCGGCCGCGACGTTCGCCCGGCGGTTCTCCCCGGTCAAACCGATCTCCCCTCGCGCAGCACGCGGCCGGCGAACGGCGTCTCCATCGTCACCGTCCGCGCGAACTCCTCCGTCGCCCTCGGAATGGGCGAGATCAACACGCCGGACGAGTACTCCTCGTCGGTCCCCAGATCGATCGCTTCGATCGCCTCGCGCCACGTCAGCTCGTCCACCAGCACCAGCAGGTCCACGTCCGACTCGATTCCCGCCTCGCCCCGGGCGTACGAGCCGAACAACCGCACCTCGCGCAGACGCGTGCCGAACCGCGCCTCGAGCGCCCCGCGGTAGCGCCGGATGGCGGTCGCCACCGGATCCGGCAGGCAAGCATCCACGCCCGCAGTATATCGTGCCGCGAGACTCGCGGAAAGCGCCGGCGAGCCGCTGGCGCCCTCGACCGCCTTGGAGACGCTCGTCGAAATCCGCGGCGTTTGCCGAGTTCGGCAGGACCCGCGCTTCCACGCGGTCGTCCACGCGACGGGCTGTCGAACGGCGCGGCCGCCGCGCCGGGGGCGCCGGCGTCCCGTCGCGGGCTCTCTTCCACCGGCGTTCCCAGGACGTGCTGTCGGGGTTCTCCAAGCACGCGCGCCGCGGAGTGCGATGGTTGCAAGCTGTCTCGACTGGTAGTCCCGCAGACGACGGTACCATCGGCTTGGGCGGCTCGCCTTCGGGCGGGATGCGACGGCATCGTGCTCGCGGCGCCGCGCACGTGCCGGATGCGATGGCGTCGAGGTCCGCCGGTCGGGTTGCAGATCCCGCCTCCGGCGGTGTCGTCTTCGACGCCGCGGTGCGGCGGCGGGCCGTCGTGATTCCGGTGGGTTGTGCCCGCGGCGCGTCGTCGGAAATCGCGGGTTGACGGTCGGACCGGGGTTTGAGAACCTCGAAAGGTCGGGCGGTGGGGTATCGCTCGGCGGGGTCCCCGAAAGGACCTGCTCTCTCACAAGCGGACGGACCCTCGACGGCATCGGCCGTCGGCCCGAGGGACGCTTCGGGGCGGCGGACGGTGTTGCAGGTACGTCGGCCGAGAGAACGGCTCTTTCACAATATGGGGAAGGAACCTCGGAGGGGCTGCTCGACTCCCGGAGTCGAGCTGGGCCGCTCGTCGTCGAAGACCCCGAAGGGCCGGGGCGGTTGCAGGGCGCAAGTCCGAAGACCGTCCGGAAGCCCAGGGGGGGATGGCCGCCAGATCGGGGCGGCGCGACGGGTGGCGGAACGGCCCCAGGGAGGATGAAGCCCAGGAGGGGAGCGATCCCGGCGGTTCCGGCGAACAGCCGGTCGGCGGGGTCGGACTCCGGGGACGGGAAGCCCCGAGGACGGGGAGGCGGGTCGCGCGCCGGTTCTGGCGCGACCCTGGCCGCCACGAGGTGCGCAGCTGGCGGGCCTTCAACGTCGTGGGGGTGACGGGCCTCGCAAGAGGTACCGGCGGACCCGGAGGATCGAAACCCTGAAGGGCGAAGCCCAGGAGCGCTCCGGCCTGAAACATGGTCGGGAGGGCGCGCGGGGAGCAAACCGTCGGGAGGGTCGAAACCCTGAGGACGGAACGTAGCGGGGAAGTCGGAAAACCCGCGATGAGTGGACCCGCGAGTCCGTGATGCGCTGAAGGGCACGAAACCCCAAGAGAGGCGCGCTGCGCGGAACGACCCTGCACGCGAGAAGGTCGGGAAGCACGGCGGGCGGCCTCGAGTGAAAACCCTGGAGGAGGGGCGAAGGCCACGGAAGCCAGGCATGTAGGTCGAGCAATCGACCGAGGCCGGCGGCGCGACGGAAGACCCCAAGGACCTGCGAGAGGTCGCAGGGGGATCGACGAACCGGACACGTCGATACGTCGTGTCGAGTGAGCTTCGAAGGTCAGCCTAACTCCACGAGGGGATGGTCGGGACGACGGCGACGTCGGCTCGACACCTCGAGGTTGCCAATAGTCTCTGAAGGGGAGCACCCCGTCGATGATGCCGAGCCGGGCGCCGCAAGGCGTCCGGCACCACCGCCCGACATTTTTTTTCGCGCCCCACCAACCACCCAACCCGTCGTCCGCGCCGCCGCGTGAGCGCCGGTTCGTCCTTGCGTTCCCGGGTCGCTTCCGCTACCTAGCGCGCGATCCGAACGCGAGGAGTGCAGGCAAGTCGATGAATCTCGCCCTCGACCTCCTGGTCGTCCGTCGCGTACTGGTGCTGGGCGCGCCGGTGATCCTGGCGATGCTGACGCAGACCGCGATCAACATCGCCGACACGATCTTCATCGGCCATCTCACCCCCGCCTCCGTCGCCACCGACGGCCAGTCGGCGATCGGCATCTCGATGCCGCTGTTCTGGATGTTCGGCGGCTTCTGCGCGGCGCTCGGGGTCGGCACCCAGGCGATGGTGGCGCGCCGCCACGGCGAAGGGGACCCGGAGGCCGCCGGGGCCGTCCTCGCCAACTCGCTGGTCCTGACCCTGATCCTCAGCGCGATCACCACGCTCGCCGGCTGGTTCCTGCTCCCCGCGCTGTTCGCCCTGATGCACGGCGACCCCAACGTCCAGGCGCTGGGGGTCGAGTACGCCCGCTGGCGGTTCGTCGGCATCCTGTCGATGGTCGGGACCTTCTCGCTCAAGGCGTTCTACGACGGCACGGAGCGGACCTGGGTGCACCTGGCGGCCGCGATGGTGATGAACGTCCTCAACATCGCGCTGGACTGGGCCCTGGTCTTCGGCAAGCTCGGACTGCCGCGGCTCGGCGTGGCCGGCGCCGGGATCGCCTCGATGATCGCCAGCTACACCGGCCTGGTGCTGATGCTGCTGTTCACCCTGCGACGAAGCGACCGTGCGCGCTACCGCCCCTACCGCGCGCGCCACCTCTCCGCCCGCCAGGTCTGGAACATCGCCAGGCTCTCGCTCCCCTCCGGCGCCGCCACGGCCGTCGTGATGACCGGCTTCCTGATGGTGCTCAAGATCGTGGCCTACATCGACGAGTTGGTCCCGCAGCCCGGCTCGGTCCAGACCGCCGCCACGAAGATCATCATGGACGTCATGTCGATCGCCTTCATCGGCGCGATCGGCCTCGGCACCGCCACCGCCACCCTCGTCTCCAAGAGCCTCGGCGAACGGAATCCCGTGCTCGCCGAACGCTACGGCTGGCAATCGATCAAGTTCGGCGCCTACCTGTTCGGGCTGCTCGGGCTGCTCGAGTTCCTGTTTCCGGACTTCACGATCGGGCTGTTCAACCAGGACCCGGCGGTGATCGATGCCGCGCGCGACTCGCTGCGCGTGATGGCGGCCGTCGAATCGGTGATCGCGATGGCGATCATCGCCACGCAGTGCCTGTTCGGCGCCGGCAACACGCGGTTCGTGATGTACGTCGAGGCGGCGCTGCACTTCGGGCTGCTGATCCCGCTGTCCTACGTCTTCGGCGTGCTGCTCGGTCTCGAGGTCCTCGGCGTCTGGGTCGCCGTCGCCTGCTACGCCGCAGCTCTTGCCGCGGTGATGCTGCTCAAGTTCCGCGCCGGCGGCTGGAAGACGATCCGGATCTGAGGGCGGCCTCCGCCACCTCCGGACGAACCCGTTCGTGCCGGCGCGGGCGCCCGCTTCCGCCCGCGGCTTCGGGCCGCTGCCCGGCGCCCCGCCGTTCGACTCCGCGACTTCCCCCTTGACAGCCCTCCGGCTATTGCGGTATAGGCGTACCTGAATGCCGGTTGCTCCGGCGGGGAGGTCGTGCTGAGCGGAATCCTGGCCATCTCGGACGCGGCGGCGCTGGCGCTGCACACGGCCGGGCTGCTCGCCGCCGACCCCGGCCGCCGCCGACCGGCCCGGGATCTGGCCGCGGCGCTCGGCGTCTCCCAGGCCCACCTGGCCAAGGTGCTCCAGCGGCTGGCGCACGCCGGGCTGGTGCACTCGGTCCGGGGCCCCGCCGGCGGCTTTGTCCTGCGACGCGCGCCGGACGAGGTGGCGCTGCTCGAGGTCTACGAGGCGGTGGCGGGTCCGCTGCGGCCGTCGCCCTGCCTGCTCGGACGTCCCGTCTGTCACGCCCGCGGCTGCGTGATGGGCGACCTGTTGCGCCGCATCGACGCCGAGTTTCGGACCTACTTGGCGAGCACCCGGCTGTCCGCGCTGGCCGCCCTGCGGCTGGACGTGTCGGCGATTCGGTCTTCGCGCAAGTCCTCCGGCCGCGTGGTCGCGCCGGAACAGCAAGTGCGCCGCGGGCGCACGGGGAGGTGACGATGTTCTGCTGGCAATGCGAACAGACGGCGAAGGGCACCGGGTGCAGGACGTCGGGGGTGTGCGGCAAGGACCCGCGCACCGCCGCGCTGCAGGACCTGCTGATCGAGGCGGCCAAGGGGGTCGCGGTGTACGCGCACCGGGCACGGCAGGTCGGCGGTCCCGAGGCCCGCGATCGGGAGGTCGACCTCGGGGTGGTCGAGGCGTTGTTCACCACGGTCACCAACGTCAACTTCGATCCCGAACGTCTCGCGCGCCTCGTCGTCCGCACCGCGGAGCTGCGCGACCGCGCCCGGGGGCTCCACGAGGCGGCGTGCGCGAAGGCCGGGCGCGAGCCGGAGCGGCCGGCCGGACCGGCAGCGCTGGTCCCGGCCAAGGACGTCGCCGGTCTGGTGCGGCAAGGCGAGGCGGCGATGATCCCCTCGCGCATCGAGACGCTCGGGCCGGACGTGGTGGGCCTGCAGGAGCTGTCGCTGTACGGGCTCAAGGGCGCCGCGGCCTACGTCGACCACGCGCAGATTCTCGGCCGCGAGGAGCCGGCGATCTACGCCTTCTTCCACGAGGCGTTGGACCAGCTGACCCGGCCGGCCACGGTGCCGGAGCTGCTCGGACTGGCGCTGCGGGTCGGCGAGGCGAACCTCAAGGCGATGGAGCTGCTCGACGCGGCCAACACCGGCGCCTACGGCCACCCGGTCCCGACGAAGGTCCGCATCAACCCGCGCAAGGGCAAGGCGATTCTGATCTCGGGCCACGACCTCAAGGACCTCGCCGCGCTGCTCGAACAGACCGTCGGCACCGGGATCAACGTCTACACCCACGGCGAGATGCTGCCGGCCCACGGCTACCCGGAGCTGCACAAGCACCCGCACCTGGCGGGCAACTGCGGCGGCGCGTGGCAGGACCAGCGGCGGGAGTTCGACGAGTTTCCCGGCGCGATCCTGATGACGACCAACTGCATCCAGCGGCCGAAGGAGAGCTACCAGGCGCGGATCTTCACCACCGGCCTGGTGGCCTGGCCGGGGGTGACCCACGTGACCGGCGGCGACTTCGCCCCGGTGATCCGCGCGGCGCTCGAGGCGCCCGGATTCGACGCCGACGGGCCCGACCGGACGATCACGGTCGGCTTCGGCCACCACGCGGTGCTCGGCGTGGCCGGCGCCGTGGTCGAAGCGGTGAAGCAGGGCAAGCTCCGGCACTTCTTCCTGGTCGGCGGCTGCGACGGCGCCGAGACCGGCCGCAACTACTACACGAAGTTCGCCGAGTCGGTGCCGAAGGACTGCGTGGTGCTGACGCTGGCCTGCGGCAAATTCCGCTTCAACAAGCTCGAGTTCGGCGATGTCGCCGGCATCCCCCGACTGCTCGACATCGGCCAGTGCAACGACGCGTACTCGGCGATCCGGATCGCGGGGGCGCTGGCCGAGGCGTTCGGCACGGACGTCAACGGCCTGCCGCTGTCGCTGGTGCTGTCGTGGTACGAGCAGAAGGCGGTGGCGATCCTGCTGACGCTGCTGCACCTCGGGATCCGCGACATCCGCCTCGGACCCAAGCTGCCGGCGTTCGTGACGCCCGCGGCGCTGCAGGTGCTGGTCGAGAAGTTCAACGTGATGCCGATCACGACGCCCGAGCAGGACCTGGCGGCGATCCTCGGGACGCCGGCGTAGGACGGGCGCGCGGACGGGGCACGCGGCCGCCGCCGCGAGCGGGAGGACTCGCCCCGCCTCCGCTCTCCGGGCTCCGGCGCGCTCGCCCTCCCCTACGGGTTCTCGGGCGGGTCGTCGGGCGGCGCCGGTTCGGACGGCCGTCCGGCCTTCTCCAGGGCGTCGGCGGCCGCAGCCATCGCGGCCTCCTTCTTGCTCCGCCCGCGTCCCGTGCCGACGACGTCGTCCCCGATCAGGCACTCGACCTCGAACTGCCGATCGTGGTCCGGCCCCCAGGACCGCAGCAGCCGGTAGCTCGGCGTGACGTGGCGCCGTGCCTGGACCACCTCCTGCAGCCGGCTCTTGGGGTCGACGTCGGCGGTGGCCGCGGCCTGGGCCAGCCGCGAGCCGAACAGGCGGGCGACGACGGCGCGCGCGGCCTCCAGGCC
>JAFGHH010000061.1 GCA_016930215.1 Deltaproteobacteria bacterium
GATCGTCACGCCGGGCGTGCGCCCGCAGGGCAGCGCCGCCTCGGACCAGGTCCGGGTGGCCGACCCGGCCACGGCGATCGCGGCCGGCGCCGACGTGCTGGTGGTCGGGCGACCGATCCGCGACGCCGCGGACCCGGTGGCCGCCGCCCGGGCGATTCGTGCCGTCATCGAGGCGGCGATGGGGAGTGCGAGCTGATGGGGCGTCGTGGAGCGTCGTCCGGCGGGAAGCCCTCGGGGGGGCAATCGGAGCGCGACGGGACCGGCGGAGGTTCGGGCGGGATTCGCCGCCACCGCCGGGGCGAGCGGGTCCACGCGACCCCCTCGTCGCCGCCGCCACCACCGGGTTCCCAGACCAGGCTCGGCTTCGACCGCGACCCGGGACGCCCGGGCCCGGACGAGGTTCCGACCGGCGAGGGCCGGATTCTGCTCGGGCCGCACGCGGTGGGCGAGGCGCTGCGCGCCGGTCGCCGCGAGGTCCTGATCGTCTACCTGGCGGTCGGTGAGAAGGGCGAGCGCTTCCGCGAGGTCGCCCGTCTGGCCCGCTCGCGCGGCGTGACGGTGCGGCAGGCCGAGCCCGAGCTGATCGAGACGCTCGCGGCCGGCCGCGCGCACCAGGGCATCGTGGCGCTCGCCGGCGACTATCCCTACCTCGGCCTCGCGGAGTTCGAGCAGGTCGTTGCCGAGCGGGGTGGCGAGGCGCTGATCGTCGCGCTCGACCAGATCCAGGATCCCCAGAACCTCGGCGCGATCCTCCGCTCCTGCGTCGCCTTCGGCGTCGATGTCGTGGTGCTGCCCGAGCGGCGGGCGGCGTCGGTGACCGAGGCGGTGGTGCGGGCCAGCGCGGGGGCCACGGAGCTGTGCCGCATCGCCCGCGTGCCGAACCTGGCCGAGGTGTTGCGGCGCCTCGCGGGCGCGGGCGTGGAGGTGGTCGGCCTCGACCCCGAGGGCGAATCCTCGGTGGCCGACGCCGGCCTGCGCCTGCCGCTGTGCCTGGTGCTGGGCAGCGAGGGGCCGGGGATGCGGCGGCTGACCGGGGAGCTGTGCCACCGCCGGCTGCGGATCCGCATCGCCGCCGGCGGCGTCGCCTCGCTCAACGTGTCGGTGTCGGCGGGCATCGTGCTCCACGCCGTCCGGAACTTCGCGCCGCCCCCGGCCTAGCCGGCGACGGCCGCCAGGATCGCCCAGACCAGCAGTCCCACCCCGTAGGAAGCCGCCGTCCCCAGCGTCCCGAGCGCCAGGGCCAGCCACGGCCGGTGCGGCACGAGCAGGCCCCAGAACACCAGCGTCTTGACCAGCACCGTCGCCGTCTCGCCCACGGCCAGGTACAGCGGGTAGTTCACGGGGGTGAGCGCCGGGGCGAAGAAGAACCACGGCACGTACCACATCGCGGGGTGGGTCAGGGCGATGCCGAGCAGCGTCGTGCCGAGGAGGCGGAGGTCGGAGGCGAGCAGCCGCACGCGCCGGGCCACGAGCAGTGCGACGGGCAGCTCCACGGCCAGCGTCAGCGCCGCGCCGATCGCGTACTGCTCGTGGTAGGTCACGCGGCCTCCGGACGCGGCGCGTGCGCGAAGGGGCGCGGGGAGACGGCGAAGCGGGTGCGGCGGTGCATCACCCGGGAGTCCAGTCCATCGGCGGGCGCGGGTCAAGGCTCCGTGCGCGGGAGCGGATCCCCCTCGGCGGTCGCGGTCGGCTGTTGCGGCCGACCTTGCGCGGCGGGGATTCGGCGGATACCATTCCGGCAGTCGTTCGGGGCGCAGGACGGAGGTAGAGATGCGACGGGCCGGCGAGCGTGGGTTGGGGCGGCGGGCGGTTGCGGCGGCACTGGCGCTGCTCGCGGCGTGCGCCACCACGTCGTCCGACGACGACGGCTCCTCCGGAACCTGCCCGTCCGGCCGGGAGCGGTGCGGGGCGGCCTGCGTCGACCTGCAGACCGACCCGGCGAACTGCGGAGCGTGCGGGACGACCTGCGCGGCACCGTCGGCGGACGGCTGCGCGGCGGGGGCCTGCACGTGCAACGGGGCGGCGGCGTGCGGCGCGGGCGAGACGTGCTGCGCCGGCGCCGGCTGCGTGAACCTGCAGGAGAACGCGGCGAACTGCGGCGCCTGCGGAACGGCCTGTCCCGCCGGCCAGGTGTGTCGCACCGGAATCTGCGTACCGGATCCCTGCGGCGGCTGCGCCGACGGCCTGGCGTGCTGCGGCAGCACCTGCGTCGACACCCGCACCGACGCGGCGAACTGCGGGTCGTGCGGACACGCCTGTGGCGCCGGCGAGACCTGCGCGCTGGGCATCTGCGTGACGCTCGAATGCTCGCCGCCGTGCGGCGAGGGGCTCACGTGTTGCGGCGCGAGCTGCGTCGACACGATGACCGACACGCGCCACTGCGGCACGTGCGAGACCGCGTGCCGGGAGGGCGAGTCGTGCATCATGGGCGGCTGCTCGTGCGGCGGCTCGATCTGCGCGGCCGGCGAGTCGTGCTGCGACGGGGCATGCACCAACACCAGCTCCAACACGGCCCACTGCGGCGGCTGCGGCATCGCCTGCGCGGAGAACGAGCGCTGCGCGATGGGCGACTGCCTCTGCGGGACCGTGGCCTGCGCCGACGACGAGCAGTGCGTCGGGGTCGGTTCGACCTTCCTCTGCTGCCCGCTCGGCGCGGTGGTCTGCGGCTCCACCTGCTGCGCGGCGGGCGAGTCGTGCTGCAGCGGGCGGTGCGTCGACACCACCTCCGACCTCGCCAATTGCGGCGGTTGCGGCAATGTCTGCGACACGACCGTCGCGGATCGCTGCACGGCGGGCGGCTGCCGCTGCGGGTCCGCCGCGGCCTGCCGCAGGGTCGGCCTGATCTTCCCCTGCGTCGTCGGCAGCCCGGGCGGCGCCCAGCTCTGCTGCGCCGGCGCCTGCCGCGACGTCAGCGCCACCGACTGCGGCAGCTGCGGCAATACCTGCACCAGCGGCACCTGCAACGGCTCGCTCGTTCCCGTCGGCGACCGCTGCCTGTTCTTCTGCGGCTGAGCGACTCGCCCTGCGCCGTCGGGCGGCGCCCTTGCCGGACGCGCCCCGCTTCGTTATGGTCCCGCCGATGGCGATCCGCGTGCGGCTCAACGGTGTCGAGCGCACCTTCGAGGACGGCACGACGGTCGCCGCGCTGCTCGAGCGGCTCGGGCGGGCGCCGCAGGTCGCGGCCGTCGAGCGGAACCGCGAGGTCGTGCCTCGCGCGAGGTTCGCCGAGGTTGCCCTCGAGGACGGCGACGTGCTCGAGGTCGTCCAGCTGGTCGGCGGGGGGTGAGGAGGACGAGAGATGGTGGAGCGGGACGTGTTGAAGATCGCCGATCGCGAGTTCCACTCGCGGCTGATCGTGGGTACCGGCAAGTACGCCACCTTCGAGCTGATGCGCGAGGCGCTGGAGAAGTCCGGCACGGAGGTCGTGACGGTGGCGGTGCGCCGCGTCAACCTCGAGGAGGCGGGGACCGGCAAGTGCCTGCTCGACTTCGTCGACCCCAAGCGCTACCTGGTGTTGCCCAACACCGCGGGCTGCTACACCGCCGACGAGGCGATCCGCACGGCGCGCCTGGCCCGCGAGGCGCTCGGGACCCCCTGGCTCAAGCTCGAGGTGATCGGCGATCCGAAGACGCTGTTCCCCGACAACGAGGGGACGCTCGAGGCGGCCCGCGTGCTGCTCAAGGAGGGGTTCGTCGTCCTGCCGTACTGCCTCGACGACCCGATCCTCGCCCGCAAGCTCGAGGCGCTCGGCTGCCCCGCCGTGATGCCGCTCGCCGCACCCATCGGCTCGGGCCTCGGCATCCGCAACCCGCACAACATCAGCATCATCCTGGAACAGGCGAAGGTCCCGGTGATCGTCGATGCCGGCGTCGGCACCGCCTCGGACGTCGCCGTCGCGATGGAGCTGGGGTGCCACGGGGTGCTGGTCAACACCGGCATCGCCGCCGCCAAGGAACCGGCGCGGATGGCCGAGGCGATGAAGCTGGGCGTGCAGGCCGGGCGGGCCGCGTTCCTGGCGGGACGCATGCCCCGCAGGCGCTACGCCTCCGCCTCCAGTCCGATCGAGGGGCTGATCGAGTAGGAGGACGGACGTGGGTGCCGGGCGCACGGCGTGTCTCCTGCTGGCGGCGACCCTCGCCGCCGGCGCGGCGCCGATGCAGTGTCCGACCACCGATCGCGAGCCGCTTCCGACGTATCCCGATGCCGCCGAGGAGTGCTACCTGCTGGCCGGGCGGCTGCGCGAGCGCGGCGACCTCGAGGGCTGGCGCGCGGCGCTCGAGTACGTCGTCGAGCGGTTTCCGGGGACGCGCTGGGCCGCCCGGGCCGACGACGACCTGCGGCACGGGCCGCCGACGTCCGGGACCGGCGGCGCGACCGGACCGAACCCGTGACCGCACCCCGCCTGCTGCTGATCTCCGACGCCTCGGTGCTGCCGATCGAACGGCTCGCGGCGCTCGTCGAGCGACTGGCCGGCGCGCTCGCTCCCGGGGCGGCGGCGGTCTATCTGCGGGAGCCGCGGCTCTCCGCGCGCGAGCAGCTCGCGGCGGCCCGGACGCTCGTCCGCGCCGGCGGCGCCGCGGTCCCGGTCTTCGTTCGCCGCCGGTTCGACCTGGCGCTCGCCGCGGGGGCGGCGGGCGTGCACCTGCAGGCCGACGGGTTGCCGCCGGCCGAGGTCCGCGCGCCGGCGCCCGGCCTGCGGCTCGGCTACTCCGCGCACGCGCTCGACGAGCTGGCGCGGGTCGCCGCGGAGGTCGACTACCTCACCTTCTCCCCGGTGTTCGCCACGCCCGGCAAGGGCCCGGCGCGGGGGCTCGAGGCGTTGCGCGCGGCGTGTGCGGCGGCGGCGGGACGGCCGGTGCTGGCGCTGGGCGGGATCCTCGCGCCGGCGCAGGCGCGAGCGGCGCGGGAGGCGGGCGCTTGGGGCGTGGCGACGATCCGTGGCGTCCTCGCCGCCCCCGATCCGCTCGCCGCGGCACTCGACCTGCTGGCGGCGCTCGACCCTCTTCCGGGCGACGGTTCCTCGGGCGCATAGTCCCCGAACGTACCGGCTGCCGTCGGGTGCTCCCGGCCGGGCGGATTTGACCGTCTCGCGGGCGGACCTCTATAGTGCGAGCGAGAGGCGGGCGCGATGAGTGTGGTGTTCAAGACCCTGTTCTGGCTGGCGGTGCTGTTCGCGCTGCTGTTCGGGGTCGGCGTGCTGTTCTTCAAGGTCCGCACCGCCCCCGACGACTCGATGGCGCCCAACCTGATGGCCGGCGACAAGTTCCTGCTCTGCTACCGCTGCGACATCGAGAAGGGCGACGCGGTGCTCTGCGACCACCCCGACCCGACCCGCAAGGGGGTGAAGGTCCTCGGGCGCGTCGTCGGCATGGAGGGCGACCGGGTCGAGATCCGCCGCGGCCTTCTCCGCGTCAACGACTCGGACAAGAACGTCGGCACCGACTCCAAGCTCTTCCGCTACTGGAGCCCGAACCGGGCCGTCCAGAGCATGGAGTACATGGTCTGGGAACACGCGAGCCTGTTCGGCGAGCAGGTGCCGGTGCTGTACGCGAAGGACGCCGGCGGCCTGCTCAAGGACCACGAGCCGGTGGCGGTCAAGCGCGGACACTATTTCCTGATCGGGGACCACCGGCCGCTGACCCTCGGCTGGACCGCCGACGGTCAGCTCGCCCCGGGCGGCGGCTGCAACTCGAGCTTCTGCTACGACCAGGTTCCCGCCAACAACTGCCGCGGCGTCGTGTACTTCGTCCACTCCACCGCCGACCGCGGGATCGTCGGCGGCACCGGTGAGGACCGCTGGGGCTTCATGCCGTAGCTCGGTTCCGTCGGTCGCATCGAACGCAACGGTTCGCGGCGGCGACGCGATGGGTCCGGTCGTGTTCGACTCCGCACCGGCCGAGCGGGCTGTGCTGGCCACCACGTTGCTGGTCCTGGCGGGTCTCGGGGTGCGCCTGGCCGGCAGCGGCCGCGCCGTCGATGGAGCCGGCCGGAGCGACGTTCCCGCGGGCGGCTCCTCGGACGGCGCTCGGGTCTGCCTCGAGGTCGTCGGGGCGTCGGGGCGACCCGGTCTGCGCTGCGCGTCCGGAGCGCTGTCGGCGGCCGACCTCGCCCTGCGGGCGCCGTGCGACGACGACGCCTCCCTCCGGCAGGTGAACCGCCTGCTGCGGGAATGCCCGCTGCACGGCCGCCGGCTGGTCCTGGCGCCGGAGCGGGCGGCCGGACCGTGCGTTCCGCGACTGACGGACCTGCCGGGGGCGACCCGGCTGCTGCTGGGGCTGCCGGTCGACCTGCGCACCGCGTGCCGCGAGGACCTCGAGGCGTTGCCCGGCGTGGGTCCCAAGCTGGCCGAGGAACTGCTGCGCGCGCGGGCGACGAGGCCCGGTCGGGTCGAGCTGCGGGGGATCGCGGGGCTCGGCGCAAGTCGCCGTCGGGCGCTGGAACGACTGCTGATCTGGTCGCCGGAGCCGGGGCCGCACTGCGGGGGTGCCGGCAGGGCGGAGGCCGTCCGGGAGCCGTAGGTCGGCGCGGGATCCGGCCCGGGTTCCGCGCCGGAAACGGCTGTATGCTACTTGCACACATGCCTCCGGCCTGCTACACCGCCCTGCATCGGAGGTGCGAGATGCGCAACGGACTGTGGATTCTGATGGTGGTGGCGTTGGGGGTGGGGCTCGGCTGTCGGGCGGAGACGGACGACACGGTGGTCCCGGACGCGCGGGACGACGGGACGACGACGGACGACAGCGTGGGCGCCGATGCGGACGCCGACGCCGACGGCGAGGTGGTGACGGGTCCCGAGAACACGAACGCGCTGTGCGACGACGGTTTCGACAACGACGCCGACGGCTACACCGACTGCGACGACTTCGATTGCTCCACGAACCCGGCGGTGACGATCTGCGGCTCTCCGGAGAACACCGACGCGCTGTGCAGCGACGACATCGACAACGACGGCGACACGCACACCGACTGCGACGACTGGGACTGCGAGGACCTGCCGGTCTGCGGCGAGAGCACCAACGCAGCCTGCGACGACGACATCGACAACGACGGCGATACCCACACCGACTGCGGAGACTCGGACTGCTACAACAACCCGTGCGTGACGGTCTGTCCGCACGAGGCGCCGGCGCAGTGCGGCAACGGCACGGACGACGACGGCGACACCTACACCGACTGCGTCGACTACGACTGCCTGTACCATCCGGACGCGGTCTGTCCCTGCGAGTCGGGTGGGGAGTGCGACAACACGACGTGCGACAACGGCGTGGATGACGACGGCAACGGCCACACCGACTGCGACGACTTCGCCTGTTCGCGCAACGGCCACGTGACGGTGTGCGGCGAGGAGAACACCGACGCGCTGTGCGACAACGACATCGACGACGACGGCGACACCTACACCGACTGCAACGACTTCTCCTGCAGCCGTACGCTCTGGGTCACCGTCTGCTGCGGCTGAGAAGGCACGGCGCACGTTCGCAAGGGGGTTGGCCAGCGGTCCGGGGCGCCACGTAGCGCCGCAGGCCCGCGCAGCGGGCTTGGCGGCGCGAGTGCGGCCGCTACGGCGTCTCGAGGACTTCCAGCCGCACGCGAACCACGCCGGCCCGGATCATCTCCAACTGCTCGGCGGCGGCGCGCGAGAGGTCGATGATCCGGTCGCGGCGGCCGAACGGCCCGCGGTCGTTGATCCGGACCTCGACCGACAGGTCGTTGTCCAGGCGGGTGACGCGGACGCGCGTGCCGAAGGGGAGGGTGCGATGCGCGGCGGTGAGCGCCCGGGGGTCGTACGGCTCGCCGCTGGCGGTGGAGTTGCCGGCGAGCGAGTCCGAGTAGTAGGTGGCCTTTCCTTCCTGCTCCGCGCCGACCTGCGGCCGGACCGCGGCGGCGTCCCCGGCGCCGCAGTCCCCGGCGACCACCACCGCGGCCAGCAGCAGCCGCCGGGCGGAGGACGAGCGGAGGAGGGCGCGGGGCACGGACATCGCCCGGCAGTATAGCGCCTTGACTGCGACCCCGTAACCGGCAAGTGTAGCGCCTGCGATGGCGAAGGCCGACCGACTGCGCGAACCTCCTTTCGACGACGCCCTGTACCTGCTCGACATCTCCGGCTTCGTCTTCCGGTTCTACTACTCGGTCCGCGGCCTGACGACGGCCCACGGCGAGCCGACCGGCGCGGTGTTCGGCGTGACCAAGATGCTGCAGAAGCTGGTGGCCGAGTCGGCCCCGCGCTTCCTCGGCATCGCCATGGACTCGCGCACCCCGACCTTCCGCGAGGCCCTGTTCCCCGACTACAAGAAGAACCGTCCCCCGCCGCCCGAGGACCTCAGGCCCCAGTTCGGCTTCGTGCGCGAGGTGGTGGAGGCCTACGGCATCCCCGCCCTGCAGCAGGACGGCTTCGAGGCCGACGACGTCATCGCCACGGCGGTCCGGCGGGTGGCGCCCGAGCGCCCGGTCGTGATCCTGGCCTCGGACAAGGACCTGTGCCAGCTCGTCTCCGACCGCGTGCTGCTGTACGTACCGGACAAGGACGAGCTGTACGGTCCGGCCGAGGTCGAGGCGAAGTGGGGGGTGCCGCCGGGGCAAATGATCGACCTGCAGGCCCTGGTCGGCGACGCCACCGACAACGTCCCCGGGCTGCCCGGGGTCGGCCCGAAGACGGCGGCGAAGCTGCTGCGCCAGTTCGGGTCGCTCGAGGCGGTCCTGGCGCGCGCCGGGGAGGTGGCCAATCCGAAGGTGCGCAAGGCGCTCGAGGAGCACGGCGCCAAGGCGCTGCAGGCCCGCCCGCTGGTGACGCTGCGCGACGACGTCCCGGTGACCGTCGACCTCGAGGCGCTGCGCTGGGCTCCGCCCGACACCGAGCGGCTGCGGGCGGTGTTCCAGCGGTTCGAATTCCATACGCTCGCCGCCGCGCTCGGGGCGCCGGCCGGGGAGGGCGGGGCGGCGGTGCCGGCCGGGCGTCCCGCCGGCATCGATTACGCCGCCGTCCGGTCGCTCGAGGAGCTGGACGGGCTGCTGGCCCGGGCGCGCGAGCGCGGGGTCCTGTCGGTCGACACCGAGACCACGGGGCTGGACCCGATGCAGGCCGGGCTGGTCGGGGTGTCGCTGGCGGTGGAGCC
>JAFGHH010000443.1 GCA_016930215.1 Deltaproteobacteria bacterium
CGGGCGACGGCTGCGAGGCCGACTGCACCTGGACCTGCGAGAGCGACCCCGATTGTGCGGACACGCGGTTCTGCAACGGCGCCGAGACCTGCAACCTCGGGACGCACACCTGCGCGGCCGGGACGCCCCCGGGGGACGGCACGCCCTGCGACCGCGACGGCGACCCGCTGACCCGCGACCTCTGCCTCGGCGGATTCTGCACGCTGTCCTCGTGCGGCGACGGCTGGGTCGACGGCGACCGCGGCGAGGAGTGCGACGACGCCAACACGACGGCGGGCGACGGCTGCGAGGCCGACTGCACCTGGAGCTGCGAGACCAACGCGGACTGCGACGACCTCGATGTCTGCTCGGGCACGGAGACCTGCAACACCGGGACGCACGTCTGCCGCGCCGGGACCCCGCTGGCCGACGGGACGACCTGCACGACGGCCGGCGGCGCGTCGGGCCGCTGCCGCGACGGCACCTGCTCGCGCGAGGGATGCGGGGACGGCACCGTGCAGGCCGGCGAGGAGTGCGACGACGGCAACACGACGGCGGGCGACGGCTGCGAGACCGACTGCCGGTACTCGTGCCACGCCGCGGCGGACTGCAACGAGGTGCCGGACAACGTCTGCACCGACGACGCCTGCATCTCGGTCGCCGGCGGCCAGGCCTGCACCCACTCCCCGAACACGCGCCCCTGCAACGACGGCAACACCTGCACCTCCGGCGACGTCTGCGCCGGCGGCGTCTGCGCCGGCATCCTGATCGACGGCGACGGCGACACCTACGGTCCGGGTGCCGACTGCGGCGGCGACTGCGACGATACCCGGGCCGCAGTCCACCCGGAAGCCGCGGAGGCCTGCAACGCCCTCGACGACAACTGCGACGGAATCACCGACAACGGCGCCGGCATGGAGTGCGCCCGCGACTCCAGTCGCTCCTGCGTGACGACGGGACCGGGAGGCTCCTGCGCCGGCACCGAGGCGTGCGCGAGCGCCTGCGTCTGGTCCGGCCTCTGCGAGTTGGCGACGACCGACTCGTGCAACGGCTCGGACGACGACTGCGACGGCCTGACCGACGAGGGGTTCGAGTGCGCGCTCGGGGCCACCGGCTCGTGCGACGGCCCGTGCGGCGGCGGAACCGGCACGCGGACCTGCGGCAGCACCTGCACCTGGGGCCCGTGCTCGGTGCCGGAGGTCGGCTGCAACAACTGCGACGACGACGCCGACGGCAAGACCGACGAGGGGTTCTGGTGCCCGGTCACCCCGGCGCCGACCACCGCCGACCTGTACGCGATCGACGGTCGCGAGGCCGGCGCCGCCTGGGCGGTCGGCAACGGAGTGATCCTGCGCTGGAACGGCACGACCTGGAGCACCGTGGCGGGGGGCTCCGGCCGGGTGCTCCGGGGCGTGTGGGCCGGGCCGGTCGGCAACGCCTGGGCCGTCGGCGACGGCGGCGTGATCCTGCGCTGGGACGGGAGCACCTGGAGCCCGGAGACCTCGCCGACGACCTCGACCCTCAACGGAGTGTGGGGCGCCGCCACCATCGACGTCTGGGCCGTCGGGGAACTGGACGGCCCCAAGGCGGTGACGATCCACCGGGACGCGACGGAGGTCTGGACCAAGGTCGCGATCAACACCGGGAACGCCCTGAACGGAGCATGGGGCGCCGCCACGGACGCGGTGTTCGCCCCGACGGACTCCGGAACCATCGGCCGCTGGAACGGCGACCGCTGGACGACCACCGGCACGGGCACGACGAACGACCTCCTGGCGGTCGACGGCACGTCGTCCGGCGACGTCTGGCTGGTCGGCGCCGCGGGGACGGCGCGGCACTGGAGCGGCACGGCGTGGGCCGGGGTCGACACCGGGACGACCGTGTCCCTGCGCGGCGCCTGGGCCGGCTCGGTCACGATGGCCTGGATCGTGGGCGACGGGGGGACGATCCGGCGATGGGACGGCAGCGCCTGGAGTCCTTCGACCAGCGGGGTGACGACCCGCCTGACCGGCGTCTGGGGCGCCTCGGCCGCACAGGTCTGGGCGGTGGGCATCGGGGGGACGATCCTCCGCTGGCGCGAGTAGGCGGCCCCGGGAAACGGGCGCGGATCGGTCTCAAATCACGCCTTGATCCGCGGAATCGCGGCCGGTATAGTCGGCGCCGCTTCCGGGTCTGCGGGCTGCGCCCATCGGTGGGTGGCGGGGCGGGAAGTACGGGAGCATCGTCACGGACCGGCCCTGGAGGGGCATGCGCGGCGAGATCACCGGACTGGTCTGCGAGCGAGCCGTCACGAGCTTCGACGGCACCGTGCTGGCGTGTCGCGAGACGGGCTCGGGACCGGTGATGATGCTGGCCAACGGGCTGGGGGGCACCTGGACGGCGTGGCGGCACCTGATCGAGTTCTTCCGCGAGCGGTTCCACGTGGTCTCGTGGGACTACCGCGGCACCTACCGCTCGGGACTGTCCGCCGCGCCCGCGCGCTACGACATGGACGCCCACGTGCGGGACGCGCTGGCGGTGGCCGATGCCTACGGCGTCGGGCAGGCGATCTGGGTCGGCTGGTCGATGGGGGTGCAGCTCGACTTCGAGGTCGCGGCGCGGGCGCCGGAGCGGGTGCGCGGGCTGGTGGCGATCAACGGGGCGTACGGGCGGCCGTTCGAGACGGCGCTGGGCGGGCGGTACGCGCGCCATGCGATCCCGGCGATCGGCCGGTTGATCCGGGACGTGCCGCGGCCGTTCTCGGCGCTGCTCAAGCTGGGCTCGGGCTGGGAGTGGGTGCTCGACGCGATGATCGCCGTCGGGCTGGTGGGCAAGACGCTGGACCGCCGGGTGTTCCGCGAGCTGGTCCGGGACTTCGGCGACCTCGACCTGCCCGCGTACTTCTCGACGCTGCTGGCGCTGGGGGAGCACGACGCCGAGCACGCGCTGGCGGCGGTGCGCTGCCCGTTCCTGGTGGTGGCGGGGGACCGCGACCCGATGACGCCGCGGGCGCTGTCCGAGGAGATGGTGCGGCGGGTGGCGGGGGCGGAGCTGTTGATCGTGCGCGGCGGGACGCACTACGTGCCCGTCGAGTTTCCGGAGATGATGAATCTGCGCATCGAGCGATTCCTGCGTGAGCACGGCCTGCTGCCGGAGGCGGTTCCGGGAGCGGGAGGCGGGACGGCCGCGCCGGCGGCGCGTTCCTGACGAAAGGAGACGGTCATGGCCCACGATGAGAACGACCTCGGCCCGGACGACGAGCAACTGCCGGAGGCGGACGAGCCGCTGCCGGAGCCCGCGGAGACCGAGACCGTGCCCGCGACGCACGGCGAGGTGCTGCGGGCGGCGGCGCCGCAGGCGAGCTTGGAGGACGAGCCCGGGCCGCTGCCGCCGGACCTGCTGCCGGAGGGGAAGCGGCCCAGCCGGTTCTCCCGACGGGGGAAGATCATCTTCACGGGCGCCGCGCTGGTCCTGCTGATCGGCGGCGGCGCCGCCGGCGGGTACATCCTCTACGAGCAGCACCAGGCCCAGATCTGCGCCGACGCCCGCAAGACCAACGACCCCGGCAAGCTCGCCGAGTGCTGGAGCTGCGCGACGCAGGAGCAGTGGCGTCCGGTGGTGATCCACCACATCGCCCAGGCCGACCAGGTCGAGAACCTCTCGATCGTCGTCGAGGCGCTCGGGAGCGACGACTACGGCATGGCCAAGGAGGGCGCGAACGCGCTGCTGTACATGGCGCAGAGCCCGGAGCCGTCGGTGCGCGAGAAGGTCGCGGCGCACAAGGACACGATGAAGAAGCGCATGGCGGCGCTGGCGGCGGTGGACGACCCGTGGGCCCAGCAGACGCATGCGCTGCTCGGGCTGACGCTGCTGTACCTCAGGGACATCGATGGGCTGGAGCCGGCGATCGTCGAGGCCCCGCAGTTCGGCTTCGACGCCTACTCCGGCAACCTGATCGGCTGGCTGGCGAACAAGGAGCAACCGTTCTTCGACGGTCTGATGAAACTGGCGGAGAAGGCCGACACCCCGCTGATGATCCGGGTCCTCGGCGCGCTCGAGGACGTCAACTACGCCGCCGACGACTCCCAGACGCAGGCCAAGCGAGGCCGCGCCATCGAGCTTTTGAAGCGGGTGCTGGCGTCGTCGCAGACCGAGGGCGACCTCGAGGTGCAGGCGATCATGACCTGGGCGGAGACCGGCGACGAGGGGGCGCTGCAGCGGGTGGCCGAGTATTTCGACCGGGCCGCGACGCTGGAGAACGCCGAGGTGGTTTCGGACCGCGAGATGGGCCTCGAGCTGGCCCGCCGCGCCGAGCAGATCTTCAACAAGGTCAAGCTGCGCTACGGCGCAGAGAAGCTGGTCGACCTGTACAAGCTGATCAACAAGAACCGCCACCGCAAGGAGCGCATCCTGTACCTGGTGCGCCAGCTCCACGACCCCCGCCAGAAGATCCGCGACTTCCTGCTGGAGGCCGTCGAGCACTACGCGCCGGAGGACGGCGATTTCGGCGGCTATCTCAACGAGGAGGACCAGCTGAACCACAAGGGGACGCAGTACGTCAACGCGGTCTTCGCGCTCGCCGAGCTGCTCGACGAGCGGGCGGTCGCGCACCTCAAGGGCATTCTCAACAAGTTCAACACGATGGTGAAGATCACCGACGAGCAGGCCAACCTGTACAACGCCGGCCTGCTGATCCTCGGCTCGATCGGCGTCCGCCAGGGCCCGCCGCTCGAGGAGGAGATCGCGAAGTACATCTTCGAGCTGTCCGATCCGGACAAGTACCCGGAGCGCTGGCAGGAGAAGCGTGCCGGCAAGCTCCGCGTGCTCTCCTTCCTGGCGGCGGACCTCTGGGACCGGTTCCTCGCCGAGCGTCCGGAGTGTCAGGACGACATCGACTCCGTGACCGGGCTGCCGAAGAAGGGCAGCGGGTGTCCGACCGCCGTCGACCTGGTGGTGGAGCTGCCCCCCGTGCTCGGGCCGGACGGCCTCCCGGTGGAGGTCGAGCCGCCGGCGCCGGAGAGCGAGTACGAGGAGCTGCCGGAGATGGTGAAGCGGCGCGCGCGCCTGCGTGAGTTCACGGAGGGCGTCAAGACGCTGGACGAGATGAAGCACGAGGAGCTGCGCTGGGTCTTCGACAGCGGCGTGATGGACGTCAAGCAGAAGATCTACTACTTCACCAAGGTCTTCGCCTGCCCGATCGAGATCACGATGGTCCAGGCGATGATGGACCGCAACGACCCGAAGGTGAAGGCGATGGAGCGGTGGTGCGGCGACTACTCGCCCGCCTCCGAATCGATGGCCCGCCTGGCGCACAACGCCTCCGCCTCGTTCCAGCGCGAGGCGCGCCAGTACCTCGGGCAGCGCCTGGACAAGACGTTCCTGCGCTACCCGGACACCAACGAGCCGATCCAGTACGACCAGTACATGAACCAGCAGATCTACACCTACGTCCGGTTCCGCCAGTCGATGGCCAAGGCGCTGGGCTACCTGGGCACGCCGGACCCGAAGCTGGTCGAGCTGCTGACGACGGTGACGTTCGACGAGGGCGACCACCCGCAGGTGGGCCTGTACGCCGGCACCTCGCTCGGCATCATCGCCGACGCCCCGACCCTGGACGCGATCGTCGACGGCTTCATCTCCACCGACACGCACCCCGACGTGCGCGGCTACCTGCTCAAGGCGCTGGACGGGCACTTCCGCTTCGCGCCGCTGAACGACCTCGCCCCGAGCATTCCCGACGCGGAGAACCGGGCGATCAGCAAGCTGGTGGCGTTCCTCTCGACCTACCAGGGCGGCCTGAAGACGCTGCCGGCCAACCGCCTGTACCTGCTCGGCGCCCTGTTCGGCTCGATCGCCACCAACAACGAGATCGGCACCCAGCTCGCCTCGCTGGTCCGCGGCCCCGACGCCCGGATCCGCGAGATCGCGCTCCTGGCGCTGATCTGCTCGGCGGCGCCCGAGGCCGCGGCGCCGATCTTCGACGAGGTCTACGGCGCCAAGCCGCCGGACGCCAACGTCGCGACGCTCAAGACCCACACCGTGCTCAAGACGCTGCGCGACATCTACGCGAACGTGGGCACGCCGAACGACCCGTACACGATCATGGTCCGCTCCGGGAACGAGATCGAGAACCAGGCGCTGTTCCGCCGGCTGGACGTGCTGCACCGGCTCCGCGACGTGGACCAGCGCGAGTTCCTCGACTACTACACGATGCGCCTGACCCTCGGGCTCGGCGTCGACAAGGACGCCTACGACAAGGCGATCCAGGAGGCGGGGCTCGAGGCGGCCGACTCCTACACCCCGCTGGCCTACAAACTGTCCTACTCGGACAACTTCACGTTCTACGAGACCCCCTACCTGACGTGGATCGACCGCCTGTTCAAGTTCGCCGAGAACTCCTCGAGCAACCTCCAGTACCGCAAGTACGTCGTCGAGCTGCTGTGGAAGATGGACGAGCGCGGCTTCGTGTACTCGATCTTCGCCGACACCGGGACCGACCAGGCGACGCCGGAGGACCGGAAGCTGCACGATTTCGTGTACGAGACCGTGATGCGCGAGCTGTAGCCGGGGGGAGGGTGAATCGAGTCCGGCCGGCGCGCGTCTGAGCCGCGCCGGGCCGAAGTCGGAGGACGGGCCCGGCGGGCGTCGATGCGTACGCCGCGGGCCTTCGGCGGACCGGGGGCGGGCGCGGCGCGTGGGCGCGGCGCGCAACCCGTTCCGGGGCGGTCGGGGCGGAACCCCGAGGCCGCCGGACAACCGGGACGGCAAGAGGAGGAAACGGAAGATGAAGAAGGGTCTGTGGATGGTACTGGCAGTCCTGGCCGCGCTGGCGCTGTTCGGCGGCTGTTACATCACCGGCCGGGCCGCGGTGCCCACGGTGCACGCCACCGTGTCGACGCCGCCGCCCCCGACCGTGGTGGTCGGCGGCACCGCCTCCGTCAGCGGCACGTACGTGGCGCCGCGACCGGTGCTGGTCTCCGGCGTGACGACGATCACGGCCGCCTGCGACCCGAACGCGCCGGAGGTGCTCAACGGCCTCGACGACAACTGCAACGGCCAGATCGACGAGGGCTGGGTCGGCAGCGGCAACCTGCAGATCACGCTCGGCTGGAGCACCCCGGCCGACATCGACCTCTACGTCGTCGATCCCTCGGGCACCGAGATCAGCTACATGCAGACCCAGAGCCCGACCGGCGGGTTCCTCGACCGCGACGCCCGCGGGGCCTGCACCAACGGCGAGGTGGTCGAGAACGTGTACTGGAACGGCCAGCCGCCGGCCGGCCACTACGTCATCCGCGTCAACTACTACTCCAACTGCGACGCCGCGGGCCCGACCCCGATCACCGTCTCGATCTCCTACGGCGGCCAGATCGTCGGCGCCTACCAGTACACGATCGGCGACGGCCAGACCGTCGAGATCGCCTCGTTCGACCTGTAGTCCTCCCGGTCGCCCCCGCACTTTCCCCTTGACGCCGCACCGCCCGCCGGGGCACGACGGCGCCCATGACTCCTCTGCGTGTGGGCCTGACGTACAACCTGAAACGCATCGATGCCCGGCGGGACGACGCGGAGGCCGAGTACGACTCGCCGAAGACCGTCGCCGCCCTGGCCGCGGCGATTGCCGCGCACGGACACCGCGTCGTGCGCCTCGAGGCGAACGCCCGGCTGCCCGTGCGGCTGGCCCGCGCCGGGGTCGACCTGGTGTTCAACCTCGCCGAAGGCGGGCTCGGCCGCAGCCGCGAGGCGCACGTGCCCGCGCTGTGCGAGTTGCTCGGCATCCCCTACACCGGCTCCGACCCGGCGGCGCTGTGCGTCACGCTGGACAAGGCGCTGGGCAAGCGGGTCCTCCGCGACGGCGGCGTGCCCACGCCCGACTTCCTGGTCTGCGACACCGGGCGCGAGCCGCTCCCGCGCGGCTGGCGCTTCCCGGCGATCGTCAAGCCCAACCTCGAGGGCACCAGCAAGGGGATCACCGGCGCCTCGGTGGTCGATGACGAGGCGGCGCTGCGCCGGCGGTGCCGGGCGATGATCCGGCGCTATCGCCAGTCCGCCCTCGTGGAGCGCTACGTGACCGGCCGCGAGTTCACGCTCGGGGTCGTCGGCTGGCCGCGGCCCGCGGCCTTCCCGCCGATGGAGGTGGTGTTCCTGCGCGCCGGCGCCCGCACCGTCTACGACTACTCGCTCAAGCAGGACTGGGTCGGCAAGGTCGAGTACGTCTGCCCGGCCCGCATCCCCCAAAGACTCGACGCCGAGATGCGCCGCCTGGCGCTCGACTCGTTCCGTCTGTTCGGCTGCCGCGACGTGGCCCGCGTCGATTTCCGCGTGGACGAGCGCGGCCGGCCGTGGGTCATCGAGCTCAACCCGTTGCCCGGCCTGACGCCGGACTACTCCGACATCGTGCTCAACGCCGCCGCGGTCGGCATCGGCTACGAGGAGCTGATCGGGCGGATCCTGGCCGGCGGATTGCGCCGCCGCGCGCTCACGACGCCGGCAAGGCCTCGACGAGCCGCACGAGCTCCGGCAGGGTGAGGCTGGCCGAGCGGCCGGCGAGCGACACGTCGGCCGCCCAACTCAGCGAGGTCGGCTCGAGGTTCACCTCGACCAGCCGGGCGCCCGACTCCTTGGCCATGAACGGCAGCAACGACGCCGGAGCGACGGTCGCGGAGGTGCCGACGACCAGCATCGTGCGGCAGCCGCGGGCCAGCTTCGCCGCCTCGGCCAGCGCCGACGGCGGGATCGGCTCGCCGAAGAACACCACCTGCGGCCGCAGCAGGCCGCCGCAGGCGGGGCAGCGCGGCGCCCGGTCCCCCGGCGGCGGCCGGTCCTGGCGGCTGCGCGCGTCGCAGTTGAGGCAGCGCAGCGCCCGCGCGTTGCCGTGGAACTCGACGACCCGTCGCGAGCCGGCGGCCTGGTGCAGGTCGTCGACGTTCTGGGTGATCACCGCGTCCAGCAGCCCCAGCGCCTCGAGCCGCGCCAGCGCCGCGTGGCCGGGGTTCGGGCGCGCCTCGGCCACCAGCCGTCCCATCTCGCGCAGCATCCGCCAGACCTTGTCCGGGTCCCGGTCCAACGCCTCGACCGTCGCGTACTCCTCCGGCTCGAACCGCTCCCACAGGCCGCCGCGCGACCGGAAGTCCGGGATGCCGGAATCGACGGAGATGCCCGCGCCGGTCAGCGCCGCCACGCCGCCCTCCCGCACCCACCGCGCCGCACGCTCCAGCTCGTCGGAACAACGCTCCATGGCGTGCGAGGTCACCACATTCCGCGGCGCTTGGGAAGCCTCCGTGGTAGAGCAGCCGCGAGGCGGAGAATCGGAGGAAGTCCCGGCTGAAGTCGCCCTGGACGTCCGGGACTCCCGGGGTGCCGAGCGGCGTGACGATGCAGTCGCCGGAGGCGTCGAGGATCTCGATGTCGGCGACCCGCCACAGGTCGCCGGTGCCGTAGTCGCGGCTCGTGAGCGTGACGGGGCCGAACTGCGCGACGCGCACGCCGCCGCACACGATGCGGACGTCGCCCGGGGTCGGCAGCTCGCCCCACGACTCGCCGTCCTCGTAGAAGTGGCTGACGACGCGGAAGCCGTCGCCGGCGTTCGGGGCGTCGAGCGAGAACAGCTCGCCGGCCGGTCCGATGAAGCTCTCCAGCGGCAGGCGGGGGTGGACTGTAGAGCCCGGCGGTCACGAAGTACGGGGCGACAATTCCCGCCCCGTTGGTTTCGGCCACTGTGAGACAGATTCCTGTGTTGCCGAGAATCGGCACGTCGTACCCGTCCACGGCGCCGCCCACCCAGTTCACAACGGGCCGGCAGACCCACTCGCAGGGCGATCCCCACGACGGGTCGCATCCGGGTGGATCGTAGGCGCACTGCTCCGCCCACACGGGAGCGGCGACCGTGCACCGGCGGCCGGCGTCGGGACGGAAGTCGAGCACGAAGCTCAGGTTCTCCCGGAACACGGCCGCGATGTCGTCGAGGTCCCCGTTCCGCGACGTGAAGGTCCGGACCTTCTCGGGGCGACACGCGTAGTTGACGGCGAAGTCCGGGGATCCGCCAACCGGCGGCGTGGGGCCGATGGTCACCCGGGGCGAGAACTCAAGGACGCCGTGGAAGCAGGCCGTTCCCCCCCAGCAAGAGGCATGCCAGGAACGAGGCGGCGAGAAACGAACGCGAACCGATTCTCGATGCGTTGCCCGTCATCTTCCCCTTCTCTGCGACGGCTTCCGGTTGTAGACCCATCGCCGCCTTTCGCGGATGCCGCGTCGGACTCGATGAACATCGGTCGGACGCAACGGAAACCCGTCGTTTCGTCGCCACCGTCGGTCGCGTACACCTCTCGGTGCGTGAGATGGCCCGAGCAGGTGAAGCTGCCGCCTCGAACCACCACATCCCAGTAGACGGGCGGCGCGGTCGGATCGCACGGCATCCGAGGATCGACGCACCCGCCTGGGCAGTCCGCATAGGATGCGGCGCAGTCGCTCGTCCACTCGTCCACGTTGCCGATCATGTCGTCCACGCCGTACGGGCTGCGCCCGGCCGGCCGCGCTCCGACTCGGTCGGTGTCGTTGGGACACGACTCACCGATGTACCTGGCGTGGTTGGCTTCGGCGCAGGTGTACGGGTAGTCATCGAGCGGCGGCCAGTCCCACGGCACGACCCGCTCGTCCTGCTCGTCGCAGGTCTCGGGCGGAACGACTTCGCAGCCGCCCCGAGCCGCCTTCTCCCATTCGGCCTCGCTCGGTAGCCGCTTGCCCTCGTAGGCGCAGTACTCCTGCGCCTCGGTCATCCGGAAGTACAGGGCCGGGTAATCATCATATGCCGGGTCTGTCAGATAGGCCGGTCGTGTGACCGAGCCGTCGTACCATCCCGGCGGACACCGGCCGACGCGGTGGCAGCGTTTGAATCGGCGGTTCGTAACCTCGTAGCGGTCGATGAAGTAGCCCGACAGGGTCACGATCCGTTCGCCGCGAGCCGAGATGGCGGGCAGGCATCCGCTGGAACTCTCGTCCTCGTCGATGCCCATCACGAACGGCCCCGCGGGGACGAACATCTCCTCGTAGTCGAGGTCGCAGCGGGCATCGACGCAGGAGGCGTACCGGCCGTCGGAGGTGGTGCACTGCGTGAAGTCGGCCAGCGACACACACCACCGACGCACCGGCCGCGCTCCGGCTCGCACGCCTCCTCGCCATTGCACGGCTCGCCGTCGTCGCACTCGTCGTCGGTACGGCAGGGGTTGCCGAGCGTCTCGGCCGGGTTGACGGGCAGATCGGAGGCGTCGCCGACCAGGTTCGTGCCGTCGCAGTCGCAGCCACCGCCGGCCGCCGTCCAGCCGCCGACGACCACACACAGCCCAACGACCCGTCCCGCCATCCGGTACCGTCCTCCAGCGACCGGAGAAATGGTGACTCCCTCCAAGACGGAGTGCAAGGTCTGACTTCTGCCGAACCTCTGCCGAGACTCGGCGAAACGCCCGACAGGACCACAGGACGGCGCGGCGCAGCGGCGCGGCACGAGAAGCACGCGGCCGGCAAGCCCACCAAGGCCCTCTTGTCGCGCGGAGTCGACGGTCGCGCGTTGGCGGTTTCGTCGTGCGCCGCCGGTCGTGTCCGCTTCCGCCGGCTGCTTCCTCCTTGCCGCCGCCCGAACCGTATGATACGTATTGTCGGTGTTTTGTCTGATGTCTCGACATTATGTACCATGACGACACGATCGAAGATCGAGGAGATTCTCGCCCTGACCCGCCGGCACGGGATCCTCCGCCCGAGGGATCTCGTCGCGGTGGACGCGCCGCGCAGCTACCTCCAACGAATGGTGGCGCGCGGCGTGCTCGAACGTACCGCCAGGGGACTCTACCGGCTGGCGGGCCACGAAGCCGCCGAACACCACAGCACGGCCGAGGCCTGCAAGCGGGTGCCGCACGGCGTCGTCTGCCTGCTCTCGGCACTCCGATTCCACGACCTCACGACCCAGGCCCCGTTCGAGGTCTGGATGGCGATCGACGTCAAGGCGCGCGCCCCTGTCGCCGGCTACCCGCCGCTGCGCATCGTGCGCATGAGCGGCGAGGCGAGATCCGCCGGGATCGAGGAGCATCGCGTCGAGGGCGTGGCCGTGCGGGTCTACTCGACGGCGAAGACGGTCGCCGACTGCTTCAAGTACCGGAACAAGATCGGCCTGGACGTCGCCGTCGAGGCGCTGCGGGACTACCGCCGCGCTCGCGGCAGCATGAACGATCTCTGGCGCTTCGCGCGAACGTGTCGAGTGGCCAACGTGATGCGACCGTACCTCGAGGCGACCGCATGACGAAGCCGCCTCTCGACGTCGCGGCGTCCGTGCGGCAACGACTGCTGGACCTCGCGCGGAAGCGCGGCGAGGGCTTCCAGGGCGTGCTCACCCGGTACGGCATCGAGCGGCTCCTGTACCGACTCTCGAGGTCGCCGCACGCTGACGAGTTCGTGCTCAAGGGCGCGATGCTGTTTGCCGTCTGGACCGGCGAGATGCACCGGGCGACGTGGGACGTCGACCTGCTGGGCCGGGGCGAGCCGGAGCCGGGCCGCATCGCGAGGCTGTTCGCAGGCGTGTGTCGGGTGCCCGTCGTGGAGGACGGACTGGTGTTCGACGCCGGCTCCGTCCGGGCCGAGCGCATCCGGGAGGACCTGCCCTACCAGGGGTTGCGCGTGCGGCTCGCCGGACGCCTCGGTGCAGCCCGCATCCAGTTGCAGATCGACGTCGGCTTCGGCGATGCCGTCCGGCCGCCGCCGCGCAAGCTCCCGCTCCCGACCCTGCTCGACCTGCCGGCGCCCGCGCTGAAGTCCTATCCGCGCGAGGCGGTCGTCGCCGAGAAGCTGAACGCGATGGTGACCCTCGGCATGGCCAACAGCAGGATGAAGGACTTCTACGACCTCTGGGTGCTGGCGATGGGCTTCCCGTTCGACGGCCGGGCGACGGCCGACGCCGTCCGCGCCACGTTCAAGCGTCGACGGACGCCGCTGCCGGCGGACGAGCCGCTGGCGCTGACGGACGTCTTCGCCGGCGACTCGACGAAGCAGGTGCAGTGGAAGGCCTTCGTGCGCCGCGGACGGCTGAGGCCGGACGATCCGGGGCTGCCCGCGGTCATCGATGCGCTGCGCGGCTTCCTGCTCCCGCCGATTCGTACCCTGGCCGCGGGCGACGCCTTCGACGCGGCATGGGCACCGGGAGGGCCGTGGCGGTCGCTCGATGGGCCGGACGCGCCGGACTGACTTTCACCCCGCTCGCGCGGTCGCGCCGTTGCCTCGAGCGCCACCGGGATGCCGCCGGTCGACGAGTTCTCGGTCCCGCGGTTTCCGGAAGCCGTCTCGGGCCGGAGCTGCCGGCCGGCTAGCCGTCCCCGAGCTCGGCGCGCAGCGGGTGCGGGTACGGCAGCGGCGTGTACCAGGCGGTCCAGGTGTCGGGCGCCGTGCACTTGTAGAGCGTCCCGGCCAGCGGTTCCCTCGCGCCCGCCCCCACGCTCGTTTCGTCGGGCGCACCGCAGGGCTGCGTCGTGGCCCAGTACGCGACACCCGGGACGCAACCGGCGGGCCGCTCGGCCGCCGGGCCGCATCCCACGCCCGCCGCGCCGGTGAACGGCGCCCCGTCCTGGAAGAAGTCGACGTTCTCCCGGAGCCCGTCCGGGGGATTGTAGCAGCACGCCGGGTCCGCGGTCGTCCCGACGACGCAGGCGGGATCGCAGTCGCAGCAGTCCTGGGAGATGTACGCCGCGATGCGCTCCAGGCTCGTGCGTTGGACCCAGTTGTTCCAGTAGTAGCTGTCGTTGACGTGCTGGGTGCCGCCCGTGGTCGGCGTCGCGGAATCGGCATACTCGTCCCGGACCTTGATCGACGCCCCGTCGTGCGCGACGACCAGGTTCCCGAACACCAGCGCCTTGCCGCCGCGCTGGTCGAGCAGCGTGGCGCCGTACGGATCCGCCTCGACGACCCGGTTGCCGTAGAGCTCCCCGCCGAAACAGGACCACATCTGCGGCGGAGCGCTCCCGTGCATGTCGAACAGCGGATACGACCCGTGCGGGTCGGCAGGAATGGAGATGGTGTTGTACCGGAAGAGGTACCGTCCGCTGAACTGGCAGTCCGAGATGATCCCGGCCGTGACGTTCGTGAACACGTTGTCCTCGAAACAGAGGTTGTCCTCGGCGGTGCCCAATTCCAGCGCGCCGAAGCTGTCCCACCAGTCGGCGTCCCCGGTGCCGGCGTCCGAGCGGATCGGGTAGGCGACGGCATCGAACTCGTTGCTGTCCACCACGCCGCGCACGTCGCCGTTGTTCCAGATCGCCTGGTAGCCGGCGTCGGCGGCGTTCTGGAACCGGTTGTGGTCGATGCGTGCCCGGGTCTGGACCGTGAACGGCGCCTCCTTGCCGCGCGTGCCCCACAGGATCCCCGGGCCGTTGTTGCCGAGGTCGAAGGTGAACCCCGAGATCCGGACCGGGTCGTTCCGCTCGTAGTCGGTCGGCTGGTACGCGATGAGGTATCCGTGGTCGGCGACGGCGTTGGTGATGATCGTCCGGCCGACGCCGTCGCCGATCAGGCTGATCCCGATGCCCAGCTCCAGCGTCGCCTCCCACGCGCAGCGCCCGGCCGGCACGCGCACGGTCGCCCCGGGCGCCGCCCGTGCGATCGCCGCGGAGACGTCGGCGTACGAACAGCTCGCCGCCGGAATCCCCGGAGCCCCGCCCTGCCCCGAGCAGGCCGCCAGGGCCAGCCACGGCAGGAGGGCCGCCGGCAGTCGCGGCCACGACTCCGCGCGGAACAGGACACGGCGGAGCGTTCGGCCGCCAACCCTGCCTCGGACCTGCGCCGCCTCGATCCTCCTCAAGCTGCTCCTCCCTTCGCCCTGCGCCGGACAAGCGTATTCCCTGCCTCGAGAGCGGACAAGGCGCAGGCAGGCTGGACCCCGAATTGCACCGTAGGGTCTCTTTCACCGAGTAGGGGAACCCATCTCCCCCGGGTGCGGCTCCCGATGCTCGGGCGCCTCTCCGTCGAGAGTTCGCGCCGCGACGGATTCCGGAAGCGGCAGATCAGGCCGCCGCCCGCGTCGGGCGGTCCGCACCCTCTCCGCCGACCGGCGCGCCGACCGTCAGCACCCGCTCGGCGCTCTCGAGCGCCCGCACGAGCCGGACGGCGGCGGAGCGCGCGGTCGGCGTGCGGAAGACCCACAGCTCGCGGTCCAGGTCGTCGGCGATCCGGCACGTCGCGTCGCGCGGGAACCCCGTCTCGCCCGCGCGCAGCCGGCTCCCCGTCGGCAGCTCGAGCAGCACGGCATAGGTCGGATGCCAGCCCCACCGCGAGCGGCTCCACTCCACCGCCACCTCGGCCACCCGCGCCACGCTCGCCGCTGGACGCCGGACCCGCATCCGCAGCTCCGCCGGACGCCCCGCGGCGTCGTCCTGCACGAGGAACGCCACGTCGAGCGGCGACGGCGGGTGCGTGCGACGCAGCGCCCGGCGGACCCGCTCCAGCGCGGTCCCGGACTCCCCCGGCAGCACCGGCGGCAGGGCCCGCTCGGAGGCGACCAGGAACGGCGGCAGCAACAGCAGCGCCGCCTCGGCGACCACCACGAGCCAGACCCGCGGGTCGGCGCCGCCGACCGTCGCGGTCGTCCCCGCCACGGCGCCGCCGAGCAGCAGCAGCAGCGTCAGGCCGGCGGGGCCGGTCGGGTCGAGCCACGAGCGGCGGGCGCGGCGGGCCGCCGCGACCAGCGAGCGCCAGGTGCGCGGCGACGGCGCCGCCAGCACGCGCCACGGCCCTGCGCCCGGCACCGGGCGCTCGAGCCAGCGGAACCGGTCGGGCAGGACGAGCAGCAGGCCGGCGGCCTGGACGGCGAAGCCGCCGAGCAGCTCGCCGGTCCACAACATCCAGGCGCCCGCGGCCAGCGCCACGCCGGCCCACGGCCAGCGCAGCGGGGCGCCGAGCGACGGCAGCAGCAGGTACGCCTGCACGCCGCCCTCCCGCAGCGCCGCCTGCCGCGCGTGACGCGCCCGGCCGCCGAGCAGCAACAGGCCGAGCAGCGGGAGGACGACGAGGAACGGCAGCAGGTCCGGCGCGGAGCCGACCGCCGGCGGACGGCTCCGGTGCGGCCGCTCCGGGGCCGGGGGGGCGGGGGCGGCGGTCAGCAGCGCGTCGGCCGGCCCCGCTCCGGCGGCCCGGGCCGTGAACCGCACCGGCATGCGGTAGAACGCCGCCGGGCGGAAGCGCGACAGCACGAGCATCCGGCCCTCGGCCCGCGGCTCGAGCTCCGTCGCCAGCCCCTCCGGGAGCGCGAACTCGAGCGGCGCGTCGCCCGCGAACCGCACGCGCACCGTCAGCCGCTCCATGCCGTCCGGCCACGCCGGCGGCGTCCAGCCGATGTTCAAGGCCCCGTCCCGCACCACCGCTACGCCGCCGCCCACCCAATCCTGGCGCAGCACGATCCGGCAGGTCGCCCGGCCCTTCGGGATCCCCGCCTCCCCGGCCAGACGCAGCCGCAGGATGCCGTCGTCCCGCCGCTTGCCCCACGACTCCACCGGGTACACGCGACCCTGTCCGTCCTCGACCGCCGACGCCTCCACGTCGAGCTCCACGTCGAGCGGCACGTCGCGCAGCTCGAACTCGCGGAACCGTCCGGCCTCGATCGATTGCCAGGCGGTGACGGTGATCGCCGCCCGACCGTCGGGCTCGACCACGACCTCGGTCTCGACCCGCTCGAGGTACGCCGAGACCCAGGCGCGCGATGCCGACGGAACCAGCTGGACGGCGAGCACGAACGACAGCAACAACGCGCGGGCTCCGGACGGCGGCGCGACGACAGGTCGCCCCGCCCCGCGACGCCGGCCGGCGGCCCACGGGAGACGCATCGGTCCCGACCGTAGCATCGCGGCACGACCGGCCCAAATTCCCGGCGAAGAGGCTCGCGCAGAGACGCATGGAGACGGGGAAGGGCTCGCGCAGAGACGCGGAGACGCAAAGAAGCAGGGGCGCAGCCGGTCGGAAAGTCGCGCAACGGGGAAGGGCTCGC
>JAFGHH010000444.1 GCA_016930215.1 Deltaproteobacteria bacterium
ACACGATCCACCACCAGGGGCTGGTCGACCTGCTGATGGAGCGACTGCGACGCTCGGACATGGTGTTCCTGTATCGGCGGCGGGTGGCGATCATCCTGCCGCACACCAACGAGAAGGCGGCCGAGGGGCTGATCGCGCGGATCCGCACCCTGGCGACGGCGACGATCCCTCCCGATGTGACGATCGACATGCTCGTGCGCACCTACCCGAGCGCGGAGTTCGGACATCCCGCCGAGGTATTGGATTGGGCCGAGGATCAGCTGCGATGACCAACGGAACGGCACGACCGGGAACCAGTTTGGCGGGGTGGAGGGACGGGCGACGATGAAGTGGGAGGTTCGAGTGCCGGCACGAGAGCGTGCCGGAGAGCCGGCGGCCGCGACCGTCGAGGCCGAGAACTGGAAGTCGGCGCTCGCGGCGGCCCTGCGACAGCTCGACGAACCGCACGACGGCGTCGCCAAGTACTCGTGCGACGTGCGCGAGGACGGTTCGCTGCAGATCGTGGACCTCGGCAGCAGGCGCGTGTTCCTGCTGCGGGACCTCGAGTACGTCGCGGCGGCACCGATCACGCCGCCGCCCGAGGCGGTGGCGCGGCGCGCCTCGATGCTGCCGTCCTCGCCGTCGGTCCCCGCGCGCGCTTCCGCCCCCCCCGTCGCTTCGCGGGTTCCGGCCGCGCCCCGCGCGTCGGCCGGGCCGGCCCCCCGACCGTCCGCGGCCCCGGTGGCGCCCGCGGCGGCCCCTGCGCCGGCGGTGCTGCCCGAGCACCAGTTGTTCTTCTCGCGCGACGAGGAACCCTCGAGCGGCTCCTCGCTGTGGTATCGCGAGCGGCTGATCTCGGTGCCGCCCGGCACGACCCGCGAGGGGATCAACCTGCTGCTGATGAGCTACTACAACGCGTTGCGCGCCGAGGCGGCGAATCGGAACGAGGCGAAGTACATCAACGTGGCGGTCTTCGACCACGTGTTCACGTCCCGCGCCGAGCGTCCCGCGCTGGGGGCGCTGAACTGGAAGTCGTGGCGCAGCGAGGTACCCGAGGTCAGCTACCCGGTCGACCAGCCGTCGCTGCCGTTGCCGCAGATGACGCCTCCGGCGGCCGCGGCGGCCCCCGCGCCCTCCGCCCCGACCCCGGCCCGCGCGCCGTCCACGCCGCCTCCGCCCGTCGTGCAGCAGTCGCTGCCCGCGACCGGTTCGGCGGCCGCTCCCGTGCCCGGCTCCCGAGAGCCCTCCTACCCCGGCACCACCCGGAACCCGCTCGCGCAGACCGGGCGCCGCCGCGTCCCCACGCCCGCCGACCTGGCCCGGATCGGCCGCGAGGGGCACGAGGAGATGGTCGTCAACGAGATCCTCGCGCAGGTCTTCGAGGAGATGATGGGGTTGTTCAACTGCCGGACGCGGGAGTCGGCCGCCGAGTTCGCACTGGACGTGGCGATGCGGCGCATCCCTTGCGAGGCCGGCAGCGTGCTGCTGTCCGACATCAACTCCCGCGACCTGGTGTTCACGGCGGTGCGCGGCGACGCCGGCCACCGGCTCAAGGGTCGCCGCGTGCCGATGGGCCAGGGCATCGTCGGCTTCGCGGCGCGCGAGGGCGTGGCGATCGCCATTGCCGACGTGCACAAGGACAACCGTTGGAACGAGGGCGTCGACCGCGAGACCGGCTTCTCCACGCGCTCGGTGATCGTGGCGCCGGTGGTCCACGAGGGGCTGACCTACGGCGCGTTCGAGTTGCTGAACCGCAAGGGTGCCGAGGTGTTCCTCCAGACGGAGACGAGCATCATCTCGTACATCGCCTCGCAGCTGGCCGGCCACTTCGCCACGTCGGTGCCGTTCGGCGGCGAGCTGGTGCTGGACGACGACCGGCCCGCGCGCCCGGCGGCGCCTCGTCCCGGCGCCCAGCGCATGACCAAGAAGAACGCCCCGGTGATCCCCCGGACGGCCCAGGTCGCCAATCCGACGAAGGGCAAGAAGCGCTGAGCCGTTCTCGGCCTACAGCAGGTGGCGGCCGGTCTCCATGATCCGCCGGCCATCGACGTCCACGTTGGGTTCGAGCGTGATGAAGTCGCAGTGGGCGTCGGATTCCCAGTCGGCGCCGGTGACGTGCGGGTAGGGGCTGCCGGCGGCGATGTGCACGGACGGGAACTTCTCGTCGTGGAGCATGTTGCCGAGCAGGCGCTGCAGGCCCCGGTTGGTGCCGACGGCGAACTCGCCGATCCGGTCCGCGTTCCCGTCGATCCGGATGTAGCGCTCCAGCCCGGCCCGCAGTTCGGCGTTGGCGCAGCGGATCCCGCGGACCCGTCCGCCGGCCAGCTCGAGCGTCACGGGGGTGGCGGCGATCACGCCGTAGCGGTGCGCGAAGTGGTCACCCACCACGCCGTCCACGACGAACGTGCCGTCCGCCTCCGCCGGCGCGGTGTAGACCTCGGCCCCCGGCAGGTTGTTGCTCCCCTGGACCACGAACTGCTCCCGGTAGTCGCCGCTCGAGCAGACCCACTTGAGCCGCCGGTCGAAGCGGAACCGCGCGTTCGTGCCGTTGGCCCCGGTCACCACGATCTCGCGCGCCCCCTGCATCGCGTCGAACACGCGGCGGGTGAAGGCCCACATCTCCTGCGGATCGACCTGCATCGCGCTCTCGAGCACCTCGTAGGTCACCCCGGGCATGTTGATGTGCTTGATCGTGTCGGAGTGCAGGGCGATCGGGCGCCGCACCGTCTGCAGCTCGTTGATCCGGTCGTCCGCCTCGGCCCGCACCATCACGAGGACGACGCTGCAGTCGTCCAGCGCGTGCGACACCTCGTCGGGGAGCTTCGCCAACGGCCGCTGGCCGAAGCGGTCCAGGTTGAACGACGTGCAGCGGGCGCCGAGCGCCCTCGCCCGCCGCTCGAGCTCGTCGGTCGCCCGGACAATCGCATCGTCGCCCACGATCACCAGCCGGTCGGTCGGCTTGAGGCCCGCCGACAACAGGATGTGTTCCACCGCCCGCTCGATGCTCATGACCCCTCCCGTCCCTCGAGGACGGCGTCATGCTAGCCGGACGGTACCGGAGCCACAAGGCATCGTCGACGCGGCGACGATCGCGACGCCCGCGCGGTCATCCCCCCGCCAGGGCGTGGGCCAGCATGAAGACCGCGGCAACGATCGTGAGCAGACCGGAAATGGTCTTGAGGCTCTTGGGCTTCGTCTTGAGGGCGAGCTTGCCCCCGATCAGGCCGCCGATGACGGCCACCGCCCCGCAGGGAATCGCCAGCTCCGGATCGAACCCGCCGTGCAGGGCGTTGCCGGCGAAGCCCGCGACCGCGGTCGCCGCCAGCAGGGCGGTCGCGGTCCCGACGGCGGTCCGCATCGGCACGCCGCAGCCGACGACCATCAACGGGACGAGGAACGAGCCGCCGGAGATTCCCACCATGCCGGAGAAGAAGCCGGTCGCCGTGACCAGCGGCACTGCCAGCCACAGGTTGACGACGTAGTGACGGTCACCCTCGCGGATGTTCCAATCGCCGAAGCGCGTGCTGGCCACCCTCTGCGCCTGTCTTTCCGGAAGCAGCATCGCGACGCCGGCGACGAACAGCAGGACGGACAGCACGATCTTCAGGGTCGTGCCGCCGAACGAATGGGCGACGAACCCCCCGAAGAACGCCATCGAGGCGTTGACGCCGCCGAAGAAGATCACGAGCGGCCAGGACATCGTCTTGGCCTTGCCGAAGACGATCGCTCCCGTCACCGCGCTGCACAGCAGGATGAACTGACTGGTCGTCGACGCCGTGTGCACGGCGACGCCCGAGAAGACCAGCGCCGCCACGTAGAAATTGCCGCCGCCCCGGCCGCTCATGATCATGACGACGGTGAGCACGAAGATGACGGCGACGACCAAGGCGATGGACACGGCGACTACCTGCCCGTTCCCTCCGCCTTGCGGCCGGCGACCGCCTGGCGCGGCTTGCCCGGCAGGAGCAGGCGGGTGAGCGAATCGTAGCTGCTGGGCGCGATGCGCACGTTCTCGCGACCCAGAGGTTCAGGGCGTCGCGGGCGGAGCCGGCGGCGGAGCGACCAGGGCCTGGACGGCCGCGTCGAGCGCCGGGCGGGTGGTGTCGTTGAACTCGCGTCCCACGTGGCGCACCACGCCGTCCTTGTCGGCCACGACCGTCAGCGGCAGATCCTCGTCCTCGGCGAACCGGTTCGCCGCCGCGCGCTCCGGGTCGTGGCACATCGTGAACGGGAACGAGTGGTCGGCGAGGTAGGCGTCGAGCGCCTCGCGCTCCTCGTCGACGGAGACCGCGACGACCCGCAACTTGTCGGCGCCGTGCCGAACCTGGAGTTGCTTGAGATGCTCGAGCTCGGCCTTGCAGGTCGAGCACCAGGTGGCCCAGAAGGCGATCACGACCGGCTTGCCCCGCAGCTCGGCGGTGGTCATCGTCCCGCCCTCCACGGTGCGGAACGCGGCGGCCGGCAGGGCCGCGCCGGGAGCCACGGCCGCCTGCGCAGCCCACGCGACCAGCGCCGCGATCAACCCGACGACGACTGCCCGAGCCCTGCTCGCCCGCACCCGCCGCATCGGCCTCACTCCTCCTCGATCCAGGCTTCCAGCGAGTCGACACCGTCCTGGAAGCGTCTACCATTGACGAAGATCGTGGGAGTTGCTTCAACCCCGACCCGCTGTCCCTCGAGCTTGTCGCGTTGCACGCGTGTGGCCGATTCCTGCGAAATCCTTTCGGATTCAAAGCGATCCAGGTCCATCTGCAGCTCGGTCGCCATCCGGACGTAGAGTCCCGGGCCGATGTCGTCCTGGTTCTCGTAGATCCCGTCGTGGAATTCCCAGAACCTGCCCTGGGCCTGGGCGGCGACGCAAGCCCGCGCGGCGCTCATCGACATCGGGTGGGAGTCGAGCGGGAAGTGCTTGTAGAACAAGCGGATTCCGGTGGGGTTCGCACGCTGCACGCGCACCGCGGCCTCCGAGGCCCGACGGCAGTGCGGACACTCGAAGTCGCTGAACACGACCACCGTCACCTCGGCGTCCTCGGGGCCCAGCGGCTCCGACCCCTCGAGGTCGATCGCCACGGGCTCGGTCTCGCGGTAGCGACGGATCACCTGGGACTCGACGTCGTCGGCCCCGTACCCCTCCATCAGCCGCCGGGCGGTGAAACGGGCGGCGCCGCGAGCGCGCGCGCAGGTCGACGCGGGGTCGGCCAGCT
>JAFGHH010000445.1 GCA_016930215.1 Deltaproteobacteria bacterium
GCCGAGCGGCGCGGAATCACGGCGTTCCGATCGGCGGGAATCGGCGGATCGGCGGCGGATCGACCCGCCCCACCCGGTCCGGGGGACCTGGGCCGCTGCTTCCGGCAGGAACCGTCAGTCGAGGTTGTTGTCGTTGGGGGCCAGGCGGTAGGGATCCTCGGTGAACGAGGTCACGAACGCGGGCGGCGAGAAGTACAGCCCGTCGTGCACGAACAGCACCACGACCCCGAGGCTCGTCCGCCGCGGATGACCGTTCAGCTCGAGCGTCTCCTCCGCGTGGCGGCGGATCGCCAGCTCCACGACCGAGCCGTCGGCATCCTCCGGGACGACGTCGATCGAATCCACGGCCCGCAACACGAGCCAGTGGTAGGTCAGCGGCCGGCCCGTGGGATCGACGCTCGAGACGGCGCTCACCCGCAGCCGGTGCTCGGTCGCGGTCGCGTCGGTCCAGACCCGCGCCACCGACTCCGGCGTCGTCAGTCGCCGCTCGCCCGTCGCGAAGTCCTCCTCCAGCACCTCGACACGGGCCGCCGGCGGCAGCCGATCGGCGGCGAACGCCCGCGCCATCTGCATCATCGACACCAGGTTGCCGCCGTCGTGGATCGCGTTGGGGTGCGCCCCGGTCGTCAGGTACTCCGCGTCGCCGCTGCGCCGCGTGCGCCGCGAGACGTACTGCAGCGCCGACCAGACCAGCCCGGCGTCCTGCAGGGCGGCGCGCGCCGCGGGCGGCAGCGCCCCCAGCGCCAGCATCAGGCTCCGCAGCTCGTCCATCTCCGACCCCGAGCTGCCCTGCGAGATCCCGACCGTCACCGTCGAGAACCAGTAGAAATCCTCGTAGCCGTGGTCACGGTGCTCCGGGTACCACCACAGCTTGTTCTCGCGGAAACGGTCCGAAATCGTCGGCAGCGAGAGCGACCGGCGCGGCACGCTGAAGCAACAGGGGCTGGTCTGGGCCACCGAGGCGTTCCCGAGCAGCACGGTGGTGGTGTCGAGGTCCTGGGTTCGCGAGCCGGGGTTCAGGCCCGACAGCGCGTCGCTGTTGTCGATCCGCACGACGCCCGGATAGCCGCTCGTGTCGAGGCTCGCGTGGAGGCCGTCCATGTTCTCGTAGACGACCCCTTCCCAGCCGGCCGCCGTCCCCGCGGTGACCAGGGCCCGCACGCAGGCCGGCGAGTCGGTCGCGCACTCCTCGGTGAACTCCGGTTCCTTGAGCAGGTCGATCGTCGCCCGGCCGACCTCGGCCCCCGCCGACCACGCCACCGCGTGGATCGTCGCCGTGCCGCTCGCCCGCGGGTCGAGGTGCACGAGGCAGCGCAGCGGCGGTTCCGTCAGCACGCAGCGCGGGTCGGTCTCGCCCTCCACCAGCACCTCGAAGGCGTCGGCGACGAGGGTTCCCGGCTCGAGGTCCACCACCGCCGTCTCCAGCACCAGGTCGCCGTCCGCCGGGCGAACGATCGTCAACCCCGGCGGCGGCACGTCGTCCGGGGCATCGCCGTCGGCATCGGCATCCGCATCCGCGTCCGCATCCGCATCGGCGTCCGCATCGGCGTCCGCATCGGCGCCGACGTCCGCGTCCGCGTCCGCGTCCCCACCCGCCTCGACGTCGCCCTCGTCGAGCCCGCCGTCGTCGGCGGTCGCGTCGTCGTCCCCGCAACCGGACAGCCAGACCAGCGCCAGCACCACCGGAATCGCGCGCATCGCCCACCTCCCTGCCGTGGACCGCAGTCTAGCACCACCGGGCCGACAATCGATAACCCGACCAACAGCCGCCGGAAACCAACCACCAACAGCCAGCCACCCCGCCAACAGCCAACAGCCAACAGCCAGGAGCTTCGACCCGATCGACCTCCTCCCCCCTCCCCTCGCCCCTCCCTTCGAGCTATGCTGGCGGCCACCGGTCGACCCCGGGGAGAGGAGCGTGGTCGCGATGACCGAAGCCGAGTTCAAGGACTTCCACACCTTGGAGAGCTACATCGCCTCGCAGCAGGGGATGCACCCGGACAGCCGCGGGTTGTTCTCCAACCTGCTGCGCCGCATCGGCCTGGCGTCCAAGCTGATCCACGCCAAGGTCCAGAAGGCGGGGCTGCTCAACATCCTCGGCCAGCGGGGCGTGATCAACGTCCAGGGCGAGCAGCAGATGAAGCTCGACTCGCTGGCCAACGAGATGATGAAGGCGACGCTGCGCTGGATGCCGGCGATCGGCGGTCTGGCCTCGGAGGAGGATTCCGAGCCGGTGTGCCTGGTGCCGCGCGACGAGGGCGAGGGCGAGTACATCGTGTTGTTCGACCCGCTCGACGGGTCGTCGAACATCGATGCCAACATCCCCGTCGGGACGATCTTCGCGATCCACCGCCGCACCAGCGGCGGGCGCGTCTGCGACGGGGAGGACTTCCTGCAGCCCGGACGGAGCCAGGTCGCCGCGGGCTACGTGATCTACGGCGCCTCGACGATGTTCGTCTACACCACCGGCAGCGGCGTCCACGGCTTCACGCTCGACCCGGAGTTCGGCGAGTACGTCCTCTCGCACGAGAACATCCGCATTCCCGACGTCTGCACCTGCTTCTCCGCCAACGAGCGCAACTACCCGAAGTGGGACGACGCCACGCGGCGCTTCGTCGACCACATCCGCTCCGGGCCCGACCCCCGCTACGCCAAGACGACGTCGCGCTACGTCGGCACGGCCGTCGCCGACTTCCACCGCAACCTGCTGTACGGCGGCGTGTTCCTGTATCCCGCCGACCGCAAGACCGGCAAGGGCAAGCTCCGGCTGCTCTACGAGTGCGCCCCGTTCGCGATGCTCGCCGAGCAGGCCGGCGGACTGGCCACCACCGGCCGGCAGCGGGTGATGGACATCCACCCGACCGAGCTGCACCAGCGCATCCCGTTCGCCGTCGGCAACACGCGCGAGATCGAGCTCTACGAGCGGCTCGTCGCCGAGATGGACGCCCAGGCGCAGAAGCCGGCATGAGCGGCCCCGGACCAGAGCCCCCGTCGGGCGCCCTCCGCGCCCGGAGGCGGCCGAGCGGATGCGGCTGACCTTCCTCGGCTCCGGCGACTCCCAGGGCGTCCCGCGCTGGTGGTGCGACTGCGCCGTCTGCGCCGAGGCGCGCGCGACGGGACGCAACTGCCGCGACCGCCCTGCCCTGCTGCTGGAACGCGCCGGCACGCGGACGCTGATCGATGCCCCGCCCGAGCTGCGCCGGCAGCTCGTCGCCCACGACGTCCGCTCGCTCGACGCCGCCTTCCTCACCCATTCGCACAACGACCACGTCGGCGGCGTCGTCGACCTCTACGACTTCGTCCGCTGGACCGGCGCCGCCCTGCCGGTGTTCGTCCCTGCGCGGAGCCATGGGATGCTGCTCGAGCGCTACCCGTGGCTGCCGACGCGGCTCGACGTCCGGTCGCTCGACGACTGCGTCGAACGGTCCGGGCTCCGCTGGACGTCGTTCGAGGTGCCGCACGGGGCCAACGGGTTCGCCTACGCGTACCGGCTCGAGGCCGACGGCCGCGCGCTGGTCTACATGCCCGATTCGCTGGACGTGCCCGAGGCGCTGCAGGACGAGCGGCTGCGGGACCTCGAGCTGCTGGTGCTCGGCACGAGCTTCTGGCGCGAGGAGGCGCCGCGCGAGCAGCGCAGCGTGCTCGACGTCGAGGAGGCGCTGCGCCTGACGGCCCGGGTCCGGCCGCGGCGGACGATCTTCACCCACCTCGGCCACGGGGTCGACCGCGACCGGCCGCTCCCCGCGGGACACGAGTTCGCCCGCGACGGGATGGTCGTCGATGCCTGGTGACGCGGAACCGGGCGAGGCGCGGCGTCGGGAGCTCCCGGACGACCTCCGCCCGCCGGCGTCGAGCCGGCCGGCCCGGCTGCTGTGGAACGCGGCCGGCCTGCTGTTCCTCGGCCTCGGCCTCGTCGGCATCCCGCTCCCGGTGTTGCCGACCACGCCGTTCCTGCTGCTCGCCGCGGCCTGCTTCCTGCGCGGCTCGCGCCGGATGTACGCCTGGATGCACGAGAACCGCTGGTTCGGCCGCTACCTGACCGACTACCGCGCCGGCCGCGGGATCCCGGTGCGGACCAGGCTCCAGGCGATCGCCCTGCTGTGGACGACGATCCTGGTTTCGGTCGTGTTCTTCGTCCCGTGGTGGTGGGCGCGCCTCGGCCTGCTGGGGATCGCCGCCGCCGTCACCGCGCACATCGTCTCGATCCGGCCCCGCACGGCTCGCCCGATGCCGCCCGCGCCCCCCGACGCACCGCGCGGCTAGTGCACGGCCTCGTAGAACGTCCGGGCACCCCGGCGCACGGCGCGCACGCGGCCGGCCTGCCGCAGCGCCTCGACGCGCTTGAGCGCGTCGTTCGGGTGCAGGCCGAGTCCCGCCGCCATCCCCGCGATCGTGCACGGCCGCCGGCCGAGCAGCTCGAGCACCGCCGCGAGGTCGCCCGCCGTCTTGCCGCGAGGCGCCGCCGCCGGGCGATCCACGAGGAGGTCCACGGGCCCGTCGAATTGCCGCGCCAGCCGCACCAGCTCGGCGTGCGGCACCGCCGCCGCCCGTTGTTCCGCGGGCGGACGCGCCACCGTGTTGAGCTGGACGCGCGCGGGCCCGACGCGCCGCGCCAGCTCGGCCAGCCGTCGCACCTGGTCCGGCGCCGTCGTCCAGCCCGCCAGCAGGAACACCTCGAGCCACACCGCGCCGCCGAACCCCGCGACGAACTCCGCCAGCCCCTCGACGACGTCCCGGAAACGCAGCGACGGGTGCGGCCGGTTCACGCGCCGGAACATCCGCGCGTCGCCCGCGTCGAGCGACGGGAGCACGAGGTCGGCGCGGGCCAGCTCGCGGCGGACTCCCGGCCGGGCGAGCAGCGAGCCGTTGGTCAGCACCGCCACCGGGACCGTCGTGCGCCGCTTGAGCGCCGCGATCAGCTCGCCGAGGCCCGCGTGCAGCGTCGGCTCGCCCGAGCCCGCCAGGCTCACGAAGTCCGGCGTCGGCCCGGCGGCCAGCCGCCGCCGCAGGTCGTCCAACACCTCGCCCAGCGGCACGTACTCGCGGCGCTGCACCGTCTTGCGCGTCGTCCGCCCGAGCTGGCAGTAGACGCAGTCGTAGCTGCAGATCTTGTACGGGATGAGGTCGATGCCGAGTGAGCGGCCGAGGCGCCGCGACCAGACGGGACCATAGACGTGCGAACGCTTCGGGACACCCATCGCCTCGCCTCCGTTCCCGCCGCGGGGCTCACAGGCTGGAGATCGCCCGCAGCTGCTCCACCACCTCGACCAGCGCCCGCACGACGACGTCCAGCTCCTCGGCCCGCGTGTCGCGGCCGAGCGACAGGCGCACCGAGCCCTGGGCGTCGCGCGGGCTCGCCCCCATCGCCGTCAGCACGTGCGACGGCTCCGGGTCGCCGGTCGAGCAGGCCGAGCCGGTCGAGGCGCAGATGCCGCGCAGGTCCAGCGCCACCACCACCGACTCGCCATCGATGCCGGGGAAGGCCAGGTTGGTCGTGTTCGGCACTCGCGGCGCGCCGGCGCCGTGGACGCGCGCACCCGGGACGGCCGCCAGCACCTCGCGCTCCAGCCGATCCCGCAGCGGGGCCAGGCGCGCCGCCTCCGCCTCGGCCGTCCCGCACGCCAGCGCCAGTGCCTCGGCCAGCCCCACGATCCCGGCCACGTTCTCGGTGCCCGCCCGCAGCCCGCGCTCGTGCTCGCCGCCGGTGAGCAGCGGGTCGAGCGGCGTGCCGTGCCGCACCAGCAGGGCGCCGACCCCCTTGGGCCCGTGGAGCTTGTGCGCCGAGAGGGAGAGCAGGTCGGGACCGAGCGTCGCCAGACGGAGGGGCAGCTTCCCCGCCGTCTGCACCGCGTCCGCGTGGAACGGCACGCCGCGCGCGCGGGCCAGCTCCGCCAGCTCCGCGACGGGCTGGAGCACGCCGGTCTCGTTGTTGGCGTGCATCACGCTGAGCAGCACGGTGTCCGGCCCGAGCGCCCGTTCCACCGCCGCGAGGTCGACCACGCCGTCGGCGCCGACCGCCGCTTGGGTGACCCGGCAGCCGTCGGCCTCCAGGGCCGCGCAGGTGCGCAGCACCGCGGGATGCTCGATCGCGCTCGTCACGACGTGCCGGCCGCGACCGCGCAGCGCGCGCACCACGCCGCGCAACGCCAGGTTGTCCGCCTCGGTCCCGCCGCCCGTGAACAACACCTCGACCGGCCGGCAGCCGAGACACTCGGCCACGCGGCTCCGCGCCCGCTCCACCGCCGCCCGCGCCTCCTGGCCGAAGCGGTAGGGGCTCGACGGGTTGCCCCAGGCCCCGCGCAGGAACGGCAGCATCGACTCGAGGACGCGCGGGTCGAGCGGTGTCGTCGCGTTGTGATCGAGGTAGATCAACGGTCCTACGTCGTCCCGTCCGCCGCCTGCCGCGCCTCCCAATCGGACAGCGCCGCCTGCAGGCCGCGGACCCCGAGCAGCGAGCAGTGCCGCTTGCGCTCCGGAATCCCCCCCAGCGCTTCGATCACGTCGTCGTCGGTGATCTTCCGCGCCTCGTCGATCGTCCGCCCCCGCGCCAGCTCCGTCAGCATGCTGCTGGTCGCGATCGCTCCCGGACAACCGAACGACTTGAAACCGATGCGGGTGATGCGGCCGTCGCGGACCGCGATCCAGAGCTTGAGCTGGTCGCCGCAGAAGGGGTCCCCCACCAACCCGAAACCGTCGGTGTCGGCCGGCGGGAGCGCGCCCACGTTCCGCGGCCGCGTGAAATGCTCGAGCACCGTCTCGTTGTAGTACAAGACCGGGCCCGGCAGCTCCGGCTGGGTCTCCGGGCCGGTCTCCGGCGTGCTCTGCGGGGTCGTGGCCATCGCACCGCCTCCTTGGACGGCACCCTATAGCACAAATTCACGCGGTCGGGGGGACGCCGCAACGCGACACCTTGCGCACGCGCCGGCCGAACTGCCCCATCCCGCCCCCCTCCGACACCACCTGCAGGATCCCTGCCCCGTCCACGACCACCACCCCGGACAGCCACGTCACCCGACGACCGGCGAACGCCTCCGGCACGAGCGGCGTGCTGGCCCCCAGCAGCACCACCTCGCGACACCCCTCGGCCGCGCGCAACAGCCCGTCCACCGTGTGGTTGATGATCGAGGTCGCCGTGAGCAGCGCCACGCTGCAGCGCGGCAGCACTACCATCGCCTCCGCCGCCGGTCGCAGCCTCTCCGTCGCCTCCGTCACCCGCTCGAAGATCGTCAACGAACGGGCCCGACGCCGCACCGGCTCGAGCAGCGGCCCGAAGCATCCCACCATCCCCACGTCGTCCTCCGGGCCCAGCGCCAGTCGTTCGAGCACGTCGCCGGGCTGCAGGTCCGGCGCGTCGACGTTCACCAGGGCGTTGGCACAGGCCAGCCCGACCCCCGCCTCGATCGGATCCGTCGAGGCGAGCAGCTCCACGAGGTCGCTCGCCGGCCGCCCCGCCAGCGGCCGGAGGCCGACGAACACCGAACAGCCGCCGGGCGCCTCGTCGCGGAACGTGAACGCCGTGCCGGTCCGACCGTCCTCCAGCCGCACCGCCGTGTAGCCGAGGCCGAGGCGGACGTCGGCGACCCGCGCCGCCCGCGCCGGCGCCTCCAGACAACGCACCAGCCGCGCGCCCACACTCTCCGGAAACGACGCGCTCGAAACCATCACGCTCCGTGACGCACGCCCTCAGCGGAACCCGAGACCCGGCTGCGTGATCGCCCGCATCGTGCACTCGGGAACGCAAACCCCGCAACCGAGACACGCACGCGCATCGACCCTAGCCACCCCGCCCTCGAGCCGCAAGGCTTCGGCGGGACAGATGTCGACGCACGCACCACACCCCGTGCAAAGCGCCGGATCGATCACGACCACGAAGTCGGGAACGCCGACGGAACCGGGCGCCGGCGCTTCCGGCGTCGCCCTGCCGACCGGTGCGCGAACGACCGGCACGGACCCGCCGACCGCCGCACGCCCTGCATCGAGGCCGCCGGGACCGGCCGCCGCGCCCCGGGACCCGGCGACGCCGAACCAGCCCGCGCCGCCGCCGCCGCCACCACCGGCACCGGCACCGCCGCCGACGGCGCGACCGAAGCCGCGACCACTCCCCGCGCCGACGCCGCGACCTCGACCGCCGCCGCCGCCGCCTCTGCCGCCACCACGACCGGCACCGCCGCCACGACCGGCACCGCCGCCACCACCGGCACCGCC
>JAFGHH010000446.1 GCA_016930215.1 Deltaproteobacteria bacterium
CCGGCGCCGGTCGGCGAGCCGCTGCCGGCGACCAGGGAGCCGGCGAGGTCCGCGCCGCCCGCCGCGGGACCTCTCCGCGTGCCGTCCCCCGCGACGCCGCCGCCGCCGCGCCCGCGCCCCATCCGGCCGCCGTAGCCCATCTTGCCCATGTCGCCGCGGCCGAAGCCGACGCCCCCGCCGGTGCCGAAGCCGTGGCCCATCATGCCGACGTCTCCCAGGCCCAAGCCGAAGTTGCCGCCGAGGCCCATCGCGTCGTGATCGAGCCGGGTGCGGCTCATGTGGGGGCTCGGGTTGTCGCGCGGGCCGCGTACCCCCATCATCCCCTCGGCGCCCGCGGCGCGGGCGCCGGTGCCGCCTTCCTCGTCCAGGTCGGCCTCGAGCGCGAGCCCGGCCGGCGGCTCGTCCAGGCGCCGCCGCTCCTGTTCCGCCGCCGCCGTCTCCTCGGCCGTCAGCGGCGTGATGCGGACCGAAGGGTCCGGCTCGCTCGACCTGCAGGTCGAGGCGCAGGCGATCAGGACCAGGGCCGCCATCGGGGTTCCGCGTCGCGACATCGTCTTCTCCCGCCCCGCGCGGAGAGCCTTCGGGCGAACCGTCGTCGTCCGGACCGCGCAGGCCCGTTCAGACAGCGCGCGGAGCGGGAGGTTCCGTCAGGGGCGGGGGAGGGTGACCGGGCCGCCCGGCTCCAGCTCGAGCACCACCGACTCGGCGCCCTGGAGCACGAGGCCCTCGAGGTGTTCGAGGCCGTGGACGATCGTGCGGTCGACCGTCGAGACGGTCGCTCCGGCCGCGACGCCGGCGGCGGCGGCGGGGCTGCCGAGCCGCACGGAGCCGATGCGGATCCGGCCGCTCTCGGTCTCCTGGAGCGTCACGCCCCACGCCGGGACCTCGAACGCCGTCCCGACGGGCCGCTCGCCGAACACCCCCTCGTACGACACCCCCTCGGGCAGCTCGACCGGCTGGATCACGCGCAGCGGCCTGCCGTCGCCCACGACCCGCGACTCGTCGACGGCGACGAACGCGGTGTACTGGCTGACCAGGCGGAAATCGATCGCCAGCTCGGTGATCCGCTTCTCCAGCTCCGTGCGTCTCGCCTCGTCGGCGGTCACCATCTCGTCGGAGAGGTCATCGATGCGCCAGCGGGCCCAGATTGGGGCGAGGGCGCCATTGTCGGGCTGGGCCTCCGGCAGGTCGACCTCCACCGGCAGGCGGACATGCTCGGCGCCGACCCGGGCCTCGACGTACGCGGTGCCGCGGGCGGCGCGCGAGTAGCGGGCGACGACGTTGATCGTCTGGCCGGCGAACAGGTCGGGAAGTCTTGCCGGGTAGACGTCCTCGACCGGCAGGCCGTTCCAATCGATCTTCACGTCGACGAGCACGGGGGAATCGATCATCTCGAACAGCCGCTGCACGGCGCGCCCGGTCTGGTCCTCGTCGCGCGGCAGCACGGCCTGGGACGCGCCCCCGCCGAATTCCCCGATCCCGTCGATCAGGTAGCGGTTGACGCTGGAGCCGGTGCCGAAGGCGAAGAAGCGGGCCTCGCCCCGCTCCTCCTTGATCACCCGCAGGATCTCGTCCTCGTTGCCGATGTAGCCGTCGGTGAGGAACACGTACATCTGGAGGAACTTCGGGTCGTGCTCGCCGCCGAGCGCCCGGCGGACTCCCTCCAGCATCTCGGTGCCGCCGCCGCCGCACAGCTCGCCGAGGAACTCGCGGGCCTCCTGCACGTTGGCGCGCGTGCGGGGCCGCGGGCGCTCCCAGAGCTGGCCGTTGCCGCTGGCGAAGAAGTAGAGGTTGAACGCGTCCTCGGCGCGCAGCTCGTCCAGCGTCCGCCGCACGATTTCCTTGGACAACCCGAGCGGCAGGCCGGACTGGCTGCCGGAGACGTCGATCAGGAAAGTGATCTCGCGCGGCGTGACCTGCGCGTCGGACGGGGCCAGCGGCGGCTGCATCATCAGGGTCAGGAAGCCGCCCTGGTCGCCGCGGTGCGCCAGCACGCCGAACTGCGTCTCGACCCCGTCGACCTTCCAGCGCACGACGAAGTCGCGGTTCGGGATCGAGTCGGCCGCGGACAACCGGAGCACCTTGCGCGAGGCCGAGTGGTCCTCGACCTCGACGCAGTGGGTGACCGCCTGCAGGCCGGCGATCGGCAGCCCGGCGTCGATCGCCAGCGTCAGGCCGATGTCGTGCCCGCTGCGCTCCCCCGGCCGCAGCACCGGCGGGGTGATCCGGTCGGCGTCCGGCACGCGGTCGGTGGGCGCCGAGGTCCCGCCGCCGCCGGGGGGCGCGGTCGGCTCGGCCTGCTTGGCGCCCTGCGAGTCGCCCGTCGCGCCGCCGGGGATGTAGCGCGGGCCGACCACCATCGGGAACACGAACTCGTACGTCCCGTGCTGGTACACCAGCCGCTCGAAGTAGGTGATCCGGATCACCACCTTGCCGCCCGGCTCGATGTTGGCGACGCTCTGGGTGAAGATGTTCGGCCGTTCCTGCGTGAGCAGGCTCGCCGTCCGGCCGCGGGCGCGGGCGTCGGCGTAGATCCGCTCGGCCTCCTCCCGCGGGCGGATCAGGCCCACGATCTTCCGGCTGCCGACCTCCATCACGAAGTCGTTGACCGCCGACATGCCGGGCAGCGGGAAGACGTAGACCGCCTCGATCACCTCGTCGAACGGGTTGCCGTAGGTCTGCTCGACGACGGTGCGGCCGATGTAGCCGGTGACGTCCGCGGAAACCTCGGTGTGCTCCAGCGGGAACTCGCCGACCTGCTCGCCGTCGCGGCCCGTGGCCCGCAGGGCGCCCTGGGTCGGAGCGGGCGGCTCGCCCGGCAGCGCCGCAGGACCGTCGCTGTCGCCGGCCTCGCGGTCCCGCGCGATCACCACCAGCTCGTCGGCCGCGCGGCCGGTGTCCGCCGTCGCCTCCTCCTCGGTCGGCGGCGAGGCCGCGTAGGCGGCGCTCCCCGTCCTACGGACCGGCGCCGGCGGCGGCGGTGCGGAGAGGCCCGTCATCGCGACGCCGCCGACGGTCGGCGAGTGCCCGACGATCGAGGGCACCCGCCTCGCCCTCGACATCCGCGAGTCGTGGCAGGACTGGCTCTCGGCCTCCACCGGCGGCGGCACCGGCGGCGCCAGGTCCACCGCGTCGGCCTCGCAGCCGCGGACCGTCGAGGCGTCCGCGAGCCGTTCGCACAGCGCCTTCGGGCACGCCGCGTAGCGGGTCGCCGGCTCGCCCCAGTCCACCCGGGGCAGCGGCGTCCGGGCGGCCCGCGGCCTCGTCGGCGCCCCGGCGACGGTGGAGGTCGGCTCCGTCGGGGCCGCCTCCCCGGTCCGCGTCGGGGCCGCCGCCTCCTGCGGCGGCGGCGTCCGGCAATCGGCGGCGAGCAGCAGGGCAAGGACGGCGAGAAGCTTCGGTGCACGGTTCGTCATGGCTCTCCCTCCCGTGGATGCGGGATGCGACTGTAGCATGCCCGCGATCGTACGAGTCGGCGGTCGATTCGATCTCCGTTCCTGCGTCTCTGCGCGAGGTCCGTCGTCCCTGCGTCTCCGCGTCTCTGCGCGAGGTTCGTCGTCCCTGCGTCTCCGCGTCTCTGCGCGAGGTTCGTCGTCCCTGCGTCTCCGCGTGCGCGGACTCGACCTGCGAGAGGCCGTGGCCTAGGATGGCGGACGATGACCGAATCCGGCGCCTCCGCCGCGTCTCCCATCCCCCCCGCGGACGCCCGCTGGTGGGGGCTGCGCGAGGAGCTGGTGGTGTTCGTCGGCTGTTCGCTGGCGGCGCTGGCGGCGGTCCAGGGGCTCGGCCGGGTGCCGCACGTCGGGTCCTACGCCCAGGAGCTGGCGGAGTTGGTGTTCCTGCTCGTGCCGTTCTGGGTCATCGAGCGGCGTGGGGAGCGGATCGAGGACCACGGGTTCCACCTGCACCACGGGTGGAAGGCGCTGGCGCTGGCGGTGCTGTTCGGCGTGGTGACGTTCGGGCCGTTCATCGTGGGGTTCGAGTGGTGGTGGGGTCCGCGGCGGTCGTTCAGCTTCGATCGGCTGCCGTCGGACTTCTGGAACATCGCGCTGGCGCAGTTCCTGGTGGTGGCGTTGCCCGAGGAGGCGCTGTTCCGCGGCTACCTGCAGACGCGCTTCGAGCGGCGGTTTCCGTCGCGGAGCCGGCACGGGATCCCGATCGGCTGGGCGATCCCGGCGACGAGCGTGCTGTTCGCGATCGGGCACTTCGTCGTCATCCCGGACCCGTCGCGGCTGGCGGTGTTCTTCCCGTCGCTGCTGTTCGGCCTGCTGCGCCACTGGAGCGGGGGGCTCCTCGCCCCGATCCTGTTCCACGGCGCTTGCAATGTGCTGGGCGACACCCTCTACTTCGGCTACTTCGGCTGAGCGGACGGAGCGACGACGATGACCGCAATCCCGCAGGACGTCCTCGAGCGCGCGGTCGACCTGGCGCTGGAAGAAGACGCGGCGCTCGGCGACCTGACGAGCCGGCTGACCGTGGACGCGACGACCCGCGCTCGCGCGTCGGCGCTGGCCAAGAGCGGGCTGGTCGTGGCCGGGCTGGAGCCGTTCGCGGCGGCGTTCCGCCGTGTGGACCCGACGGTCGCCGTCGAGCCGCTCGTCGTCGACGGCGACCGGGCGAAGCCGGGCGACGTGCTCGCGCGGGTCGAAGGTCCGGCACGCTCGCTGCTCGCCGCCGAGCGCGTGGCGCTCAACTTCCTCCAGCGCTTGTCCGGCGTGGCGACCCTGACCCGGCAGTACGTCGATGCCGTCCCGGCCGGCTGCCCGACGCGGATCCTCGACACGCGCAAGACCACGCCCGGGTTGCGGGCCTTCGAACGGCACGCGGTGCGCTGCGGCGGCGGGGTCAACCACCGCAGCGACCTGGCCGGCGGGATCCTGATCAAGGACAACCACATCGCCGCCTGCGGCGGCTCGGTCGCCGAGGCGGTTCGCCGGGCGCTCGCCGGAGCGGGGCCGACGCAGCAGGTCGAGGTCGAGGTCGCCACGCTGGAGCAGCTCGCGGAGGCCCTGGGCGCGGGCGCCCGCGCCGTGCTGCTCGACAACATGACCCCGGCCCTCGTCGCCGAGGCGGTGAAGCGGACGGCCGGTCGCGCGGCGCTCGAGGTCTCCGGCGGCGTGCGGCTCGAGCAGGTCGCCGAGTTCGCCCGCACCGGCGTCGATTTCATCTCCGTCGGCGCGCTGACCCACTCGGCCGCCGCCGCCGACGTGTCGCTCGAGCTCGAGCTGCTGCCGTGAGCGGGACGCGACTCGGCGCGACCCGCGAAACCCACGACGTCGTTTCCTCGACGATGGAACCGGCCGCGGCCGCGGCGCGCGCCGGCGCGGCCGACGGCCACGTCGTGCTGGCCCGCCGGCAGACGGCGGGTCGCGGGCGCACCGGCCGCGTCTGGCACTCGGACGACGACGGCGGGCTGTACCTGTCGGTCGTGCTGCGCGGCTTCGACGGCCCGACCGGCGCCGCGGGCCTCACGCTGGCCGCCGGCCTCGGCGTCGCCGCGGCGGTCCGGCGGCTCGGCACGGCCGACGTGCGGCTCAAGTGGCCCAACGACGTGCTGCTCGGCGAGCGCAAGGTGGCCGGGATCCTGAGCGAGTGGCTCGGCGAGGGGACGGCGGTGGTCGGCGTCGGACTGAACGTCGGCCAGACGGCCTTCCCCGCGGAGCTGGCGGCGACGGCGACCTCGCTCGCGCTGGCGACCGGCGCGGCACCCACGCCCGAGGCGGAGCTGGAAGTGCTGCTCGAGGCGCTGGGCGGGGCGGTGGCGGCGTTCCGGACGGGCGGACTGGCCTGGGTCGTGCCCGAGTGGACCGGGCGGTCCGGCCTGTGGGGCCGCCGGTGCACCGTCGCCGGCGTCACGGGTGTCCTGCGGAGGCTCGATCCGGACGGGGCGCTGGTGCTCGAATCGGACGACGGGACCGAACGGAGGCTGACGGCGGGCGCGGTGGAGCTGCTGTAGGCCTCAGCGCCCGTCCGGGACCGCGCCCCAGAACCACCCGGCCGGCTTGCCGCCGCCGGAACCCTCGAACATCTTCTCGACCGCCGCGCGCGCCGTGGGGACGTCCACGCGCGCCTTGACCGCCAGCCGCTCGAGCAGCAGCTCGTGGTAGGCCGAACTGAAGCGCAGGAAGTGCGCGAGCGGGGCGAGGTCGGGTAGCGAACTGCGGACGGCGGCGAGCTGGTCGACCGTCTCGCGCGCCTCGCGCAGCGTCGCGCCGAGGTCGCTACGGACCGGCGCCAGCGCTTCGTCCAGCGCGACGCGGGTCAGGCCGGCGCCGCACGGGGCGCAGCGCCTGGTCGCCTCGCCCGCGCGGCCGGCGGCGTCCTCGGCCGACTGCGCGACGGCCTGCAGCGACCAGATCGTCCAGCCCAGGCCGCCGAGCAGCACGACGTTGACGGCGAGCAGCACGAACACCAGCTTCTTGTCGAGGTACATCGTCCACTCTCCTTGGCGGGCCTGGTGCAGCCCGCCGTGCCGGGGTTGTACCACGGACGGCCGTCAGGGCGTGCCGACCAGCGGGTTCCGGATGCGCAGGTCCGCCGGCGCAAAACGCCCGAAGTCCCGGTCCGCCGTCCACAACTCGTCGACGCCGTGCTGGAGGCAGAGCGCGACCACCCGCGCATCGTGGATCCGCGGCCCGTCCACCCGGCTCGTCGCCAGCAACCCGGACAGGATCTCCCAGTACCCGGGCAACTCGGACAACAGCAGCACCGTCGGCGCCGCCAACCAGCCCGCGACCGCCTCGCGGGCCTCCGCCGCCGGCGTCGGCGGGTCGAAGATCCGCGGGTGCGTCACGATCGCCAGGAACTCGTGCAGGCACGGCCACGGCAACGCCCACTCCACGACGCTCGCCTCGGCCAGGCACTCGAGCGCCCGGGCGTGGAACGGCGAGTCCTCCCGGTGGGCGTGGACCAGGATGTTGGTGTCGAGCGCGATCATCCGCCCCGCCCCTCGTAGGTCAGCGCACGGATCACACTCCAGTCGTCCCAGCTCAACCCCTGCTGCAGGCCGTTGCCGCGGAAGGTCCGGGTCTGCAGCCGGAGCCGCTTGCGCGGCCGTCGCTCGGCCGCCAGCGCCTGACGCAGAGCCGACTCGAGGACCGCCTTGAGCGTGGTCTGCCGCTCGGCCGCCAGCTTCTTGGCGGCTTCCAATAATGGATCGGCAATATCTATGGTTGTCTTCATGTGGCTCATCAATACCACCCCGGCCCGCCGCGGGCAAGCGTCGGGGGCCGCCGGGCGCCCGCGCCGCAGCGCGCCGTCGCCGGTCGCCGATTGCTCCGACGGGAACCGCATCGCGCCGGGCGGGACGAACGTTGTCCGGGTCGTGCGGGATGGTCGGCGCGGCGAGCGTGGCTTCGGCGGGTGTGCGGGTCGGGGGAAGCGGACGCTACCGGAGGCCGGAGGGCGGGGGCGGGCCGTCGACCGGGACCATCACCTCGAACCGCGTGACCTCGACCGAGGCGAGCCCGGTGCGGACCTCGTCGTCCTCGAGCGTGAACTCGACGCGTCGCGACTGGCCCAGGGCGCCGATCCGCAGCTCGCCGCGGATCGTCCGCAGCCGCGGGGCAGGCCGGCGCGCGCGGTCGGCGCCGTCGTCGTCCGGTTCCGCGACCGGGTGGCCGGCGACGCGCACGTCGTCGCCCGTCTCGTCCGCCTTCGCCGCCTCGTCGCCGGTCTCGTCCTCCGGGTCGTCCTCCGCCTCGTCCTCCGGTTCCGGCGCGGCTCCGAGGTCGTGGCGCACGAGCTCGATCCGGTAGGTCCCGGTGCGCAGGCGGCGGAAGCCGAGCGTTTCGCGGCGGTCGTCGTCGGCGTACTTGGCGGCGGTGCCCGTGACGCCGCCCATCCAGGTCGAGCGGCGGCCGTCGGGGTGGACGATGACGAGGTCGAGGTCGGCGGAGGTGTCCCAGGTCGCCTCGAGGCGCAGGTCGCCGCGGACGTCGGCCGCGACGGGCTCGGAGGTCTCGAGCCGCGAGCGGAGGCGGGCGCGGGTCATCTCGTTGCCGAACCGCTCGACCAGCGCGTCGGCCCGCTCGGTCTTGCCCAGCCAGGCCTGGCACTGGTAGGCGGCGGCGGTGGCGTCGGCGTCGTCGGGCTTGAGCGCCGCGACCGCGCGGCGGTGCGCGCAGGACTCCGCCGTCCTGCCCGCGGCCGCGTAGGCCAGCGCCAGCCGCTCCTGGAGCGCCGCGTCGCGCGGGGTCAGGTCGGCCATGCTGCCCAGCAGCCGCAACGCCCGCTCGCCGTGGCCCCGCGACTGCTCGGACAAGGCCATCCGCTCGAGCGCCTCGGGGTCGAGGCGGTCCTTGGCCCACCACTGCTCGGCCAGCTCGAGCGCCTTGTCCAGCTCGCCGGCGCGGGACAGCGCCAGGTACAGCGCCTTCGTGCGGTCGCGCGACTCGGGCTGCTCCTCGTACTTCGCCTGCAGCTCCTCGACCTGCTTCTTGTCCCAGTTGCGGGCGCCGACGGCTCCGCCGATGGCGGCCCGACGTTCCCAGGTGCGGCGCATCCACGAGCCGCCGCTCGGGCCCAGCGACCGGGCGCGCCGGGCTCGCTCGCCGTCCTCGAAGCCGTCGGCGAGCAGTATGCTGTCCATCGCCGGCGCCTCCTCCGCGGCGCTCGCACGCGACGCCGGTGGGGGCCCCGCGGCGGCGCGGCCGCCGCCGGCGGAGCCGAGCAGGCCGAGGTGGTCGACGCTGCCGTCGAAGTCCTGCGTCTCGATCGCGTCCTCGCCGGTCCAGTCGCCCGCCACCGCCTCGGGCCGCTCGATGTCGAACGCGCGGTACATCGCCTCGCTCTCCAGCACGAGCAGCGAGGTGAAGCGCGACAGCACGTGGTGGTCGCGGGACAGCTCGACGATCCGGTCCTTGTGCTCCGCCGCGTCGCGCAGCGTCAGCTCGGCGATCTGCGCCTCGGCCCACACCCGCGGGACGAAGGCGTTGCCCTTGGCCGACGTCGTCTCGAGGTCCACGGTGTAGCGCTGTTCGTAGTCGGCGCCGCCGAGCGTGCCCTTGAGGGTGATCTCGCCCGCGACGTGGGGTTCCATCCGGGCGACGACGAGCAGTTCCTCGCCGGCGCGCACGGCCGGGAGGTGTCGCGGCTGCGGGTCGGAGAAGCCGGCGGGGAGGGAGAGCCGGGCGTCCTCGAGCGCCGCGCCGTACTGGGCGGAGAGGGTGGCCAGGGCGAGCGAGCGGACGGAGCGGCCCGCGGTGAACGGCAGGTAGCTGCCCTCGCCGCGCCGGGCCAACTCGGTCAGCACCAGCTCGTCGGCCTCGGCGCCGGCGCCGACGGTGGTGACGCGCACCGACGCGTCGCCCAGCGCGGCGAGCGCCTCGTCGACCAGGCGGCCCGCGTCGAGCTCGCCGGCCGAGGCCACGCCGTCGCCGACGTAGACCACGCGGGCCTCGCGCCCCGTCGAGCTGCCGCGGCGGCGCAGCTCGCGCGCCGCCGCCTCGAAGGCCGCCCCGAGGTCGGTGGCCTGGCCGGGCTCGAGCTGCCCCAGGCGCCGCGCCGCTTCCTCGGCCTGGGCCGCCGACGGCTCCTGGAACGAGCTCCACAGCGCGCGGCAGCCGAGGTCGCAGGCCAGCACCTGGAACCGGTCGCGCTCGTCCATCTGCTCGACGAGCGACCGGACGAGCTTGGTCTGCCAGGCGAAGCGTTCGCCGAAGGCCGAGTACGAGGCATCGACGACCAGCAGCAGGTCGCGGGGCTTCGGGTCGCCCTCGATCGGCAGGTCGGGGCGGATCGAGAGCAGGACGTAGCCGTCGCCCGACGCGGCCGCCGCGGTGGCGGTCTCCGTCGCGCCGTGGTGCCGGCCCTCGCCTGCCTCGTCGTCCCCGTTGTCCTCCTCCCCGTCGGCCGGCGGACGGTAGGCGACGGCGGACAGGCCGGCGCCCTTGTCCGGCAGGGCGTAGTCGAGCACCAGGTCGCCGGTGGGCGAGAAGTCGTCCTTGGAGAACGTGACCTCGGGCTGGCCGTCCTTCGCGGCGACCTCGATCTCGTACCCCAGCGACCGCACCTTGCCGGCCGGGTCGGCCCCGCCGAGCCGCGCCTCGAAGTCGAAGCGCGCGGCCTTCGTCGACCCGCCCTCGTCGAACGGCAGCGGGTAGACGTAGCGCCGGTGCGTGCCCACGGGCCGCAGCACCTCGGTGTAGGCGATGATCACGCGACGCGAGCTGTGCGCCTCGATCGGGAAGATCTTCAGCTCGAACTGGTTCCCCTTCTGCCACTGCAGGAGCGCGGGGTCGCGCCACGGGCCGGGAACCCAGATGTACTCCTCGCGCGGGCGCCGGGACGGCTGCGGCGTCGCCTGGCGGATCACGCCGCGCCAGATGCGCGTCGCCCGCTCGGACTCGACGAACGCGCCCTCCTCGAGCTTGCCGTCGACCTCGAGCGCCAGGCGGGCGATCGAGGCGCCGGGCGGCAGCGGGAAGCGGTAGACCCCCTCGAGCTGCTGGTTCGTGTCGTTCTTGAAGACCTCCTCGACCTCGGTGCGCGCGACGGGGCCCTGGATCCGGACCCGGACGTCGTGCTTCTCGAGGGTCAGGGTGCGCTGCTTCTCCGGGCGGCCGGGGGGGTTGGCGGTGAGCGAGCCGAGGCCGCGGGGAGCGCGATCCTCGGGGTCGAACTCGTCGGCCCACGCCAGCACCTCGGACAGGTCGCGGATCGGCGCCACGGTCGGGGCGCCCTCGAGCGGCACGATCGCCTCCATGCCGGCGCCGGCGCGGACCGGGTCTCCGGCCTTCCCGCGCACCTCGACGGTGCCGCGCGCCACGTCGACCCGCGCCTCGTCGTCGGCCGCGCGCACCTGGAACCGCGTGCCGAGCACCTGGACCGAACCGGTCGGCAGCTCGAGCCGCAGCTTGGGCCGGTCCGCACGGCGCGGGATCACGTCGGCCAGGAGCTGGCCCGCGGCGACGCGCAGCAGGTTCTCGTCGCGGTCGTCGAAGGCCAGGGAGGTGCCGCGGTCCAGCGTCACGGTCGAGCCGTCGGCGAGGGTGACCAGTGCCATCGCCCGCGGGTCGGTGACCAGGGTCGTGCCGGGCTCGAGCGCCACGGGATCGGTACCGCCGGCCGCGGTCGTCGTGCCCCGCGGGCCGCGCACCTCGACCCCGGCGCCGGACGGCGCCAGCACCGCCACGAGCACGCCGCGTGCGCCGGCCGGAACCTCGACCTCGGGGATCGCCGGCCGCCCCGCGTCGGGCGGCGGCAGCGGCGCGACGGCCAGCGACGACGCGTCGTCGTCGGGCCCGCCGGTCCGACTCACGAAGAAGACGACGAGGGCGAGCGAGGCGGCCAGGGCCACGGCACCACCCACCCAGCCGACGGTGCGGCGGGTGCGGGCCTGCCGCTGCCGCTCGGCACGGCGAAAGAGCGCATCGACCTCCGGCACCGCCGGCGCCGCCGCATCGCCCGAGCGCCGGAGCCACCCCGCGGTCTTCCGGGCGTGCTCCAGCTTCGCCCGGCACTCCGCGCACGACGCCAGGTGCTCGCCCAGCGCCTCCATCGCCGCCGGCTCGGCATCCACCAGCTCCGCCAGACGCTCGTCCATTTCCCGGCACTTCGTGTCGCTCATGGGATTCCTCCCAACCGGTCCCGCAGGACCGCGAACGCGCGGCTCGCGCGCTTCCGCGCCGCATCGGGCGAAATGCCGCACACCTCGGCTGCCTCCTCGTAGGTGAGGTCCGCCTGGTAGCGCAGGGCGAGCAGCTCCCGATCCTCGAGCGGGAGCGTCTCCATCGCCTGCTGCAACCGGCGGTACAGCTCGGTGCGCGCGGCCTCGTCGAGCGGCGAGTCGGGCGACGGCAGGTCCCCGGCGGAGACGACGTGGAGCAGCGCCTCGCGGTGCTTGCGACGCCGCAGGCGCCGGAAGCAGATCCGCCGGGCGATGGCGAACAGCCAGGTCCGGACCGCGGACTCCCCGCGGAACCCGGACATCGCCCGCAGCGCCTCGATGAGCGCGTCCTGCGCCGCTTCCTCGGCCTCGGCCCGGTCGCCGAGGATCGCCGCGCAGAACCGCCCGAGAGCAGGACCCAGCTCCCGGGTCATCATCTCCAGCGCCCGATGGTGCGTTCGATCGCGGATGGCCGCCGCGATCTCCACGTCGCGTTCCGTTGTCATGGCCAATGCCGTCGCGCTCATTGTACCTGCTTAGGGGCCGGGGGGAAGGGAAGTGTGACGGGGGAGGGGAGAGGGGACGGGGAACGGGGAACGGGGAACGG
>JAFGHH010000447.1 GCA_016930215.1 Deltaproteobacteria bacterium
GCCTCGGCCGCGACCGCTTCCTCCTCGGCGGCTCGATGGACGACGAGAGCTTCGATGTCTCGCCGTTCGACCTGCGCTACCGCTACCTGGCCGGCGCCGTCCCCACCGACGGCCCGTGCGTCTCGTGCGCCACCGGCTGCACGGTCAACGGCAGCTCGTGCGCCAACTCCGTCGGCTGCGAGTGGTGGGGCTGCTGGCAGTGGGACGCCCTCGCCCCCGGCCGTTACGTCGCCGACTTCGTCCAGGCCACGCACGACGCCGGCGCGATCCCGATGATCACCTACTACGTGTGGTTCGCGGTGGCCGGGTACGTGGAGGGCGGCGCGGAGGTCGCGGCCCTGACCGACGCCGGACGGCTTCGCGGATACCTGCTCGACTTCCGGTTCCTGTGCGACGTGCTCGCGGAGACCCCCGCGATTCCGGTGCTCGTACACCTCGAGCCGGACCTGTGGGGCTACGGCCACCAGGTGAACGACGACCCGGGGGCGATCCCGGCCGCGGTCTCGGGGACCGGCGTCGCGGAGTGCGCCGGCCTGCCCGACACCTTCGCCGGCTTCGGCCGCTGCCTGGTGGCGATCGCCCGGGCCCGCGCCCCGCACGCCCTGGTCGGCTTCCACGCCTCGGCCTGGGGCGCCGGGCACGACGCGATGAGCACCGCCGACCCCGGCGTGGACCTCGACGCCCACGCCGACGAGACCGCCGCCTTCCTGCGGGCGCTCGGCGCCGACACCACCGAGCTGGTCGTCGTCGAGCAGTCCGACCGCGATGCCGCCTTCGACGACTACTGGTGGGACGACACGAACGCCGCGCGGCCGCACTTCCACCAGGCGATCGGCTGGGTCCGCCGGCTGTCGGAGACCCTCGGTCTGGCCCATCTCTGGTGGCAGGTGCCCTACGGCCACATGGGCCTGGAGAACGTCTGCGACCGCTACGAGGACAACCGCGTCGACTACTTCTTCGCCCATCCGGACGAGTACGCCGCCGCCGGCGGGCTGGGGATCGCTTTCGGGGCCGGCGCCACCTGCCAGACCACTCCCGAGACCGACGACGGCCACTTCCTCGGCCTCGCCGCCGCCTGGTTCGCCGGCTCGCGCCCGCCGCTGTGCGGGACGCCGTGAGGTGCACGATGAAGGGACTTGCCGGAGCTCTCGGCCCGCTCCTCGCCGCCCTGACGCTCGCCGGCTGCGGCGACGACGCCGCGCCGCCCCCGACCTGCGGCCCGAACGCCTGCAACGAGGCGGTCGGCGGCGGGACCTGCGACGACTCGACCGGCCGCGCGGTCTGCACCTGCAGCGAGGGCTACGCCGGTGACACCTGTCGCGACTGCGCGAGCGGCTACGTCGCGCGGGACGGCGCGTGCTTCCCTGCGGCCTGCGGCGCCGACTCGTGCAACGAGTCCCACGGCGGCGGGACGTGCGACGCCTCGAGCGGCACGGTGGTCTGCACCTGCAACGAAGGGTACCTCGGTCCGACCTGCCGCTCGTGCGCCGCCGGCTGGCATCCCGACGGCGCCGGCGGCTGCGCCCGCGACACGCGGACCGCCTGCGAGGCGCTCCCCGGCGGTGCGCTGGGCGAGGTGCAGGCGCCGGTGCTGCGCGCGACGCTGCCGGCGAGCTGGGACGAGAACTGGCTCGCCTCCCCCGCCGTCGCCGACCTCGACGGCGGGGGCGACCAGGAGATCGTCGCCGCCCGCCACTCGGTGCTCTACGCCTGGAACGCCGACGGCACCGCGCTGTGGCGCGCCGCCTGGGCCCGCAACGCCTCGGACCCCGACGACCACGGCTCGACCCGCATGTACGCCTCCCCCGCCGTCGGCGACTTCGACGGCGACGGCGACCTCGAGATCGCCGCCGGCGCCCACACCGACGACGCGGGCACCAACCTCGCGGTCTGGGACCATACCGGCACGCTCCTCCCCGGCTGGCCCACGGCGTTCGGCGACACCGAAATCCGCGCGCTGGCCGCCGGCGACCTCGACGGCGACGGCTTCGTCGAGCTCGTCGTCAACAAGACCAGCACCGGCCCCACCACGGCCGTCCTCGAGCTCGACGGCACGCTGCGCGACGGCTGGCCCCAGGTCGATCACGCCACCTGCGACCCGCCGCCGCCCGCCGAGGAGTGCTGGGACTTCGGCGGCTACGGCCAGAACGTCGGCGTGGCCGACCTGGACGGCGACGGACGCCTCGACGTGATCTCCTCCTACGACGCGATCGGCTTCGGCATCTTCCACGCCGACGGCTCGCCGTTCCCCACCCACGAGTCGTTCGCCGACCGGGTCGTCACGGCGGTCGAGGCGTACCACGAGCTGGCGTTGTCGCAGCGCGGCTGGGGCACCGGCGACCGCTCCGAATTCACCTACTCGCCCCCCGCGATGGCCGACCTGGACGGCGACGGCGGAATGGAGCTGGTGCTGGTCGGCGACCACGAGCACTCGGACAGCACGACCAACCGGGGCAACACCTTCTGGGTGTTCCACCCGGACCTGACCCGGCCCGCCGGCTGGGACCCGCCGCAGGACAGCGGGCCGCCCGTGGTCTACGACGGCGAGCTGGGGGCCAACATCCTGCACACGCAACCCGCGCCGTCGCTCGGCAACCTCGACGAGGACGAGCGGCTCGAGGTCCTCGCCCCGGCCTACGACGGCTACCTCTACGCGTTCGACGCCGACGGCACGCGGCAGTGGCGCTTCCCGTTCGGCCTGAGCGCCGACCCGTACACCGGCGCCAGCGAGGCCCTGATCGCGGACCTCAACGGCGACGGCGTGCCCGAGGTCGTCTTCTGCACCTGGTCCTCCGGCGAGCCGCGCGAGCCGGACGCACCGGCCCACCTGGTGATCCTCAACAACAACGGCGCCGAGCTGCACCGCGTGGAGCTGGCCGGCCGCGGCTCGATGGCACCCCCGACCCTCGCCGACCTCGACGGCGACCACGACCTCGAGCTGATCGTCTCGCTCAAGGACACCCTCGGCGGCGGCGACGGCGGCGTCCAGATCTGGGACGTCCCCGGCTCGGCCGACAACTGCCTCGTCTGGCCCACCGGCCGCGCGAACAACCTGCGCCAGGGCCGCGTGGATCGGTAGCGCTCGGAACCGAGTCGCCCTTCAGGGCGCGGCCGACGTCAGTTCCCCTCGATCGTCCAGTCGGCCGACAGCCGGTCCTCGCCGGGCGCCAGCAGCACGCCGGTCGTGATCGCCGCCCCGGCCACCGCCGCCCCGATGATCGTCCAGAACCACCACTCCGTGACCAGGCCGCCCTCGTCCCCGTCGTCGTCGTCGCCGCCCCCGGCGGTCTCACCGACGTCGGACGCCTCCCCGAGCGTCAACTGGATCTCGATCTGCTCGCCGGGACCGATGTCGACCACCTCGCGCGCGGCGCGGTGCCCGGCGAGGTGGGCCTCGAACACGTGCGTGCCCGCCGTCAGCCGGAGCGGCCGCGTCACCGCCCCCAGACCGGCCGGCAGACCGTCGACCGAGATCTCCGCGTCCGCCCGGTCGGCCCGCACCGTGACCTGCGCCAGCACGTCATCGATCTCGGCGACGACGCGCCGCGCCTCCTCGACCCGCGTCGGGGCGTCGTCGGACGCCGTCTCGAGGTACCGGTTCAGCGTGTTGTAGGCGGCCGACAAGTCGGCCATCGCACGCTGGCACATCCCGATGTTGAACAGCGTGACCGACTTCGGATTCAGCCGGTAGGAGCGCTCGAAGGCGTCGAGCGCCGCGGCGTAGTCGTCGCGGCCGATCGCCTCCACCCCCTGCTCGAAGTAGCGCCGCGCCTCGCGCGTCTCGGCCCGGCTGGGCTGCGCCGCGGCCGCCGCCGAGGCCAGCATCGCGAGCAGGAACGCCGGGAGCGCGAGTCTCATGGCTCGTCGTCGTAGTCGGTGGAGAACACCGTGCCGAAGCGGCCCTGCAATCCCGCGTCGGCGCCGCGGGTCGCGCCCGCATCGCGCGTCGTCGCGCCGCCCGGTCGGCGCACGCGACGGAGCTGGACCTCGACGGTCCGCGAATCGTCGGGGATCACGCTCTGCACCCACGGCTCGTAGCGTCCGCCGGGCACCGTCACGGCGAGCCGCACCGCCCGCGCGGAGCGCGCGAGCTCGACGAAGCCGGCCTGCGGCGCGAGCACCCCATCGACGCGCAGCTCGGCGCCCGGCGGCACCCCCTGGAGCGAGAGGCGCACCGTGTCGGAGACCGCCGCCGCCGCGTCCTCGACGGGGGCCGCCGCCGGCTCCGCCTCCGGCCCTCCGGCGTCCGCCGCCGGCCGCGCGGCGTCCGCCACCGCCACCGGCTCGGCCGGCGACGCCTTGCCGCCCGCCCCGTCGGGCTCGTCCCCGGCGTCGGGCACCGCCGCCAGCACGGGCACCGGCACGTCCGCGGTCGCCGCCGGCTGCGACGGCCCGCGGCCGGACCGACCCGCGAACACGATCACCAGCGCGACGACCAGCGCCAGGCCGACGATGCCGGCCGCGATCACCGGCGGCCGCAGCCGGCGGCGGGCCCCCTGCTGGATCGTCGACGACCGGCCGGCGATCACCGAGCTCCCCGTCGGCTCCTGGTGCACCAGCGCCAGGGCCGGGAACGAGGTCTCGGTCGAGGTCTCCGCAACCCACTGCCGCTCGAACTGCAGCAGCTCCGTCTGCATCTGCCGCGCCGACGCGTACCGCTCGTCGCGCTTCTTGGCCACCGCCTTGGCGACGATCGCGACCAGCGGCTCCGGCACGTCCGCCTGGAACTCGCTCACCGGCGGATAGGCCGGCGGCTGTTCCCGCTCCGCGTAGCGCTCCATCCACAGGAGCTGGGAGTTCGTCTCGCGGTACGGGAACCGCCCCGCCAGCATCCGGAACAGCACCATCCCGCAGGCGAACAGGTCGGCCCGCTCGTCGAGCGGCAGGTTGAGCAGCAGCTCGGGGGCGACGTAGGCGGGCTTGCCCATCCACGTCCCCTCCTGCGTCACGCCCGCGTGCGCGCTCCCCTCCTCCAGCGGCCGCGCCAGGCCGAAGTCGAGCAGCTTGACGTGAACCCGCTGGGGCGTCTCGGGGATCAGGAAGATGTTCGACGGCCCGAGGTCCCGGTGGATGACGCCCACCGAGTGCGCCGCGGCGAGACCGTCCAACGCCTGCAACATGACCTGCACCGCCAGATGGTGCGGCAGGCGGCCGGCCCGCTTGAGCGGCCCCTCGAGCGACTCGCCCTTGAGCAGCTCCATCACGACGAACGGGATCTCCCCGCTGTCCGGCGGCGGCAGGTGCCAGTCGAACAGGTCGACGACGTTCGAATGCCGGATCGCCCGCAGCGCCGAGACCTCGCGCTCGAACCGCGCGTAGTACACCGGGTCGCCGAGCAGATGGCCGCGGATGAACTTCACCGCGAACCGCTCGTGCGTCGTCAGCCGCTCCGCCTCGTAGACGCTCCCCATCCCCCCCGCCGCGATGGCGCGCAGAATGCGATACCCGGGCAACTCCACCGGTACGCCACGCGAGCCGCGGGTGGCAGAGGGCATCGCTTGCACTGTAGGCGCGACCCGCGAAGGGTGTCAAACCGCCGACCCGACACGGGACGGCTCCCCGCGGGCTTTGACACACCCGCGTTCGCCCGCTATGAACGGAAGACGGAGGACGTTCGAAGCACCGCATGGTCCCTCGTCATCAACGGCTCGCGCTCCCCCTCCTGGCCGCCGCCGCGCTCCTCGGCACGGCACCGGCCTGCGAATCGGAACCGCCGACCGTCCAGCTCGTGATCCGCGCCGACGACACCACCACCGCCTGGCTGCTCGACGTGACCGTCCGCGTCACCGCCCTGATCCGAACCACCGGCGGCGACGTCGTGCTCTGCATCCCGTGCGAGCGCACGTTCCATCCCAACGACGGCGGGGCCGCCGACCGCTTCCCGCTCGTCGTCGACTTCGTCCGCCACGCCACGCCCTACCAGGAGGCCTGGTTCGTCGTCACCTATCGCAGCGAGGTGGGGCCCGGATTCATCACCACCGGCCGCCTGTACCACCGCATGACCTGGCCCGACGAAGGCGTCGCGTCCCACACGGTCGAGATCCAGCAGCGGTGCCTGACGACCGCCTGCACCCCGGGCTGGCACTGCATCGACGGCACCTGCCACCTCTCGGTCCCCGAGGTCCCGCCGGAGATCCTCGACGAGGCGTGGGGCACCCGCCCGTGCTCGGACAGCTGTTCCGGCCCCGCTGCCGACGCCGACGCCGACACCGGCGCGGAGGCCCGCCTCGACGCCGATGCGGACGCGGATGCGCCCGCCGAGATCCCGACGGAGGCCGACTCCCCGACCGACGTCCCGGCCGAGGCGGACGTCCCGCCCCCCTGACCGGCGGCGCAATCGCAATGCCGGGGCGGACGCCCCGGGAAGGAGCAGACCGATGGAGACGCTGCGCTGGCGCACCGAAGGACGAATCGGCTTCCTGACGCTGGACCGCCCGGCCC
>JAFGHH010000448.1 GCA_016930215.1 Deltaproteobacteria bacterium
CGTACGCGCGCATCCAGTATCCGCACCTGCGCATGGACGGGTACGACCTGTACGCGGCCTGGACCACGCAGGACCTGGGCTCGGGCACGCCCAACTACCGATCCGTCCATTTCATGAAGAGCGGCGACGGCGGGCACTCCTGGCAGACCGCCGGCGGTGCGAGCCTCGTCCTGCCCGTCGCCGCCGACGACACGGGGCCGACCAACATGGTCTCCCTGGCCGACGAGGTGTCCGTCAATACCTGGCTCTCCAGCTTCCTCGTCGACGGCTCGGGCATCCACTTCATGTACTACGCGGCGGCGCCCGTGGACCGCCAGCACTACGTCCGGTTCAGCAAGGCCACCGGCAGCTGCGACATCAACCTCTTCCCCGCCTGGACGGCGGGGGAGAGCTCCATCGCCAGCCTGGACGGCCTCTTCGTGGCGCGACCCGACGGGATCCTCTTCGCGGTGGCCCACGACCGCAGCGCGAGGCTCGCCGTGTTCCTCAGCGACGACGGCGGCACGACCTGGCTCGACTACGCCCTGTCCGAGCCGCTGGAGGCGGGCTATGCCCACTACTCGATCGGCGGCTGCCGCGAGATCACCCCGAGCGGCCGGATCATGGGGACCTACACGAAGCAGGACATGGCCGGCGGCCTTCACGACGTCTGCTTCTTCAGCATCGATGCCGGGCAGTGGTCGCCGCCGTAGGGGATGCCGTGATTCGCGCCTCGGCGAAGCGCTGCCCACGCCGGGCCTGGGGGCGCTGGGACGACGCGATCGCCGACGCCGGTCCGCTGCGTGACGCTCCCCAATCGCGACGACGGCTAGCCCGCGGCATCGGCCGGCAGGGTGCCGGAGATGGTCAGGCCGACCGGGTTGGAGGCGACGCGTGCGCGCGCCAGCGGGGTCTCCGCGAGCAGTGCGGCGACCTCCGTCGGCGTGTAGGCGGCCCCGATCGAGGAGAGCAGTCCGGGGCGGATCGCCGTCGGGCGGGTCATCAGCCAGAGGAACCAGCGGACCGGCGCCGCCATGTCCCGCCGCAGGTCCGAGACGAGGAAGCGGCCGCCGGGGCGCAGCACGCGTCCGAGCTCCGCGAACGTCTCCTGCGGCTTCGCCCACTCGTGCAGCGACCCGTTGGTGAACACGGCGTCGAAGGACCGGTCCTCGAACGGCAGCCGCGAGCCGTCCCCCAGGCGGTACTCGACGCGGTCCGTCAGGCCGTAGGTCTCCGCGTTCCGGCGGGCGCGGGCCAGCATGTCGGCGCTGATGTCCAGCCCCACCAGGCGCGTCTCCCGCGTGCGGCGCAGCCATTCCAGCCCGAGGTACCCGGGTCCGGGGCCCAGTTCCAGGGCGAGTCCGCGGTCGATCCCGGCGTCCAGCAGCGCCCGGGTCTCGATCCACCCGCGGTCCCGCAGCGTGCGCTGCATCTCGTCGTACTGCGCGACCGTGACCTCCCCCACGATCCCTCCGTCGGTCTCGACGATTCTCGGCCGGGTCATGGCGCTCCTTTCCGGGACGACCCGCGTCCCTCCGCGACGGTGCTCCGGGTTCGCCTCTTCCTATCCGACCGGGCGGCGTTCGGTTTCGCGCCTGCGCGATTCCGTCGGGCCGGGCTCCCGAACCGGGCCGGGCCGGTTCCCCGCCGGCGGCGCGTGCCTGCCGACGGCCCCCACGGCGGCCCTGTCACCTCCCGGCCGGTCCGGACCGACGTCACGCCGGATCCGCGGGCGCAGGCCCGCGTCCATGGGTTCTCTCGTCGGTCCGCGACTCTCCCCGCGGACCGTCAGGGAACGCGGTCGAGCGGACCGCAGGAGAACAGCGCGGCGCGGCTCAGCGCGACGGGCGGCTCCTCGAGTTGGACGAAGCCGGCCGCCTCGGTGGCGGCGAGCGCGGCGCGGAACCGCGCGGCACGCACGTGCAGCTTCGGCTCGACGAGGAGGAAGCGCCCGGCGGGGTCGAGCACGGCACGGACCTGACGCAGCAGACGCGCGGGATCGGGCACCTCGTGCAGCATCCAGAAGGCCAGCACGAAGTCGACGGGTCCGGTCACGCCGAGGTCGTCCGGTCCGCAGCGCCGGAAGAGGATCCGCTCCGCCGTCCCCGCGGCCACGGCGTTCCGCCGCGCGCGCGCGAGCATGCGCGGCTGGAGATCGACCGCGACGACCGACCCGCCGGGTCCGACCAGGCGCGCGAGCGCCACGCTGAAGAAGCCCGGACCGCAGCCCAGGTCGACGACCGTCCGGCCCGGACGAACGTACGGGCCGAGGATTGCATCCGGGTCGTGCAACCTGGCGCGAAGCCGCAGGTCGAGGAACCCCGCCAGCCACGCCGGGCAGAGGCACCCCGCCTGCGATGCGTTCTCGATCCGCTCCATGGTCCCGCTCATCGTCGCCTCCCGACCATCCCGTCGTTCCGGGCCGCCGCCCCCGACCCACGCGTCTCGACCGCAACCTCTTCCATCGGGCCCAAGGTAATGCACCCCGCGTACCAGGATCCCGGCCCAGCGGTTCCGGCCCCTTGCGCGGTCCCCGACCGTCGGAGCTCCGACAGGTGTCGGAAGGTCGTGCACGCGCTCGCGCTGCGCCGACGTCTTCGACCGGCGGCCCGCTCGGTCCGCCGCCGATTCCGCCGCCGATCCGCCATTTCCCGACGATCGGAACCGAATGGTTCCGCGCGACTGCCGTTGGCCCGGCGCCTGCATCGCCCCGCGTCCAGGAGGTGCGGCGTGCTCGCCCGGCTGCTCAGCATGACGCTCGAAGGGATCGAAGCCCGCGAGGTCGCCGTCGAGGTCGACATCGCGATGGGCGCTCCCGCGCTGCGCATCACCGGGATGGTGGAGCGGGCGGGCAAGGAGTGCCTGGTGCGCGTCGTCTCCGCCCTGCGCCGCTGCGGCTTCGAGCTGCCCGGGAAGAAGATCACGATCGGCGTCTCACCGGCCGAGCCGCCCAAGCGCGCCGCGAGCCTCGATCTCGCCGTGGCGCTCGGACTGCTGGTCGCCGAGCACCACGTGCCGCCCGAGCGCGTCGAGGGGCTGCTGCTGGCCGGCGAGCTGACGCTGGCCGGGACGCTCTTGCCGGTCCGCGGCGCGTTGCCGATGGCGCTGGCCGCCCGGCGCGCGGGCGTCCGGGCGCTGGTGCTGCCCGAGCGCAACGCGGCGGAGGTTGCCGGCTGGGTCGACCTCCCGGTGCTCGGCCCGCGCACGATCGGCGACCTCGTCCTGCACCTGCTCGGGCAGCAACCGCTGGAACCGATGGCCTCTCCCCTCCCGGAGGCCGTGCCCCCGGCCCGCGGCGATCTCGCCGACGTGATCGGCCAGCCCGTGGCCCGTCGCGCGCTGGAGATCGCCGCGGCCGGGGGACACAACCTGCTCCTGGTCGGCCCGCCGGGGTCGGGCAAGACGCTGCTGGCTGAGCGGATGCCGGGGATCCTGCCGCCGCTGTCGCCCGAGGAGGCGCGCGAAACCGCCGTGGTCTACTCGGCGGTGGGGCTGCTCGACCCGCGCCGCGGCCGGATGTTCGCGCGGCCGTTCCGAGCGCCGCACCACACGGTGAGTTACGCCGGGCTGGTCGGCGGGGGCAGCCCGCCACGCCCCGGCGAGGCGAGCCTGGCCCACAACGGCGTCTTGTTCCTCGACGAGCTGCCCGAGTTCAACCGCTCGGCGCTCGAGGCGCTCCGCCAGCCGCTGGAGAGCGGCCTCCTGGCCGTGGCCCGCATCCACGGCTCGGCGGTCTTTCCAGCCAGGTTCTCCCTCGTCGCAGCCGCCAACCCTTGTCCGTGCGGGCACCTCGGCGACCCGCGCCGCCCGTGCCGCTGCTCGGAGGCGGCGATCGAGCGCTACCGCGCGCGGCTCTCGGGTCCGCTGCTCGACCGGATCGACCTCCAGGTCCACGTCGGCCCCGTGCGGCCCGAGGCGCTGGCCGCCGGGCGGACGCGCGATGCCGAGACCTCGGCGGTGGTCCGCGAGCGCGTGCTGGCGGCGCGCGACCGGCAGTTCTTCCGCGCGGAGCAGCGCGGCATCGCCGCCCGGATCAACGCCCGACTCGCGGGCGACGAGCTCTCGGCCGCCGCGCCGCTGGATCGCCAGGCGCGGCTGTTCCTGACGCGCGCTGCCGACCGCCTCGCACTGACCGCGCGCGGCTGGCATCGCGTGATCCGGGTGGCGCGCACGGTCGCGGACCTGGACGGCGCCGCGGAGCTCGATGTGCGGCACCTGGCGGAAGCGCTGGGCTACCGGCTCGGAGAGGGAATCGGGGAGCGATCGTCGGAGACGGAGAGCGGCTTCGGACGACCGGCCGTGGCGGAGAGTCGTTCGTAGGGGCGCCACGCAGCCCCGCGCGAAGCGCGGGGCGAGTGCGCCCGTTGACCTGACCTGTTTGCAGCGAAGGAGGGTGACATGGAAACGGCAACCTCGAAGGGCAACGGCAAATGGAGCGAACGGCTCAAGGCGATCGAGGCGGCGATCGCCTCGATCGAGCGGCAGTTCGGGAAGGGGTCGATCCTCGCGCTCGGCGACGACCACGCGGTGGAGCCGATCGCGTCGATCCCCAGCGGCTCGCTGGCGCTGGACGCGGCGCTCGGCATCGGCGGCTACCCGCGCGGCCGGGTGGTGGAGATCTTCGGTCCCGAGTCGTCGGGCAAGACGACGCTGGCGCTGCACGCGATCGCCTCGGCCCAGAAGCTCGGCGGCGTCGCCGCGTTCGTCGACGCCGAGCACGCGCTCGACGTGCGCTACGCGGCCGGGATCGGCGTGGAGGTCGACAAGCTGTATCTCTCGCAGCCCGACACCGGCGAGCAGGCGCTGGAGATCGTGGAGATCCTGTGCCGGTCGGGCGGCGTGGACCTGATCGTGATCGATTCGGTGGCGGCGCTGACCCCGCGCGCCGAGATCGAAGGCGAGATGGGCGACGCGCACGTGGGGTTGCAGGCGCGGCTGATGAGCCAGGCGTTGCGCAAGCTGACGGCGGTGACGCACCGGACGGGGACGTGCCTGATCTTCCTCAACCAGATCCGGATGAAGATCGGGGTGATGTTCGGGAGCCCGGAGACCACCACGGGCGGCAACGCGCTCAAGTTCTACGCCTCGTGTCGTCTCGACGTCCGCCGCACGCAGACGGTGAAGGACGGCGACGTGGCGGTGGCCAACGCGACGCGGGTCAAGGTGGTGAAGAACAAGGTGGCGCGGCCGTTCACGGAGGCGACGTTCGAGATCCGCTACGGGATCGGGATCGATGCGCTCAACGAGCTGCTCGAGCTGGGGGTCGAGCACGACATCGTCGAGAAGAGCGGCGCCTGGTTCTCGCTCGACGGCGAGCGGCTCGGCCAGGGCAAGGAGAAGGCGCTGGCCGCGCTGCGGGAGAACGAACCGCTCCGCGAGAGCCTGGCGCGGCGCGTGCGCGAGGCGATGGGGATCGAGGACGCGGGGGGACCGACGCCCACCGACACCGCGTAGCGGTCGGCGGGCCGACGTTCCCCCTCCGAAAGGACGCAGGCCTGACAGGAAGACGCGACGGGTCTACAACGCGTTCACGTTCCACCTGCCGGCTCGGGCAGGTCGCAGTCCCAGAGGCGGTAGATGCTGTAGAGGTAGTCGATCTCCTGGATGAGCAG
>JAFGHH010000449.1 GCA_016930215.1 Deltaproteobacteria bacterium
GAGCTGGGCGCGGCCCCGGTGCTGGCTCCGGCGCTCTGGATCGTCCTGCACCTGTCGCGCTCGGCGTGGGCCGTGCCCGGCGGGATGCTGGCCGACCGGTTCGGTCGGTTGCGGTTGATCCTGGCGGGCTGGGCGGTGTACGCCGCGTCGTACGCCGGGTTCGCCGTCGCGGACGCGGCGTGGATGATGTGGCCCCTGTTCGTGGCGTACGGGCTGCACGCGGGGCTGACGGAAGGCGCGGAACGGGCGATGGTGGCGGACCTGGTCGGCGCGGAGGCGCGCGGCCGAGCGTTCGGAGCGTTCCATCTGGCGGTGGGCCTCGGGGCGCTGCCGGCCTCCCTGCTCACCGGGTTCCTCTGGAAGTGGCAGGGGCCGGCGGCGGCGTTCGGCGTCGGCGCCGGTTTCGCGGCCCTGGCGGCCCTGCTGCTGTTCGCGTGGCCGGGCCTGGTGCGCGGCGGACGTGTCCCGGTCGCGCGAGGAGGCGAGGCGTGAATCGACGGGAGCTCGAGAAGCTGCTGCAGGCGGTGCGCACCGGACGGCTCGCGGTCGCCGCGGCCATCGACCGGTTGCGCAGATTGCCGCTCGAACGGGTCGGGAACGCGCGGCTCGACACGCACCGCGAGGTGCGGACGGGCGTGCCGGAGGTGGTGTTCGCCCCCGGCAAGACCGACGCGCACCTGGTCGCCATCACGCGCCGGCTGCTGGCCCGGCACGGAGCCGCGCTCGTCACGCGCCTCGAGCCGCCGCGCGCCGCGCGCCTGCGCCGGGCCTTCCCCGGGGCGAGATGGAACGCCGCCGGCGGCCTGCTGTCGGTGCGTCGCGGTCCGGCTTCAACACCCGGACCGGGGACGATCGCAGTGGTCAGCGCCGGCACCGCCGACGTGCCGGTCGCCGAGGAAGCGGCCGGGACGCTCGAGCATCTCGGCTGGACGGTGGCCCGCCTGTACGACGTGGGCGTCGCCGGCCTCCACCGGCTGCTCGAGGTGGCGCCGCAGGTCGATGCCGCCCGGGCGGCGATCGTCGTCGCCGGCATGGAAGGCGCGCTGCCGACCGTCGTCGCGGGATTGACGCCCCGGCCCGTGGTCGCGGTCCCGACCTCGGTCGGCTACGGCGCCAGCTTCGGCGGCGTCGCCGCCCTGCTCACGATGCTCAACTCGTGCGCCGGCGGCGTGGCGGTCGTCAACATCGACAACGGCTTCGGCGCCGCCTGTTTCGCCCACCGGATCTGCGCCGGCACGGGGCGCGGGTCGGCGGCGGGCGTACGGAAGGCCGTCGAACGGCGGTCGGGGAGGACGCGATGAGGCGGACCGCCACCCGCTCCGGCGTCGGCCGTCCGGTCGGACTCCTGCCGCCCGGCCCCCGGGCGGCGTGGGTCGATGCCGCCGGCGGCGTCGCCGGCGACATGCTGCTCGGCGCGTGCCTCGACGCGCTCGCCCGTCGCGACGGGCGCGACCCGGCGGCGACCGCCCGCGCGTTCCTTCGCGACCTCGCCCGGCGCCTCGGCCTGCGCGGCGTACGCTTCGCCGCGGCCGAGGTGCGTCGCGGCGGGTTTCGCGGCCTGCAGCTCGAGGTCCGGATCGATGCGCGCGCGCACCCGCACGAGCGCACGCCGGGGCAGGTGGCGGCGATCGTCCGCCGGGCGCGGTTCTCGCCCGCCGTGCGTGCCGCGGTGCTCGCCGTCTTCGCGCGGCTGGCGGCGGCCGAGGCGGAGGCGCACGGAAAGCCCGTTTCCCGGATCCACCTGCACGAGGTCGGCGCCGTCGACGCGATCGTCGATGTCGTCGGCACCGTCGCGGCGCTCGAGGCGCTCGGCGTCGGCACCCTCCACGGCTCGGTCCTGCCGCAGGGCACCGGCACCGTGCGGGCGGCGCACGGCGAGCTGCCGCTGCCGGCGCCCGCCGCCGCGCTCCTGCTGCGCGGCCTGCCCGTGCGCGGCGTCGCGGTGGACGGCGAAACCGTCACCCCCACCGGCGCGGCGCTCGTCGCGACCCTCGCCGGCTCGTTCGGCGCCATGCCGGCGATGACCGTCGAGGCGCTGGGCGTCGGGGCCGGAACCCACGACCGGCCCGGCATCGCCAACCTGACCCGCCTGTTCGTCGGCCGTCCGGCCCCGGCGGCCGGGACGGGCGCGGTGGGAGGCGGGGGCGGCGAGGTGCTGGTCGAGGCCAACATCGACGACATGACGCCGGAGCTGTACGACCACGCGCTCGAGCGCCTGTTCGAGGCGGGGGCGCTCGACGCCTTCGTCACGCCGATCCTGATGAAGAAGGGCCGCCCGGCCCACACGCTGTCGGTGCTGGTCGAGCGGGCGAAGCTGGAGCCGGTGCTGACGGCGCTGTTCCGCGAGACGACCAGCATCGGCTGCCGCCTGATCGAAGTGCAGAAACGGGCGCTCGAGCGTGCCGCGGTGGACGTCCGCACGCCGTGGGGTACGATTCCGGTGAAGCTCTCGCTGCTCGGCGGCGAGGTGCTCGGACGCCGGCCGGAGTACGACGCGTGCCGGCGGCTGGCCCGTGCGGCGGGCGTGCCGTTGCGGGCGGTGGTCGAGGCGGCGACGGCGGCCGCCGGACGTCTCGTGACTCCGGCGCGCCGGCGGCCGGGGCCGGGAGGGAGCAGACGATGACGCGACAGCTCGCCATGCTGTGGACCGCGGCGGCGCTCGGAACGGCCGCCTGCTCGCCGGGCGACGATTCCACGGACGTCGTTCCGCGCGACGACGGCGCCCTCGAGACGGCCGACGACGCGTCGCCTGCCGACGCGGATGCCGACACGGGCGCGGACCTGCCCGCCGAGGCGGAGGCGGGCGCGGATGCCGATGGGGACGTGCCCGGCCCGGACGCCGATGCGGACGCCGACGTTCCGTCGGACGCGCTGTGTCCCGTGGTGCCCGAGCCGGCGCCGATCCCGCAGCAGGCGATCGCGGGCGAGGCGCCGTGGGGCCGCCACGAGGCGACGACGGTCGATGGGTTCCACGACGAGTACCTGTACGACGCGACGGACTACCTGAAGATCGGCCTGCGCCGCGAGTGGGGCGGCACGATCGTCTTCTTCGGCATCGCAGCGGGCCACGGCGCGGGGATCAACGCGACGAACTCGATCGACGCGAACGACACGGGCCGCGAGGTCCAGGTGGCGTTCTACGACCCCGACCGCCACATGCAGAACTGCGCCTGGAACGCCTCGTGCAGGACGACGCCTTCGAGCTGCCCGGCGAGCATCACGTTCCTCGGCTGGGACCCGGTGCAGGGCGGCAACCGCTGCAACCGCGGGTCGGGCGTCGAGAGCGTCGACTTCGCGGACGGCGTGCTGCGGGCGGTCACCAACCCGCTGTTCTGGAATCCGAACTGGGACCGCACGGACTGCGTGTCGGACAACGCGTGCACCGACCCCGCGCTCCGCGAGCGGCGTTCGGACGTGCGGGTCACGCAGTCGTTGCGCTTCGTGGCGACCCACGTCGTGCAGCTCGAGTACGCCGTGGAGAACCTGGCGGCGCTCGACCACGCGGCGACGGCCCAGGAGATGCCGACGGTGTACACCGCCAACGGCACCGGCGGCGCGGACGCGGATCTCTGGCAGGTGGTCGACTCGGAGGGTCGGCAGGTGGTCGTCGACACGCCCGCCGGGGGCGACGGGTTCATGTACGAGAACTTCGACAGCC
>JAFGHH010000450.1 GCA_016930215.1 Deltaproteobacteria bacterium
CCAGTCGCCTTCCAGCAGGGCCAGCGCCTGCTCGGGCTTGCGACGACCCAGCTCGGCGCGGGCGAGTTGCAGGCGCGCGAACGGTCGCAGGGCGTGGTCGCGATCGGCGAGCTCCCCGAGTCGCAGCGCGGCGCGGCGCTCGGCCCCCGCCTCGAGGTGCGCCAGGCCGGCCATCAGCGTCGCCTCGTACCAGCCGTCGGCCGTCCCGGCGAGCCCGCGCCGGACGTCGTCGAACAGCCGGGCCGCCTCCTCGAAGTCGGCCGCGGCGAACGCCTCGGCGGCGTCGCGGGCCGTGCGGCCGGTCAGCACCGGGCCGAGTTCCACGACCAGCACGCGGATCTCGAGCTCCGGGGCGTCGTCGAGTCCGTCGCGGGCGTCGCGGTCGGCCCCGTCGGCCGGCCCGTCGGCCGTGGTGCCGGCGTCGTCGTCGGCGGGCGTCGTCTCGTCCGAGCGGTCGGCGAGGTCGGCGGTGTCGGCGGGGGCCTCGGGTCGGCGCTTCGTCTCGGCGGACCGACAGGCGGGGCCGGCGGCGAGGGCGGCGGCGGTCAGCGTCGCGAGCCGGGCGAGCCGGGACGTCGGGTACGTGCGGCGGCCACGTCCTCCTGCTCCAGCTCGGCCTGCGTCTCGCGCCATTCGGTCTCCTCGGCCTCCGCGTGTTCCAGCGCCGCGTCGGCGGCCTTGCGTGCCGCGACGGCCCGGAGCAGGACGTCGGCCGCGTCGGCCGCGCGCCGAACGGCGGTCCGGGCGCCGGCCTCGGCCGCGCGCTGCCCGGCCCGGGCCCGCTCGAGCGCGGCGCGGTCCGCCCGGTCCTCGCCGTCGGCCAGCTCGGCCCGCCCGGCGGGGGCGCCGTCGAGCTGTCGCTGTCGCCGCTCCCGCCGCTCGAGGCGTGCCCGGCGCAGCTCCTCGACCTGCCGTGCGGCGTCCGCGGCGCGGGCCCGGGCGGCCTGCTCGGCGTCCCGCGCCTGCGCCCTCTCGCGCGCCGCTGCATCTTCCTCGGCCCGGCGCAGCTCCGCAAGTTTCGCCAGGGCCGCGCGCCGCCGGCGCCGTTGCCGGGGATCCGCCATGGAGCTCAGGGGAGCGGCTCGGGCACCACCGCCCACGTGCCCGCCAGGGTGACGTCCGTGAACCCGCGCCAGTGCACTTCGATGGCGCCGTCGCAGCGCCCGGACGCCGGCAGTCGGCCGTCGGCGTCGAGGAAGGCGCACGACGAGGCTGCTTCGATCGTGTGGAAGCTCGATTCCGCCGCGGTGACGGCGGCGGCCGAGGCCGCCGCGAGGTCGGCCCGCCATCCCTCGCACAGCGCCAGCAGGCAGGCCGGGTCGCAGACGGCGACGAGGTCCGCCGAGGCGGTCAGGGCGGCGACCACCGCCGTGCACGACAGCTCGGCGCCCAACCAGTCCGCGAACCGGGTGCCCCAGGCCGGCGCCGTGCCCTCGGCCGCGTGGCTCAGCACCAGATCGACCACGCGCCCGAGCGACAACGGCAGGTCGTGCGAGTCCAGTGCGATGTGATCCGAGGCGAAGGTCGTGCGCACGACACCTTCGACGGCCGGCTCGCCGTCGGTCGCCAGGGGGAGGGCGGTCGTGCCGTCGCCGATCGTCCGCCAGCGCTCGACCGCCTCGCCGTTGCCGGTGCCGTCCGTCTCGCCCAGCTCCACGTCGCCCGCGAAGGTCGCGGCGCGGAAGAAGGCGGCCGCGCGGTCGTGCACGCCGGCCAGGGACTCGCCGAGCCCCGTCACGGCGAGGTCCACGGCGTCGTCGAGGTCGTCGGCGAGCCGCCTCGCCTCGAACACCTCCGCCACCGCGGTGTTTCCCGCGGCCCGCAGCGCCTCGATCAGCCCATCGACCACGAACTCGCCGTCTCCGCACTCCCCGGCCAGCAGCGGACCGAACGGGTCGAATGCCTCGTCCACCACGCCGACGGCCAGCGTCGCCAGCGACAGGTCGACCTCGATCTCGTGTCGTCCCGGACACGGCCAGGGCAGGTCGGCCAGCACGATCGACAGCCGCCCGATCCCCGCGGTCGGCACCGTCACGCCGTCGACGCAGCCCCAGGTGAGCGTGGCGCCCGCGTCGCGTCCGGCCGCCAGCACCCGCAACTCGGCGAACAACAGCCCGCGGTCGAGCGTGAACGTCGGGTCCGCGGCGTTCACAGTCAGGATCGTCTCCTCGGTCGGGTCCGCGGGTCCGGGATATACCGCCGGACACCCGCCCCCGCGCAGCAGACGCACCTCGTATTCCGGAACGTTCCGCGCGCCGTCGTACAGCGGCTCGAGCGTCACGCGCACCTCGTTCGGCGGCGAGGTCTGCACCGCCAGCCGCGCCGTCTCGCCCGTCGACAGCGTCGCCCGCAGGGAGAACGAAGCCGACACCGTGCCGGCCACCAGCGTTCCCGTCGTGCGGCCGTCGTCGTCGGTCGTCAGGACCGTTTCGCGCAGCGAGGAATCCTGGGCGTCCCCTTCCAGGCCGAGGTCCACACGGACGCCGGCGAGCGGTCCGGTGTCGTCGAGGACGGCGAGGGCGAAGGCGCGGGACTCGCGGTAGACCAGGGTCACCGGGCCGTCCTCGTCGAACTCGACCGCGCGGGTCGAGCCGTCCTCGCGCGTGGTGTCCCCTCCCACGTCGGAGGGAGACGAGTCGCCGGCAGCCCCGCAGCCGGGAAGCAGGGGGACGTACGGGAGGAGGAGCAGGATTGCGAAGCGAGCGATGTTCACGGGTTTCAGTATACGGCGCCCGGCGAATTGCGCAAATCCCCGGCCAGAAACAGCAGCCGCGTCTCCTTGACCCGCCGGCCGGCCGCCGCCAGCGCCTCCGCGTACAGCCGAAGCTGCGGCCGGTAGTGCGCCTCCCGCGCCTCGCGCGTCGCCGCGTCCGGGACCGGGTCGGTCTTGTAGTCGACGATCACCCACCCGTCCGGCTCCTCGAACGCGAGGTCGAGGACCCCCTGGACGACCACCGGTCGGTCCTCGGGTCCCCCGCCGGGCGGACGGGTCCACGCCACCGGCACCTCGCGCAGCGCCCGGCGAGCCCGACGGGCCCGTTCCAGCAAGGGGTCGGCCGCCGCCTGCCGGACGGCCGTCAGGGCGGCCGGGACGTCCGCCGGCGCCGCTCCCAGCGCTGCCGCGAGCCGCTCGACCACCGGTCCCGGCGGCGGCGAGAAGTCCGGCCCGGCGCAGTGCAGCAGGCGGTGCACGAGGGCGCCGAAGGTCCGCCCGCGTCCGCCGACGGAGGGGGGGGACGGCGGCGCCGACTCGGCGGCCAGCGCCGTGGCCGTCGTCGTCACGAGCGGCGGGGCCGCCCGACGGGACACGATGTCCGACGCGTCGAGGGACGGACCGGCCCGCCGAGCGGCAGCGGACCGCGCGGCGCGGTCGAGCTGCTCCTCGCTCGGCGGCCGGGGCGGCGCCGGCAACTCCAGGTCGAACGGCTCCGGGTC
>JAFGHH010000451.1 GCA_016930215.1 Deltaproteobacteria bacterium
CGGCCACGGGGTCGGCCACGGGGTCGGCCACGGGGTCGGCCACGGGGTCGGCCACGGGGTCGGCCACCGTCGGATCCGTCGGCGTCGTTTCCTGCTCCTGGGCCGGTCCGCACCCGAGAGCCGCGACCAGCACCACCATCCACGTCCACTTCGTCATGGTTGCTCCTCCTCCTGCCCGCGGCGGCTCGGACCGCCGAGGTTGGGCCCCTACTGCTCACTTTCCGACAAAAAGATCAAGTCCCTGCTGTGGCCCGAGGTGCGCCGGTCGCGGGCCGCCGCTCCGGCCGGCGGCCGTGCCTGCGGTCCCGGCCCCCCGGAACGCGTCGCGAAATGACCCTCCCGGCGGCGTCGGCGGTGGGATGCGAGAGGGCCAGGCGGCCGGGCCGGGCGGGCTTGTGCGTCCTGGGGGAGCGTGTTACACGGACGGACATGACGCTGGCGTTCGGGATCTGTCTGGCGATCGGGGCGGTCACCGTCCTGTACTCGCTGTTCGCGGGCGGCGACTCCGACGCGGACGCCCACGGCGGCGCGGAGGGGGGCGGCGACGCGGACGCGACGGCGGATGCCGACGGGGGCGGGGACGCCGGTCATCACGCGGACGCGGACGCGGACGCGGCGGGCGAGTTCTGGCTGCTGTTCGTGTCGATGCGCTTCTGGGTCTTCTTCCTGACGTTCTTCGGCCTGACCGGCCTGCTGCTCGAGCTGGTCGGGGCGAGCGCGCTCGCGGCGGCGCTGATCGCGGCGCCGACGGGGATCGCAATGGGCCTCGGGGCGGCCTGGGTCTTCAAGCGGCTGCGGGAGCAGATCGTGACGAGCCAGGTGGCCCCGGATCAACTGGTCGGGCTCGAGGCGAAGGTGCTGTTGCCGGTCAGCGACGGGATGGCGGGCAAGGTGCGGCTGCAACTCGGCGGGCAGGTCCTGGACCGGATCGCGCTGCTCGAGGGCCGGGAGGAGTTGGCGCGGGGAGAGCGGGCCCTCGTGATCGCCGTGCGCGGGGACAAGCTGCTCGTGGCGCGGGCGCCGACGCCCGCGCTCGGGGACGGCCGGAACGGGAACGGCGGTTCGGCGGGTTGAGCGCGCGGGCGGGCCCGCGGCGCCGCGAGGCGGCGGCGGGCCGCTCGGCGTTTCGGCGGACGCGCGGCGGGAGTCGCGCGTCGGGAGGAGCGAGCGATGGAGCATGCGATTGGAACGATGGCCGGGGCGATCCTGCCGGCCGTGTTGCGGATCACGGAGCAGTTGGCGATCACCGTGGGCATCGCCGCGGGGGCGACCCTGGTCGGGCTGATGCTGTTCACCTGGCTGACCAAACGCTTCCTGATCATCTGCCCGCCGAACAAGCTGCTGGTGCTGTCGGGGCGGCGCCGCGCGACCGAGGACGGCCGCAGCGTCGGCTACCGCGTGATCGGCGGCGGGCGCGCCTGGCGCGTCCCGGTGATCGAACAGGCGGGGTTCATGGACATGACGACGATCCCGATCGACGTCCGCGTCCAGAACGCCTACTCGAAGAACTCCATCCCGCTCGAGGTCCACGCGATCGCCAACGTCAAGCTGGCCAGCGATCCGCGGATCGTGATGAACGCCGTGGAGCGGTTCCTCGGCCGGGACCGCGGCGAGATCCAGCGCGTGGCCAAGGAGACGCTGGAGGGCGCGCTGCGCGGCACGCTGGCGCGGATGACCCCCGAGGAGGTCAACGAGGACCGGCTGAAGTTCGCGGAGGAAATCTCCAACGAGGTCGAGGAGGACCTGGAAAAACTCGGCCTGCAGGTCGACACGCTCAAGATCCAGAGCGTCTCCGACGAGAAGGAATACCTGGACTCGATCGGCCGCGTCCGCATCGCCGACGCGATCAAGCGCGCGGAGATCGCCGAAAGCAACGCGCGCAACGAGGCCAACAAGGAGGCCGCCGACGCCAAGGCGCTCGGCGACGTGGCCCAGGAGCAGTCGCAGAAGTCGATCCTCCAGAAGCAGAACGAGCTGCGGCGGATCCGGGCCGAGCTCGATGCGCAGTCCGAGTCGGAGGAGAAGAAGGCGGTCGCGGCCGGCGACGCGGCGCGGGCCACCGCCGAGCAGGAGCTGCAGCGCATCCGTTCGCAGCTCGAGCAGATCCGCCTGCAGGCCGACGTGGTGATCCCCTGGGAGGCCAAGAAGTCGCAGCAGGAGTACGAGGCGCGGGCGCAGGCCGCGCCGATCGCCGAGAACGGCCGCGCCGTCGGCGAGGCGCTCAAGCTGATCGCCGACACCTGGCGCGCCGCCGGCCCCGACGCCAAGGAGATCTTCCTGATCCAGCAGCTCGACCAGATCCTGATCGATGTGGCCGAACGGCTCAAGCACGTCCGCCTCGACGACGTCCAGGTGCTCGACGCCGGCGACGGCCGCTCGCTGCCGCGCCTGGTCTCCGGCTACCCGGCGATGGTCGCCGCGGTGCTCGACGAGCTGCGGGCCTCCACCGGCGTGGACGTCCCGGCGATCCTGGGCCGCCGCCTGGAGGCCGCCGCCGGCCACGCCTTGCCGCCCGCGGGAGGTGCCCGATGAACCCCCTCGCCTGCATCGCCTTCGCCGCGCTCGGCTACTGGGAGACGATCGGCGTCCTGGTCGGCGTCGGGATTCTCGGCCTGGTCCTGCTGGTCGGACTGGTCAAGCGGATCCTCAAGATCTGCGAGCCCAACGAGGTGCTGATCTTCTCCGGCAACCGCCACCGGACGGCCGAGGGCAAGCTCGTCGGCTACAAGACGATCAAGGGCGGCCGCAAGTTCCGCATCCCGCTGCTCGAGACCGTCGACCGCATGGACCTCACCAACATGAGCATCGATGTCTCGGTGCGCGGCGCCTTCTCCAAGGGCGGCATCCCGCTCACCGTGCAGGGCGTGGCCAACGTCAAGGTCGCCGGCGAGGAGCCGATGCTCGACAACGCCATCGAACGGCTGCTCGGCAAGAAGCGCGACGACATCATGACCGTCGCCAAGGACACGCTGGAGGGCAACCTGCGCGGCGTGCTGGCCAAGATGACCCCCGAGGAGGTCAACGAGGACAAGATCAAGTTCAGCCAGATGCTGGTCGAGGAGGCCGAACACGACCTGACCAAGCTCGGCCTGATGCTCGATACCCTCAAGATCCAGAACGTCACCGACGACGTCGGCTACCTCGACTCGATCGGCCGCATCAAGACCGCCGAGATCAAACGCGACGCGCTCGTCGCCGAAGCCCGCGCACGCGCCGCCTCCACGGTCCGCGACGCCGAGAACCGCCAGGACACCGAGCTGGCCCGCATCGATGCCGAGATCCGCACCACCCGCGCCGAGACCGAGCGGCGGATCGCCGACGCCTTGACCAAGAAGGACGCCATGGTCGCCGAGTCGCGTGGCCAGATCGCCGCCGCGATCGCCAAGGCCGGGGCCGAGATCGAGGTCCAGACGGCGCGCGTCGAACAGGTCCGCCGCCAGCTCCAGGCCGACGTGATCGCCCCGGCCTCCGCCGCCTGCGCCGGCGCCGAGTCCAAGGCCAAGGGCGAGGCGGCCCGCATCGTCGAGCAGGGCCGCGCCCAGGCCACCGCGCTGTCCGAAACGATCGCCGCCTGGCGCCAGGCCGGCGTCAACGCCCGCGACGTGTTCCTGATGCAGAAGCTCGGCGGCCTCACCCGCACCGTGCTGTCCACGATCGACAACGTCGAGGTCAGCCGGCTCACCCTGCTCGGCGTCGGCGGCGACGGCAAGGAAGGCGCCCCGGTCGCCGCCCGCCTGCTCGTCCTCGCCGAGCAGCTCAAGGCGACCCTCGGGATCGATGTCGTCGAGGCCGTCAAGGCCAAGCTCGGCCCCGCCGCCGTTCCGGCCGCCGCCCGCACGACGACCCCGCCCGCACCCAAGCCCGCCGCCCCGAGCGCCGGCTGAGCTGCTACCTTCCGAATTGGTCGCGGCACGCGACGAAACCCTTGACGCTCGACCCTCGACCCTCTGAGTCGTTGACGCCGACCGAGTCGGCGTGGGAGGGGGTTGGACCCGGCGACGATGCGGCCGGCGTACGTGGAGCGCAAGCCGCGGGGGAAGCAGCGGCAGAAGGACGCGTTGTTGCGGCACCGGCCGGAGGGGGAGCAGGCGCGCTCCCGGATGGGTGTTCAGGGGAGGCCGGCCAGGAAGCGCTCGTAGTCCAGGACGCGGAGGTGGTGTTCGGGGTAGGCGCGATCGTAGCCGCGGGTGTCGACGAGCTGGAAGTTGAATCTGGTGCGGAGGAGGCCGGAGAATTTGCGGAGAGCGGGCGCCGGCTCGTGGTCATTGGACTTGCATTCGACGAGCATCCAAGGTCGGCGATCGCGGACGACGAGGAAGTCGACCTCGTGCTTCTCCCGAGTGCGGAGGTAGTGGAGGGCGAAGTCGCCGTGGGCAAGGTCGGTCCAGGCGTGGCAGGCCTTGAGGAGGTGGAGGGCGGCGAGGTTCTCGCGGCGGGGACCGGGTCCCTCGACCGGGAGGAAGTCGTAGAGGTAGAGCTTGGGTTCGGCGCGGAGGGTGCGGGAAAGGCGGCCGGCCCAGGGGCGGACGAGGAGAACGTGGTACAGGGCTTCGAGGATCTGAACCCACTCGCGGACGGTGCCGTAGGCGACGCCGACGTCTTCGCGGAGGCTGTTGACGGACAGTGGGGAGCCGACGCGGTCGGGCAGCAGGTCGGCGAGGACGCGGAGGGCCTGGAGATCGTGGACGTGTCGGAGGTCCCGGAGGTCTTCGTAGACGAGCCGTTCGGTGCGCAGGCGGCTCCAGCGACGGGCCCGGGCCTGGTTGCCGGCGAGGAGGGGCTCGGGAAAGCCGCCGAGGGCCAGGAGGTCCTCGAAGGGGAACACCGGTGTGGTCTGTTGGAGGATCCGGTCGGGTGTCGGGGGATCGGGTCGTTCGCCGAGCGTGAAGGGGTGGAGGCGGTACGGGAGGTAGCGCCCGAGGAGCGAGTCGCCGCTGCGGCGGAACAGGTCCAGGCGGGCGCTGCCGGTGACGACGATGGGAAGCTCGCGGCCGCGGAGGTCCCAGAGGCCCTTGAGGCGGGACTTCCACCGTCGGTCCTTGTGGATCTCGTCGAGGAGGATGGGGCCTTCGCCGCGGTCGGCGACGGCGCCGACGGGGTCCTTGACCCAGCGGATGCGGAAGCGCTGGTCGTCCCAGGAGAACTCGTTGTGGGGGGAGGAAAGGAGGGTCCGAGCGAGGGTGGTCTTGCCGACCTGGCGGGGGCCGCTGAGGAAGGCCATCTTGTGGTCGGCGAGCGCGTCGTCACGGACGGCGGCCTCGAGGTAGCGGGTGCGTGGGGGGGGCGCGGGGCTGGGCGTCATCGGCCGAGCATATCAGCGTTCTGATAAATTGTCGCGACCGTTCATCGGAACGGTTCCGCACGGGAGGGCGACCGAATACCTCGCCGTGCAACGCGCTTGGAAACGTTCGCGCCGATCCGCGGCTTCGGAATCGTCCTGCACGCGGATCGTCGAGCACTTCGTCCGTGCGGAACTGCATGCAGGTTCGACGATTCTGGACGCCTCATCCGTCGCGCTCTGCGCGACCGACCTTCCGCGGTTTGCCACGAGCGTCTCCAGATCAGCGGCGCTACGCTGTCGGTGGAACCTCGAATGACCCTGAGTGATCCGTCGATCCGCGATCATTCCCGTCGCGGTGACATCGATGCTCGCGGGCCGGCATCCACACCGCCGCCACGACGGCACACGCGGCCATCGAAGCCCAGAGGACGGGCACGACCCAGGACGGCACGCCGGTGACCTTCGCGGTCGCACCGCCGCCCCGCGCACGCCCGGCTGCCCCGGCGTCTGATGCGTCCGTCGCGACCGCCCGTCCGCTGCACGGCCGGGAGGACCACCGCCGCCGGGGCGCCGGCCGGCGCCCTCGAGGCGGCTCAGAAGCGGAGGCCCACGAACGTGTCGAGCACGAGCGGGCCGTCGTCGGGCTCGAACAGGAACTCCCAGCCGAGGCTCAGTCCCGCGGTCCACGTGGCGCTCTCGTAGCGCAGGCCGGCGATGAGGGACGGGCGGCTCGGCAGGAGGAGCCAGCCCCCGTGCGCCAGCTCGAGCACGACGGCAAAGGACTCGGCGAAGCGGGCGCCGCCGGCCAGCGACACGCCGCCGTAGAGGTAGTTCCCCGCTTGCCAACGCGACATCGCCTCGTGCAACAGGCTGCCCAGGTAGATCTCGGCCTCGAAGAACGCCGCCGGCACGGAGTAGCCGACGGCCAGCCGCGCCTCGAGACCGCCGTAGGGTCGGCTGCCGCCGATCCGTGCGGGACCGGGCGCGTGCAGGTCGGCCAGCGAGTACTCCAAGCGGGGGTCCCCCGCGTGCGTGGGCAGGTAGCCCCGCACCAGCCAGCCCAGCCGCCACGAGCTGTCGACGTCGTGCACGCCCTGCAGCTCGAGCGACAGGTTGCCGGACTGCGCGCCGGCAGGCGCCTGGTGATCGCCCTCGCTGTCGTCCCAGAAGATGTCCTCCCCCGCCGAGAACGGGAGGCGCAGGGACGCGCGGAGCGGCCCGACCAGCGGCACCGTCGTCTGGATGCCGAACAGGCCGGCATAACCGTGCTCGTCCCTCGCCATCTTGAACGCCAGGAAGCTGGCGTCGATCCGGACCAGCCACCCGTGGCCGAGGTCCTGCATGGTGACGGTGGACGGCGGCGGCACCGTCGGCTCGCTCGGAACGAGCTCGTCCGCCCGAGCCGACGCCGCGAGCAGCGACATCACCGGCAAGACCCAGAGCCGCACTTCCGTCATCCGCCATGCTCCAAGGCCCGCCACCGGCTTCCTCCTCGCGGGCCCTACGGGCCGGCGGTGACGGTGAGAGCGAACCGCTCGGTGCGGCCGAGGAGCGGGATCTCCGCGACCAGCTCGACCAAACCCGCCTCGACCGTGGCGAAGATCGGGCCCTCCGCAGGCGTCTCGGCGCCGGCGTCGTACGGCGTCACGGCGGAGGCGTCGCCCTCGACGGTCCAGGTCACGTCGGCGCCGGCGAGCGGCACCGCCAGGCCGCCGGCATCGGCCTCGAGCTGGATCAGGAACAGGCTGCCGGCGGGCAGCTCGACCGGGAAGGGTTGCGGGTCGAGCACGGTCTCGTCGGGCAGGGCGATGGTGATCCGGGCCTGGACGGCGCCGGCGTCGGCGACCGGCACGACGCGCAGGGGATGCTCGACGAGCAGCGCCCCGCCGCTCGGCTCGCGCCCCTCCACGCGCGCCTCGCCGGCCGCGCCCGCGGTGAAGTACGCGACGCCGCCGGCGTCCCGCAGGGGAGCCAGTGCGGCCGCCGGGCTCGCCGACCAGCGGAGGAACCCCTGCCCGAGCAGCGGGCATTCCCCGCCGCACGCACCGTAGACCTCATCGACCTTGACGTACGCCGTGCCGCCGGAGAACACGGCCGGGACGCCGCTGAACTTCACCGAGGCGGCGGGCTCGGCACGAAAGCCCAGGTGGTCCCAGACCCGGCCTTCCGAGCGCAGCTCGATCTGCGTCGCGCCGGCCTCGTACGCCTCGAGCACGATCTGCTCGGGAGCGGCGCCGCCGCGCACATCGATCACCGCCGGGGCGCTCGAGCCGGGTTGCAGATCGGAAGGCAACGTGACCCCGGACTGCGGCTCGAGCGTCAGGGCCTGGGTGGAGCCGACGGCGAGGGCGGTCGAGGAGCCTGCGGCGCAGCCACCGCCGCCGAAGCGGACGTGCCCCTCGTCGCCGAGCCGCGGGTCGCCGATATCGACCTCGAAGCCGACGCACGCCTGGAAGGTCAGGAACGCCAGCACCACGAAGCGCATCTTGCCCAGCATCGGTCGCCTCCTTCCCGGACGGCGGGAGGTTCTGCACACGTCGTGCCATGTGGGAATCCGCGGGGTTTCGGCCGCCCGGACGCCGGGGCCCGTGTCGCCCGGCCATCACCTGTGGCACGACCGGCACACTCGGGGACGAGCCGACGGACGGGCCTCCTGGCACTCGGTCATCCACCAGCATCCGAAGCGTGTTCCCGGTCTTCCACCGTCGGCGACGATCTGAAGGCTCTCCCACCCCTCGTCCCGCTCCGACCCGGCGCGGAGCGCGGGAGTGACGTCGCCCGGCACGTGCGGTACGATCCGCTCCCGTTCGATGCGGAGAGGAGGAGACCATGCGGGGTTGTCGCTCGAGCCAAGCGGGACTCCTGGCCGTCGTCGTCGTCGCGGCGGCCGGGACCGCGCGCGGAGCACCATACTACGCCGCGCCGACGGGGAGCGGCTCCGACTGCACGCTCGACCGTCCATGCAGCCTCGACACGGGCGTGGGCCGCCTGTCGCCCGGAGACACGCTCTTCCTGCGCGGCGGCACCTACCGCCAGACCGTCTGGATCGGCACGAGCGGGACGGGGTCCGCGCCGATCGAGATTGCCGGATATCCCGGAGAGACCGCGGTCATCGATGGCGACGACGCGCTCCCGGCCGGCGAGTGGGGCGCCCTGTTCGCCGTGGAAGGCGACTACGTGACGGTACGGGACCTCGAGATCGCGCGCAGTCTCTGGATGGGCCTGGTGCTCCGGGGCGCCCACGACGCGGCGCGGAACGTGGAGTCCCACGGACACTGGGAGAACGGCATCCTGCTGGCAGGCGACGACGGGCTGGCCGAGGCGTGCCGGGTCCACGACAGCGCCCGCTCGAACCAGGACTGCGTCCGCCGCCGCAGCTCGTGGGCCAGCGGGCTCAGCGCGGCACGTCACCCGGACGGCTGCGTGATCCGCGGCAACACCGTCTGGCACAACTGGGGCGAGGGGATCTCGACCTACGAGGCGACGAACACCCTGATCGAGGACAACGTGTCCTACGACAACTTCTCCGTCAATCTCTACCTCTCCGACGCCACCGACGTCCTCGCCCGGCGCAACATCATCTACGCGACCGGCGCGATCACCTGCGACGCCAGCCAGATCGGCATCGCCATCGGCAGCGAGGCCCACCCGCCCAGCCCGGCCGCCATCACGGTGATCAACAACCTCGTCTTCCACACCCGCCACAACTTCGACTTCTGGACCAGCGACGGCGCCGGCCTGGTCGACGACCTGATCGCCTACAACACGTTCGTCGACGCGACCGGGGATCTGAACGTCCGGCTCCTCGACGGGGCGCACGCGAACACCCGGTTCCTCGACAACCTGATCGTGCAGGGCGACGCCACGCCGCTGTGCGCGGTCGAGACCGGCGCGGGGCTCCTCTTCGCGAGCAACGGCTGGTCGTCCGCACCGTGCGCGGCCGCCGCCGGCGCCGGCGACGTGATCGGCGAACCGCGGCTCGAGCGCAGCGGGCCGACCGGGGCCGGCGAGCTCGGAGCATCCTACTTCCGGCTGCTGGCCGATTCGCCGATGCGCGACGCCGCCCGGACGCTCGACGAAGTCGCCGAGGACTACTTCCGCACGCCGCGCGGCACCGCTCCCGACCTCGGCGCGCACGAGTACGTGACGCCCGCAGCCGACGCCGACGGGGACGTCGATCCGGATGTCGCCGACCCACCCGACGAGACGGACGCCCCGGATTCGCCGGACCGCGAGGACGCCGCGGCCGATGGGACGCCCGACCACGGCCCGGACGCTCCCGACGGCGGCGCCGCCTCCGACGGCTCGGGCGGCTGCGGGTGCCGGGCGACCGGCGGTCCGGCGTCGGCCGCCGGCGCGACGGCTCTCCTCGGGCTGCTCTGGGCGGCGGCCTCCGCTCGCTGCTCCCGTTGGCGCGCGACCTGTCCTTCCCGAAAACCCCATCGCGGGCGCGGGAAGCGCGTGGTCGTGGACGGTTCGCAAGGGCGACGAAGCGAGCGTGAAGAGTTGCATCTGCCGCGTGTTCGGCTACAAGTACCAGGTCGTGAACCTCGCCCCGACCACCCTGCGCAACACCATCGGCACGATGACGCTCAGGTCCGCCAACGCGAAGACCGACATCCCCGCGGGCTCCGGGCCGGCGATCGTGCTCGGCGAGCTGGCCGGCGTGCTGCCGCTGGCCCGCAAGACCCAGGCCTGAGCGCGTTCCACGAATGCGGAGTGGCGGCATGGAAATCCTCGGCGCGGCGCACGAGACCGCCGTTCACGACACGACGATCGCCTGGGGCGAGCTGGGTGACGGTCCGCCGCTGGTCCTGCTCCACGGGCTGATGGACTCGCATCGCACCTGGCGGCGCGCGGCGACCCACCTGGCCCGGCACTTCCGCCTGCTGATGCCGGACCTCCCGGGATGCGGCGGCTCGGGCCGCCCGGATGCGCCCTACTCCCTGGCGTGGCACTCCGAGGTGCTGGCGGCGTGGATGGCCTCGATCGGTGTCGACCGGGCCCACGTCTGCGGGCATTCCTACGGCGCCGGCATCGCGCAGTGGATGCTGCTCGAGCAGCGCGCGCGGGTCGACCGCCTGGCGCTGGTGTCCGCCGGGGGCCTCGGCCGCCAGGTCGCGCTGGGGATGCGCCTCGCGTCCTTCCCCGTCCTCGGCCGCCGACTGACCCCGGTGGCGATACGCCACCTCCTCCCCACGGTGCTGCGCCTGACCGCGACCACCTTCGGGCACATGGAGCCCGAGGAGATCGAGTGCTTCGTCCGCTGGAGCCGTCTTCCGGGAACCGACGTCGCCTTCCAGCGCTCCCTCGAAGGGGTCATCAACTTCTTCGGGCAGTACGTCCACACGATGGACCGCGTCCACGAGGTGGCGGAGCTGCCCCCGATCGCGATCTTCTGGGGAACGAAGGACCCCATCCTGCCGTTGCAGCACGCGAAGGAGATGCTGGCACGAGCCGAGGGGGTGTCGCTGACGCGCTACGAAGGCTGTGGGCACTACCCCCACCTCGACCATCCCGAGCGCTTCAGCCGCGACCTGGCCGCCTTCCTCAACGATCCCGAGCGGCCCCGCGTGCGCCTGCGAACGTCGCCGTGCGAGGGCCGGGACCGGCGAAGGCCGTGAGCTCCATCACGATGGTCTTCTCCGGCAACCGCCACCGGACGGCCGAGGGCAAGCTGGTCGGCTGCAAGACGATCAAGGGCGGCATCCCGCTCACCGTGCAGGGCGTGGCCAACGTCGAGGTCGGCCGGCTCACCCTGCTCGGCGTCGGCGGCGACGGCAAGGAAGGCGCCCGGGCCTCCGCCCGCACGACGACCCCGCCCGCCCCGAAGCCCGCCGCCCCGAGCGCCGGTTGAGCCGCGTCGTCCGCCTCCGTCCTACTCCCGGGTGCCGCCGGTCGGGGGCGTCGGCTGCCGTTCCGGCGCCGGCTGCGGCGGCGACTGCTGCGGCCGCCGTTCCCGCTCCTCGGTGCAGGCCGCAACGAGCTTGCTCACCTCCATCCCCGCCGTCGGGTCGAAGGCCCACCGCGTGGCGAGCTGCGCGTACTGCAGATACCCGTACCCGTGCCGCCGGGCGGCATCCTCCATCACGCGCATGATGTCCATCGATTGCTGCATCGCGGCGGTCATGCTGTCGCCGGCCGGCGCGACGTTCTCCATGTCGCTCATCGCGCAGCTGATCTCCGCCTGGATCTCGATGTACGCCTGCCGCTCCCGCTGCTGCTCCGGCGTCAGGTTGTCCGGGTCGATCGGCTCGCCCCCGAGCTGTCCCTGCATCATCGTCTGCACCTGGGACATCATCTGGGCGTACATCTGGTCGAACTCGTCCTCGCCCTCCGCCTCGGGATCCTCGACGGGCTCGACGACCACGACCTCATCCTCGGCCGGCGGGGTACCCCGTTCGTCCGGCTCCGCCACGACCGCGACGCCTGGTCCGGCGTCGGCGCCCGCGCGGGAGGCCGCGGCGTGCGGCGCGAACGGCGACGCGCGGTCGGAGGAGGCGGCGGCAGGCGCGGCGGGCACGGCCGTGGCCGCCGGCTCGTCCTCCCACGGCCGGGCGACCACCAGCCAGGCAACTGTGGAGCCGACGCCGGCGGCGAGCACCAGGCCGAGCGCGAGCCGGAGGCCGGTGCGGGACCGCCGCGGCAGCGCGGCAGTGGCCTGCGCCCCCACGGGCACCACCGTCCGATCCGCCGTCGTGCCGTCCGGCGCCGTCCCGGCCGCCGCGGGCGTCCAGCCCGGCGGATACGGCGTTCCCGGCGTCGGCGCGCCCGCGCGCGTGGGCGGATACGGCGTTCCCGGCGGCAGCACGCCCGCGCCCGTCGACGGAGACGGGGTGCCGGTCGGCCACGGCATCGGGGTGTACGGCGTGGCCGAGGGCGCCGCGCCCGCCGCCGCCGCGGAAGCCGCGTACAGCATGCCGCTCGGCTCGGCCAGCCACGGCTGCAGCGCCTGGCGGAACTGCTCGGCGGAGCCGAAGCGGCGGTCCGGCTCGCGGGCCAGCGCCGTGAGGATCACCGCCTCGAGCGGCGGGGGGAGGTCGGGTCGGAACTGCCGGGGCGGGACCGGCGCCTGCATCAGGATCGCCGCCAGCAGCGCGTTGTAGTTCTCGGCGTCGAACGGGAACCGGCCCGTCAGCGCGCGGTACAGGATCACGCCGCCGGCCCACAGGTCGACGCGATGGTCGACGTCGCGACGGCCGGCCGCCTGCTCCGGGGCCATGTAGCGCGGCGTCCCGAGCACGGCGCCGGTCTGGGTCAGGTTCGAGGTCGTGAGGCCGCCGCGGACCTTCGAGACGCCGAAGTCGAGCAGCTTGACGAAGTCCTCGCCGGCGGACTCGACGAGGAAGACGTTCTCCGGCTTGAGGTCGCGGTGCACGATGCCGCGGGCGTGGGCCGCGGCGAGGCCCACCAGCGTCTGGCTCAGGACGCGCACGATGCGCGACACCGGCAGCACCGGCTGGGCCTCGAGCAGCGCCGCCAGCGTCCGGCCGCGGAGGTACTCCATCACGATGAACGGCATCCCGCCCGGCGCCGTGCCCAGGTCCAGCACCTCGACGATGTGCGGGCTGCCGATGCCGCTCGAGGCGATCGCCTCCTGGCGCAGCCGGGCCAGCGCCGTCGGATCCTGCGCCAGCTCGGGCCGCAGGAACTTCACCGCCAGCGGACGACCCAGCACGGCGTGCTCGCCGGCGTAGACGAACCCCATCCCCCCTTCCCCGAGCGGCTGGGTCAGGCGGTACTTGCCGTCGAGGACCAGGCCGGCCAGCTGCGGCACCACGGGACGGCAGAATAGCAGGGGAGAGGGGGTGCGGGATAGGGGAGGAAGACCGTCAGCGCGACTCGGGCTCGTCGTCCCAGTCGTCGGCCAGCACTTCCTCGGGTTCCACCGTCGGAGCGTCCAACTCGACCGGCTGCAACGGATGGATCCGGGGCCGACCGAGCGGCACGGGGGCGACGGGCGCGGCCTGGGGCCGACCGAGCGGCACGGGGGCGACGGGCGCGGCCGACGGTCGCCCCGGCCAGCCGCCGACCTCGAGGATGCCCGGGTCGTACGGCGCCGGAGCCTGGGGCCCGGCCGCCTCTCCGTCGGGGGCGTGCAGGTCCCCTTCGTCCGGCACGTAGGGCTCCGGTTCCTCCAGCGCCGACAGGATCGCGGAGGGTGACTCGGCAAGCGGCTCGGCGTCGAGCGCCTCTTCGTCGAGCGGTTCGGGCTCGCCGGTCTCGGTCGCCGTCGCGTCGGCCTCGACCTCCTCGAGCGCCTCCTCGGCGTCGTCCGCCAGGTCGTCGTCGGTCGGCCCGAGCCCGAGCAACTCGGCGGCGATGGCGTCGCCGGAGGCGATGTAGCCGTCGTCGCGGCCGGGCGGGGAAGTCGCCGGGCGGTCCGGCTCGCGGTCGGCCTGGGACTCCCCGTCGAGCACCACGGGGATGGCCACGTCGACCTTGGGCGCGGCCGCCGGCCTGTGCACCGCGAAGCCGTGGGGCCGACGTGCCGTGAGGCAACCGGCGGCGATCGTCACGGGGAACGGCGTGTCGGCCCAGTAGGCGTCGATCATCTGGCGCACGTGCCACAGCACCCGCTCGTGCTCGTCGCCGAAGGCCCGGCGCCACAGGCCGCTCCAGACCGCTTGGGTCAGGGTCGCGGCGAACAGCTCGCGCGACGACGCGAAGCGCTGTTCGATCTCGGTGCAATCGACCCGGACGCGGTCGAAACCGACGCGGGCCGCGAGCTCCTGCCAGTCCTCGGGCGTCAGGAACATCCGCTCCAGCGCCTCGATCCGCTCCTCGAGCTTGGGCAGCAGGTCGAGCTTCACCGCCACCTCGCGCGCCAGATCGACCAGCTCGCCGAACGTGCCGGCCAGCGGTGCGGTGAGCACCAGCAGACCCTCGTCGTCAAGGACGCGGATCATCTCCTGCAGCAGCTCGTCACGGTCCTCGCGGTCCCACCAGCCGTAGTTGGAGACCACCGCCGAGAAGACCTTCTCGTCGTAGCGCAGCCGGGGCAGCGGGTCGCTGTTGAAGAACAACCGGGAGCCGACGTGGTCGGCCAGACGCGCGCGGGCCAGGTCGAGCAGGAATCCGCGGCCCTCCTGGGCCACCAGCCGGGTCTTCCCGCCCAGGGACGCCAGCAGACGTTCCGTCCCGCGGCCGGTGGCGCAGGCCACCTCGAGCACCATGCCGCGCGCGGGCGGCTCGAGCCGCTTCTCCACCAGGTCGGAGAACGGCTTGAACCACTGCTCGTGGACGTCGGTGTCGTAGGCCGCCGCCAGCCACTCCCGGTACTCGGGCGTGCTCTCGTCGTCCGGTCGCTGTCCGGCCGGGGGCGTGGATTCAGTCGCCGCCATCCCGCCTGCCGCCGTCTCCCCCGCGCAGCTGCTCCAACACCTCGGCCGCCACCAGCGCCAGCGTCACCGGGCCCTCGTCCGTCTCGGCATCCGGCACCGCGCGCGTGTCCCCGCAGAATCGCTCGACGGTGCGCCGGACCAGCGATCGCTCGGCCGGCTCCGCGACCCACGGCAGCGCCTCGAGCGCCGCGGCGAGGGCGGCGGGTGCGGACAGCCGTTCGCACAGGTCGACCAGCATCCGGCCGACCCCGACCTCGTCCCGCGCCTCGAGCAGCGTGACGACGGCCTCCCACCACGCCGCCGCCGGCTGCTGCCGCGACAGCCGGTCCAGTGCCGTCCGCAGCTCGCCGAGCGGCGCCGCCTCGAGCGCCTCGGCCGCCTCGACCTGGACCCGGGGATTCGCGTCGGCCAGGAACGGGATCACCGCCGACAGGGCGGTCGCGTCGCCGGGGTGGCCGGCGAGCCGCACCAGCACCACGGTCGACCACGGCGCCGGTCGCTCGGCGTGGGGCCGTCGTCGCGCCAGCTCGGCGGCGGCCGCGGCGGGCACGCCGGGGGCGGCGGCCAGCCCGGCCAGCGCCTGCTCGATGTCGTCGGCCGCCGTCACCAACGCCGCCAGCTCCACCGGTTCGTCCGCCCGCCCGGGAGCGCCCGGGCGCGTACGCGGCGCCGGACGGCGGCGCTCCGGGCGCCGGGTTCCACGTCGTGCCGTCATCGCGTCCTCTCAGCCCTTCGGCGCGACGCCGAGCAGCGCATCGACCTCGGCCCGCGCCGCGTCGTCCCCGGCCAGCGCCCGCGCCGCATGCAGCTCGCGCACCCCCTCGGGCTTCTTCCCGAGCTCCTTGAGCAGCTTGCCGGCCTGCAGGTGGTACCCGAACCTCCCGGCGACGTTGCGGCCCCGCGCCAGGTGCCGGTACAGGTTCGCCGCCTCCTCCTTGTGGTCCTTCTTCCCCGTCTCGAGGTACAGCGCGCACAGCGCCTCGGCGGTCTCCGGGTCGTAGTCGAACTGGCCCAGCGAGGCCTGGTGGTCGACCACCGCCTTGAGGCAATCGATCGCCTCGTCGCGGTGCCCGGCGTCGCGGTGGGCGAAGCCCAGCTCGCGGTAGACGCGGATGTCCGGCGTGACGGTCCCCATCTTCTCCACCGCCAGCTCCAGCCGCTTGATCGATTCGTCGTAGCGCTGCTGCATGCGGTAGAACCGGCCGAGGTTCAGGTGGCCGTAGGTCTGCTCGTGCGTCGCGTCCGCCGCCTCGATCAGGCACTCCTCCGCCGTCTTGGGGTCGCCGAGCTCCAGCACCACCTGCGCCAGCTCGCTCTGCACCGTCGCGTACAGCTCGTCGGAGGCGTCGTCGGGCTCGTGCTCCAGGTAGTTGCGGAACAGGACCGCCGCCTCCTCCAGCGCCGCCTTGGCCTCGGCCTTCGCCTCGTCCTCGGTCGGCGTGCCGGACCCCGGCGCGCGGCGGCGCGTGATCGCCAGCGTCCGCGCCAGCTCCAGGCCGATGTGCAACGCCTCCGGGTGCTCGTCCGCGAGCTTGCGGAACACCTCCCGCGCCTCGTCGGCCTTCCCGTCGTGCAGGGAGAGGAACGCCCGCCGGAACTCGTTGCCGTACGACAGCAGCTCCTCCGCCTGCTCCTCGGACCAGGCGCCCGACAGCGCCAGGAACACCTCGTCCTCCGACGGCGGCCCGGCCTCGGGCTGCGAGTTCCGCGTGAACTCCTCCATCAGCCCGTCCGCCTTGACCTTGACCTCGAGCTTGATCGATAGGCCGTCGGCCATCTCGATCGTCGAGCGGCACAGGTCCATCGCCGCCTCGAAGTCCCCGCGCTCCTTGAGCCGGTCGACCTCGGCCAGCTGCTTGCGGACCAGCTCCGTCTGGCAGTCGGCGATCCGTCGCCGCACCTCCTCGCGCGCGTCCTCCGGCCCCTCGGCCAGCCGCTCCCCCAGCGCCTGGAACGTCAGCTTCGCCGAGCCGAAGTCCCCCGCCTCGAAGAACGCCTCCGCCTCCTTGCGCAGCGCCTCGGGATCCTTGCCGAACAGTTTCTTCAGGAATGCCATGCCGACCTCTCTCGCGGGGAACCATATACCAGGGTCACCGGCCGGGGGGTAGAGGGTTGGGCCAGCCGTCCACCACGCCCAGAAGGTCGCAGGTCGCGTGCCCCAGACAGACCGCCCGGCGTCGCCGTGTCGGCATGCCCGACCTTCTACCACGCCCCGCCGCCGGACACAGCCGGTACCCCGCCCGGGACGGCCCGGACGCTTCCCGGTCTTCCGCGCGGTGCCCTCGGCCCGAACCCCTGCTAGGATGTCGGCGTGAGGTGGACGATGACCCAGCGCGCCCCGTGGCTCCTGCCGTGCACCGCCCTGCTCCTGTCGGCCTGCGCCCCCGGCGACGACGGGGAGCCGCCCCGCGACGTCGTGCGCGACGACGCCGACGTGGAGGAGGCGTGGACCGGCGCCCTGGTGCCGGCCGCGCCGCCGGTGGAGGTCCACGTCAGCTCGGACCACGTCCTCGGCCCGGTGCTGCTGACGTCGCTCTCGGGCTCGGCGGCGGTGATCTGGGGCGAGCGGGACACGGAAGCCGCGGACTGGGGCGGACCCGGCGTGGCAATGCTCGACGCGGCCGGGGCGCTGTCGTTCGACCCGGTGCACCTGCCGGACAACGGGCACGAGCCGGTCGGACTGGAGCCGCTGACGGCGGTGCGGCAGCTGGCCTACTTCACCATGCAGCGCGGCACCGGCTGCGAGGCGACGCTGCACCGGCGGACGATCGACACCGCGGGCCGGATCATGGGGGCGACCGCCACGGTCGATACGCTCGACGACCCGGTCGCCGTGCACGTGGCTTCCGTCTCGGGCTTCTCCCTGGTGCTGGCGGTGGAGGGCGACGCCTGCACGGCGCGCGAGTTCCCCGCGGCACGGACGATCGTCGTCGGCGCCGACGGCACCGCGACGGGGGAGGTGCCGCTGGGCGAGGCGTACCGGATCTCGGCGCTGGCCGCGAAACCCGACGGCAGCGGATACGTCGCCATGCGCTACGTCGACGGCGACGGCGTGCGGCTCGACGAGCTGGGCCTCGGCGGCGGCGCGGGCCGCGGCTGGACCATCGTGCGGCGTGACGGGACGCGCGACGGCTCGTCGGCCACCTCCGCGCTCGCCGCCGGCGGGACCGACTACCTCGTGGCCTGGGCGGGCCAGGTGGACGGCGAGCAGTCCTGGTACCTGCACCGCGGGCCCTACGGCGACGACCTCGAGTTCGGTGCGGAGCCGGCGGTCCTGGCGTTCGGGGCGCGCTTCGACCGCCGGGCGGCCGCCGCAGCGTTCGGGGCCGACTACGTCGTGGCCTACGTGCCGACCACCGGGGCGCCGCTGCGCATCGATCTGCTGCGGGCCGGGACCCTCGAGGAAGGCTGGTCGCCGGACCTGGACGGCGAGGTGACGTGGGTCGCCGCGGCGGCGATCGGGGCGCAGGTGGCGGTGGCCTGGGTCGAGAAGTGGGCCGGCGCCGCGGCGCCCTCGATCCTGCGGGCCGGCCTGTTCCAGCGCAACTAGACCGGGAACGCTCGCCCCGGGACCGGCTGCGGTGTACAGTCGATGGGCCGCGCGGGCGGGGGTCCGCGAGGAGGCTCCGCGCGGAAGGAGGTCCGGCATGCTCCAGCGGTACCCGGCGATGTGGCTCGTGGCAGCGGCGTGCTCGGCGCCGGCGGCGGCCGTGGCGCAGACCACGATCAACTTCGACGAGCGGAGCCGACCGACGACGTTCTCCGCCACCACCGCGCTGCGCTCCGACTACTCGGGCGTCGGCGTGACCTTCGCCGGCCCGACGTCCAACGGCGGCGGCGGCGTGCTCGACGAAGGCGGCGGGTTCGGCGTCAGCGGCCACAGCTCGCCCAACTTCCTGGCGTTCAACTGCGGCGCCAGCTTCTCCGGCGGCGGCACGGCGTGCGACCCGGAGACGCTGAACTTCTCCACCCCGGTCAGCCTGGTGCGGTTCAAGGCCGCTCGCGCCGGCACGCTGAGCGTCACGGCCTACAACTCCGGCGGCACGCTGCTCACCAGCCGGACCTGCTCGCTGTCGTCCTCGACGCTGGCGAGCTGCGAGATCAGCGCCGCCAACATCAGCCGCGTGGTCCTCGATGCCTCCACCACGGTCTGGGTGCTCGACGACCTGTACTTCGTCGCCGCCCCGACGGACGCCGACGGCGACGGGTTCACGGTCGCCGCCGGGGACTGCGACGACTCCGACCGCTTCCGCTACCCCGGAGCCGCCGAGCGCTGCAACGGGCTGGACGACGACTGCAACGGCATCGTCCCCGCCAACGAGAGCGACGGCGACGGCGACACCTACCGCGTCTGCGCCGGGGACTGCGACGACGCCAACGCCGCCCGCCGGCCCGGCGCGCTCGAGATCTGCAACGGGATCGACGACGACTGCGACTTCGTCGTGCCGGTCAACGAGGCCGACGCGGACGGCGACGGGTACCGGTTGTGCAGCGGGGACTGCGACGACCTCAACCGCCAGCGCTACCCGGGTGCCCCCGAGATCTGCAACGGGCTGGACGACAACTGCGACGGCATGGTCCCGGTCGGCGAGGTCGATGGGGACGGCGACGGCGTGCCCGTCTGCGCCGGAGACTGCGACGATACCAGCGCCGCACGCGCCCCGGGCCTGCCCGAGATCTGCGACGGGCTGGACAACGACTGCGACGGTGCGGTGCCCGCCGAGGAGAGCGACGGCGACGGCGACGGCGTCCGCGTCTGCGCCGGGGACTGCGACGACGCCGACCCGACCCGCCGCCCCGGCCTGGCCGAGCTGTGCAACGGGGTCGATGACGACTGCGACGGCAGCGTGCCGACCGACGAGGCCGACGCGGACGGCGACGGCGTCCGGATCTGCGAGGGCGACTGCGACGACGCCAACGCCGCCCGCCGCCCCGGCACCTTCGAGGTCTGCGACGGGCTGGACAACGACTGCGACGGCGGCGTGCCGTCCGACGAGACCGACGGCGACGGCGACGGCGCGCCGATCTGCGCCGGCGATTGCGACGACGCCGACGCCACGCGCTATCCCGGCGCGACCGAGCTCTGCAACGGGATCGATGACGACTGCGACGGGATGCTGCCCGACGACGAGCTCGACGAGGACGAGGACGGCGTGCAGGCGTGCGCCGGGGACTGCGACGACCTGAATCCGGCCGTCGGCCCCTCCCGCGCCGAGGTGTGCGGCAACGGGTTGGACGACGACTGCAACGGCCTGACCGACGCCACCGACCCGGCCTGCGGCGGCACCCCGGACGCGGACGCGGACGGGGACGCCGACGCCGGTCCCGACGCGGACGCGGACGCGGACGCCGCCGCGGAGGCGGACGCCCCTGCCGACACCTACACCGATCCCGGCCCCGGCTCGGCCAGCACCGGCTGCGGCTGCGCCGTCGCGGGCCGCGGCGCCCCGGCGGGTCTCCTCGTCCTGCTCGGCCTCGCCGTCACCGGCCTCGCGGTCCGTCGCCGCCGGCGCTGAACGCCGGCCGCTCGACCCCCTAGCCGCTGCCCCCGCGCCTGTGCTACACGGCGGACCGTGAGCACGACCCACGTCGACAAGCAGGTGGTAATGGACCGTCGCGCGGTGGCCCGGGCCGTCCGGCGCATCGCGCAGGAGATCACGGAGCGCAACGGCGGCCTCGACCAGGTCTGCCTGGTCGGGATCCGGACCCGCGGCGTCGACCTGGCGAAACGGCTGTGCGAGGTGCTGGCCAAGGACGAGGGGGCCGCCCCGCCGCTCGGGGAGCTCGACATCACGCTGTACCGGGACGACGCCCCGGGGCGGCGAATGCCCGAGGTCCGGCCGACCAAGATGCCGTTCGACGTCGAAGGCAAGGTGATCGTGCTGGTGGACGACGTGCTGTTCACCGGCCGCACCGTGCGCGCGGCGATCGATGCGTTGATGGACTTCGGCCGGCCGACGGCGATCCAGCTCGCCGTGCTGGTCGACCGCGGGCACCGCGAGCTGCCGATCGCGGCGGACTACGTCGGTCGCAAGGTCGAGACGCGGGCCGACGAGAGCGTCCGCGTGCGGCTGGAGAGCCGCGACGGCGAGGAGCGCGTGGTCCTGCGGGGCCCGGCCTGACGGCCGGGGCGAGGCTGGAGGCGCGGATGGCCGAAGGGAACGACGAAGCCCGGGCGGTTTTCCCGCACAAGCATCTGATCGGCATCGAAGGGCTGGCGCGGCGCGACGTCGAGATGATCCTCGACACCGCCGACGCGCTGCGCGGCATCACCCTGCGCCGGATCAAGAAGGTCCAGACCCTGCGCGGACGGATGGTCGTCAACGCCTTCTTCGAGAACTCCACCCGCACCCGCGTCTCCTTCGAGATGGCCGAGAAACGCCTCTCGGCCGACTCGGTCAACATCCAGACCAGCGGCTCGGCGATGGCCAAGGGCGAGACGCTGCTCGACACGCTGCAGAACATCGAGGCGATGCGGCCCGACATGGTGGTGATCCGCCACTCCTGCTCCGGCGCCCCGCACTTCCTCGCGCGGCACCTGTCGAGCAACGTGATCAACGCCGGCGACGGCAACCACGAGCATCCGACCCAGGCGCTGCTCGACGCGCTCACCATCCGCCACGCCAAGGGGACGCTGGAGAACCTCGAGGTGGCGATCTGCGGCGACATCATGCACAGCCGCGTCGCCCGCTCGAACGCCCACCTGCTGCGGCTGTTCGGCTCGCGCGTGCGCGTGGCCGGACCGCAGACGATGATCCCCCGCGGCGCCGAGGAGGCGCTCGGGGTCCGCGTCTGCCGCGGCATCGCCGAGGCGGTCGAAGGGGCGGACGTGGTGATGATGCTGCGGATCCAGAAGGAGCGGATGGGCGCCGACCTGTTCCCCTCGGATCGCGAGTACTCCCGCTGCTTCGGCCTCCGCCGCGACCTGCTCTGCGGCGCGAAGCCCGACGCGATCGTCATGCACCCCGGACCGATGAACCGCGGCGTCGAAATCGACCCCGACGTGGCCGACGGCGAACGCTCGGTGATCCTCGGCCAGGTCGAGAACGGCGTCGCCGTCCGGATGGCCGTCCTGTACCTGCTGGCCGGCGCCTCCGAGCTCCCGGCGGACTGACCCCTAGTTCGACCAGCGCAGCGTCTCGGCGAAGCCGCCGGCAACCCGGTTCTGGTTCAGCCCCTCGGCGTTCATCAGGTAGATGCCGCCGCGGCTCGAGTAGAACCCGATCAGCCGGCCGTCGGGGCTCCAGGTCGGGTCGGCGTTGGAACCCTGGAACTGCGTCATCCGCCGCATCGTCCCCTGGCCGACCTCGACGGTGAAGATGTCGAACGTCCCGCTGTCGCGGCCGGCGAAGGCGATCGTCGGGGCGTCGCAGCGGGCGCACCAGGAGGGGGTCTGGTTGTAGCTGCCGCGGAACGTGACGCGGGTCTGGCCCGAGCCGTCGGCGTTCATCACGTAGACCTGCGGGGTGCCGTCGCGGTCGGAGACGAAGGCGATCCGGCCGCCGCCGGGGGCCCAGATCGGGGAGACGTCGATCGTCGAGTTGTAGGTCAGCCGCGCGAGCAGCTCGCCGTCCACGGTCGCCAGGTAGATCTCGGCGTTGCCGTCGCGGGTCAGGACGACCGCCATCTTGCCGCCGGGGCCCATCGAGGCACCCATGTTGATCCCCGGCTCGGCCAGGATCGGCTCCTCGAGGTCGCTGCGGTAGAGCCTGGCCGAGTCGTCCTCGTGGACCGTCGTGTAGAACACGGTGCCGCGGGGGCCCCAGTTGGGGATCAGGTTCTTGCCGCGGTCGCGCGTCCACTGCTTGAGGCCGTAGCCGTCCATCCCGACCGAGAAGATGTCCTTGGTCTCACGGCTGGTCGGCCGCGAGAACAGGATCCGCGTGCCGAAGATGCCGCGTACCCCGGTGAAGTACAGCAGCACCTCGTTGATGAAGTCGTGCACGTCGGCGCGGATCTCGCTCCGCGGCCCCTCGTAGGTCCGCTCCAGCACCGCGGCATTGCCGCGCACCGTCTCGAACAGCCGCAGCGTCATCGTCATCTCGCCGCCGGCCAGGTCGATCGTGCCCTTGATCACCCCCTGGGCGCCGGCGTCCATCCACGACGCCGGGCTGATGCCGAGGTCGTCGGGGTCGCCGACGCCGGCCGTGCCGTCGACCAGCCGGAACAGGCTCGACAGCCGCAGGTCGTTCCGGGCCACGTCCCGCGCCTGCTGTGCCGCGGTGGCGTGCCCGCCCAGCGGCGGGACCGCGATTCGGTACAGCTCGCGCGTCGGACCGTAGATCTCCAGCTCCAGCGGCCCGGTCGGACCCTCGGTGAGTTGCGGCAGCGGCAGCGCCTCCGCCTCCGTCGTCGGTGCCTCGTCGCTCGTCTCGTCGGACTGCCCCAGCACGAACGCCGGCGCCGCCAGCACCCCGGCCAGCAGCGCCAGCACCGCCGCGGTCCGCCCCCGCCCCGTCCCCCGTCCGTGCCCACCCGCCCGTCGCGCGTCGCTCATCGTTCGTCCGTCCCTCTCATTCGGGCTTCCAGGTCAGGACCATCCCGTTGCTGACGATGTAGTCCCGCACCGCGCTCGGCACCGCCGGCAGCGGCGTCCGCTCCAGCAGCAGCTTGCGCAGCACCTCTTCCACCGAGGCATCGTAACGCTCGTTGCCCGACCGGCGCGTCACCTCGTACTCCACGATGCGGAAGGTGGCGTCGAGCGAGATGCGGACCTTGCACGACAGCTGCTTGAGCTGCCGCTGCGAGATCATGTTCGGGATCGACCAGCGCTCCTGGAAGAACTCCATCAGCTGGGTCGCATACCAGTCGCCGGGGCGGACGAGCGACGGGTCGAGGGTCGTGCCGTTGGGGTCGCCGTCGGGGAAGCCCTGCACGTGGCTCCACGTCCCCCGCTCGGGAAAGTCCTGACGCAGCTGGTCCCAGATCAGGTTGACGTCGTTGGACGGCGCCGCGCGTCGCGGACGGCGCGGGACGTGCACCGGCTGGATGTCCATCGGCGTCAGCGTGCGACGGGGGCGGGACCCGGCGGCCTGCGCGTCGGGGTCGGGCGCCAACGCCGGCGTCACCTCGGGCTCCGGCGGCGCCTCGGGCAGCGCCGGCACCTCGCGCTGCGGCATCGGGGTCTCGACCGGCGTGTTGCCGAGCTTCAGCAGCCGGGCCGGGACGAACGAGAACGGCTCGGGCGGCGGCGCCTCCAGCTCGGCCTGCCGCCTCCGCTCCTCCTCCTCCTCGAGCGCCGCGCGGTGGACGGTGACGACGGCGATGGCGATCAGTGCCGCGTGGAGCCCGGCCGACAGCGCCAGCCCGACCGCCGACGTGGCGTACGGCCGCCGCTGCAGCTCCAGGATCTTCCCGACGGCCGGCATCGGTTCCGCCACCCTCGCGCCTCCCGCGCGCCCCGGGGACCTACTCGCCCCCACCACCCCCGTCAACGCCTGCCGGGGGGATTGTATTCTACGCTCAAGGGGTGGTCGCCGGTGCAGCCTCCAGCGGCCGGGGTGCCACCCCGCCCGGCTGCTCCGGTTCCGTCCCCTCCTCGGGCAGGTTCGTCACCAGCCCGAGCTTATCGACCCCGAGCTCCTGCAACAGCGCCATGATCCCGACGACGTAGCCGTAGGGGATCTCGCGACTGGCCTGGACGAACAGGTCTTCCCCCTCGCCGGTCAGCTTGATCCGGGCGGCGAGCTTGTCGCCGAGAAGTCGACGCAGCTCCGGCATCGAGCCGAACCGGATCACGTCGTCGTTGAGCTTGATCTCGCCGAAGGTCTGGATCATCAGCACGTCCAGCTCGGGGTCCTCGGACTCGAGCGTCGGGGCCTTGGCCTCCGGGAGATCGATCTCGACGCCGGCCTGGAGCAGGGGGGCCGTGACCATGAAGATCACGAGCAGCACGAGCATCACATCGACGAACGGGGTGACGTTGATCTCGGCCATCGGGCCGCGGGTCGGCGCCTGCATCGCCATCGGGGCGTCTCCCTAGCCCACCGCCGCGGCCGGCGGCGCGCTGCGCTTGGCGTCCTCCTGGTTGACCAGCTCCGCGGCGAACGTCGCCAGGTCCTCGTTCCAGACGCGGATCCGGCGGACGAACGCGTTGTAGGCGATGACCGCGGGGATCGCCGCCACCAGCCCCACCGCGGTGGCGATCAACGCCTCGGCGATGCCCGGCGCCACGACCGCCAGCGAGGCCGATTCCTGGGCGCCGATGTTGATGAACGACGACATGATACCCCACACCGTGCCGAACAGGCCGATGAAGGGCGAGGCCGAGCCGATCGTCGCCAGCAGGCTGAGCCACCCTTCCATCCGCGTGACCTCCACATCGACCGCCTTGGACAACGTCCGCTCCAGACGCTTGGTCGGCCCCTCGCCCGGCTCGCCCTTCGCCGCCCCGGCGTCCTGCGGCCGCACCTCCTGCTCGTGCCGCGCCGCCAGCCACAGCCGGGCGTGCGGACTCAGGCCCCCGGCGCGCGCCGCCAACTCCGTCGCGTGCTCGTCATCGATCGCCGTGCGCAGCTGCTTGAGGAACGACCGGGAGCGCAGGCGGGACGTCCCGAGCTGCACCAGCTTGGCCACGACGATCGCCCAGCAGACCACGGAGGCCGCGAGCAGGACGAGCATCACGCCGGTGACCATCGGACCGGCGTCGAGGATCAGATCCCACGGGTTGAGGGTGGTCGCCGCCGCCCGCGCGCCCTGCTCGGCGGCGGCCGCCGCCGCCGGCGACGTCGCCAGCCCCACCGCCTCCGCACCACCCGTCGCCACCGGCACCACACCCTGCCACATGCGCGCAACCTCGCTTCCCCCCGCCTCGGGATATGGCGGAGGCCGGGGGTCGAGTCAACTTCCCGGACGTCCGTTCAGCAGGTTGTCGGGCCGTCCCTTGACGGATCCGCTCTCGGGTCGTAGGTTTCCGCGAGTTTGCCGGTGCCCGTCGCTTCCAGGGAGGAAGCGAATGAATGTCCGGGCACCCTGTGGGGGTCCAAGGGGCCGTCGAACGGCGGGCCCGGACGGGTCCGCAAAGAAGGAGGTCTTGTGAAGATGCGAAAGCTCCGGAACATGCTGCTGGTGCTGTCCCTCTCCGTCGTCGCGGCCACGGCCTGCGTCGTGACCGTCTGGTGGGAGGGGAGCGAGTCGTCGGTGTCCTTCACCTGGACCGTCAACGGGGTGACCCCGGACGCCTCGAGCTGCTCGGCGGCCGGCGCGACCACCGTGCGGATGTGGATCTCGCAGTCCAGGCCGAGCTGCTCGCTGGCCACCGGGAGTTGCGGCACCTGGGACATGGCCTGGGAGTGGCCGTGCAGCGCCGGCTCCGGCACCACGGGCCTGGAGTTCAAGGCGCGGACGATGTACGTCGGCTGGACGCTGCTCGACGGCGCCGGCCGGGTGCTGTCGGCCACCACCTGGGGCGAGTACCCGCTGGACCCCGGCGACAACCCGCTCGGCCGGGTGGAATTCGTCACGGCCACGGCCGCCGATGCCGCGGCCGTCACGACCTGGACGATCGACGGGGCGGCGGCGAGCACCGCGGCCTGCACGGCGGCAGGCGCCGCGACCGTCCACCTGTCCTGGCGCGAAAGCGGCTCGACGGCGGCGCCGACGGCGATGTCCTGGCCCTGCGAGTCGCCGTCCGGCACGACGAACAACGTGTTCAACAGCGGGACGGCCTACGACCTGCGTTGGGAGCTGAAGACCGCGGCCGACGTGACCCTGTCGGCGGCCCCCGGGCCCGACACCTGGCAGGAGCACACGATGGTCACCGGGAACAACGCGTTCACGGTGCCGTTCGTGACCGCCGTCGTTCCGACCCCCGACGCCACGCTGACCTCGACCTGGACGATCAACTCGGCGGCCGCGGATGCCGCGGCGTGCGAGGCGGCGACCGGCGCGAACGTCTTCCTGGTCTACCAGGCGGTCGGCTCCGACACGCCGGCCGAGGTTTCCTGGGCCTGCAGCGGCGGCACCGGGACCACCGAGACCGTCTTCATCTCCGACACCGCCTACGAGCTGCGCTGGGAGCTGCGGACCGACACCGGGACGGTGCTCTCGGCGGCGCCCGGCGCGGACACCTGGACGGCGTTGACCCCCGTCGCGGGCGCCAACACCGCCACGGTCGACCTGCCGGTCACCCTCGGCCGCCTCGACCTGACCCTCGCCTGGGCCGACAAGGTCGTGGATCCGGCCTACGGGAGCTGCACGCTGCCGCCCCAGGACGTCGCGGTGATCGGCTACGTGCTCGAGACCACCACCGGCACGGTGGTGGCCGAGGTCGACATCGATACCGAGCCGCTGGACTGCACCACGGCCCTGGCCTGGGCCGGCGTGCCGTACGGCGACTACCACGTGCTGATCGACGGCCGCGCCGCCTCGCCGGCCACCGCCGTTTGGGCCGCCGACTGCGTCGGGATCGCGGTCGACGACCTGCTCGACAACGCCGCCACCTGCGACGTGCCGATGACCACGCCGTAACCCGCCGTCTCAGCGCGGGAACCCCACCCGGATCGTCGTTCCTTCCAGCTCGACCTCCGCCCCGCGGGCCCGCGAGCCCGCCAGGAACGGGTCCAGCCAGGACCGCTCGTCCGGACGGATCGGCCGCGGCTGGAAATCGACGATCGAGTTCTGCGTCGCCAGCGGCAGCAGCTCGACGGCGCGGATCCGACCCGCCGCCGCGCCCCAGCGAGGCGTCACGCGCACCCGCGCCAGGAAGCCGACGCGCAGGTGCGGCCAGCCGGGCGTGCCCCAGGCGTAGTTGCCCAGCGAGTACAGGATCAGCGTGTCGCCCCATACCTCGAGCGGCTGGACGTCGTGGGCGTGGTGGCCCGCGACGAGGTCGACGCCCAGGCCGGCGAGCCAGCGACCGGTCCGCTCCTGGTTCGGCGTGACGTCCCGGTAGTTCTCGCCCCAGTGCACGCCGACCACCAGCACGTCGACCCGCGGCCGCAGGCGGCGCACGTCCTCGGCGACGTCGGCCCGGGTCAGGCGCGCGCAGCCGGCGGTTCCGCCCCTCGCGAACGAACGCAGGTACATCCGGTAGCCCGGGTGGTCCTCCAGGTAGGCCAGGTAGCCGATCCGCGTGCCGGCGACGTCGAAGATCAGCGGCCGTCGCGCCGCGGTCTCGTCCATCCCGGCGCCGGCGTGGGCGATCCCCGCCCCGTCGAGATACCACAGCGTGTCGTCCAGGCCGCCGTCGCGGTAGTCGCCCACGTGGTTGTTCGCCAGCGCCACGGCGTCGAGCCCGAGCCACTGCCATGCCGCCAGCGCCGCCGGCTCGACCTTGTAGATGTACTTCTTGTACAGCGGGAACCGGTCGTCGCTCCGTGTCACCGGCGCCTCGAGGTTCACCAGCGACACGTCCGCCTCGCGCAGCAGCGCCGCCGTCGCCTCGTACGGGTACCGCCAGCCGCGCTCCCGGATCCGCGGCATCGCGGCGTCCGTCGGCGCGAAGTCGCCGCCGAACACCAGCGTGATCTCGTCCCCGGACCGCGGTCGGTGCAGCACCACCGGCGGGGCCGGCGGCACGCGCGGGTCGTACAGCGCCTCGAACAGCACCCAGCCGCCGCCGGCGCACACCAGCAGCGTGACCGCCGAAAGGGCGATCGACCGGCGACGGTAGCGAGAACGGCCCATCTCGCGCAGCGTACCCCAGCCTCCCGGGTAGACAATACCCGCGCCGATGCTATCGTTCGACCGTCCAGCGGATGGCCGGTCCCCCCCGGGGATCGGGACGAAGAGGAGGTTCGAGATGTCGAAGCACGTTGGTATCGGACTGCTGGCCGTGCTGTCGGCCGCCGGGCTCGGAGGCTGCGTGGTCCACGGCCGTGCGGCCGTTCGCACCGCGGAGCCCCCTCCGCCGACGGTCGTGGTGGCGGGCGAAGCGCAGCCGCAGCCTCCGCCGCCGACGATCGTGGGCGCACCGGAGCCGGGTACGCCGGCCCAGCCTCCGCCGCCGACGATCGTGGGCGCACCGGAG
>JAFGHH010000452.1 GCA_016930215.1 Deltaproteobacteria bacterium
GGGCCTCCTGAAGAGATGGTACTTCCGCGCCTCCGCTGGTTGCGGCACGACTCTGCAGACTCTCGATGTAGCCCCTGAACACCCGTGGTTCGCTGCGAAGAATCGCATCGAGTCCTCGGCTCTCCGCCACTGCGGCGCCAGCGCCGGGGTCGGGACGTGGAACGGCGGCCGGGCGCGTCTCTGCGGCAGCCGCAGCCGCGTCGGAAGTTGCGGTAGCGCTCGATGTGGTCCCGGGAGGCGGTCGGACAGCGATGATCGACCGGACCCACTGAACCAAGCCGCCGAGGATACCCCCGGTGGCGGCCGCAGCTGCCGCACCTTCGGCCGTGATGTCCCCGCCGCTCACGGCCGTGGTGGTGACATAGCCGGCGGCACCACCAGCGGCCCCACCAGCCGCTCCTCCCACGACGCCGGCCGTCGTGCCTCCGACTCCGAGGGCCACCAGGCCAGAAGTGACTGCCACCTCGATCCCCCCGGCGACAACCGCGGCCACCATCGTGCCTGCGGCCCCTGCGTACGCCAGTGTCGTCAGCGTTCGATCGGTCTCGTCGAGAGATTCCCACGCGGAGCAAGGGCTCGGCGGGCCGGCGTGGGGGTCGGAACAGAGTGCCCCGCCACCTGCGCAGGCCGTGCTGCCGGCGTCCGACGGGGGAGCGACGCGCATCCCGAACGGAACATCCGTCGCCACACCGGTACTGCGTGCATCAACGATGTCCCCGGCGTCTGGCACGGGCGGCGCGGCGCCGGCGTCCGGAGAGGCTGGGGGCGTGGAGACACCCGCGTCAACCGCTTGGAGGCCTGTCGGATCTACGAGACGGATCGGGTTTCCGGCTCCGTACAAGTAGACACGGGACGGTACGGATGAAGATATGCCAAGCGGATCCGCGCTCGCCCACTGGCCACAGCGGGGGTCCAGGAACCGTGCACCGAAATACGCGAGACCTACCGCGTCGTCCCGCTCCTTGGCGGAGAGCTCGTACCTGCCGAGATCCACCATCCCCGGCAACGTTGGTGCGAGCACGCTCTCCGGCGCTCCGTACGCCAACTGACTGAACTGCCGCAGCACCGCGCCGACGCCGGCGTCCAACACGACGCCGATCGACGACAGGTGGTTTGTCAGCGTGATACGGTATTTGCCCGCGTCGGCGCCCTCAGATCCCTCCGCATCCAGCTCCCACGTGGTCGCCAGGCCGTCGCGCGCGTAGCGGGCGTCCATGCCGGAGTAGATGCCGGCCGTGAGGGAGGCGTCGCGTTTCTCGTAGTTGGCCGAGACGTAGAGCGAGTAGCCCTCCGGCATATCGAAGGGGTTCCCGTCGAGGTACGCCTCGTACTTCACCCGACGCTGGTTGCCGAAGTCGTACCGGTTCTCGAGCAGCGTCGTCCGGCACCACCAGACCTCGTCCGTGGGGCCTGCGCCGAGGAACGCGGCGGGCGACGGATCTAACGAGCAGTCGGCACCCAAGGGAGCCGAGCCGTCCGGCAGGAGCGTCGGGTTGCGGCGTTCCGCCGCCAGGAGGTTGCCCACCTCGTCCCAGGCGAAGAAAAGCGCGAAGTCATCGCCTTCCTTGCAGGCGAGGCCGTCGGGGCCCCCGGAGTCGTTCTCGCGATCGCAGCCGGTCGGGCGATGCACCACCAGTACCGCCATGTTGCCTGCGGCGTCGTAGTACGCCCGCAGCTCGTCCACCCCGTCCACGGAGCGGGCCTCGTAGAGGGCGTGCGGTGCGGCGAAGCCGGCACGGTCCCGGACGCATCGGCCGAGGATGTCCACGCGGCCCGGACCACCGTCGGTGGAGCGGCACGCGGGGTCGGTCGTGACGGGGAGCGGACCCAGCCCCGGGTCGGACGGCATCTGGAGGCCGTTGACGATGTCCCCGAGCGACCACCCGTAGAAGTGGTGCTCCGGATCGTCCCAGGTGAGCATCGAGCCGAGGGCGTCGAAGCTCCACGTCTGCGTCTTCACGCGGTCCGGCTCGGGCAGCTTGTACAGCGGGTCGGCCTTCGTCAGGCGATAGAGGGCGTCATAAAACTCGCCATCACTGTCGACGGTCCGCCAGTTTCGCTGGCGGGCCACGGCGCAGAGCAGATCGCGGGTGTGGTCCGCCTTGGTGATGAAGGTGGCGTTTTCGTCCTGGAATGCGCCCATCACGGCGGTGCAGTCGCCCGCGCCGTCGATTCGGATCCGGAGCTTCTGGTCGTCGCGCAGGACCGAGCGAACGCGCTTCACGATGCGGCGCACGCAAGCCACGTCGGCTTCGCCGAAGGAGGTGTCGCCGGGACGGAGCTGGGCACCGACGTCGGTGCGGGTCTCGGCGATGCGGGCCAGGATCGGATGCTAGCTGGGCCGGCCGTGGTAGCGCGGGTTCGGTCCGGGCAGCGCTCCCTCCTGATGACCGAAGAGCACCTCGACCGTGGTGTCGATGTCGAGGTGCACCAACTCCAACTTGGCCAGTTCCTTCTTCCACAGACCGTGCTCGGCCATCACCTCTTCCAGGAGCTCGATCTCCGCGGCCCCGAAGCGACCCAGGTCGCGGTAGACCGTGTCGATGCTGGGGACGGAGCCGCCCGCCACGAATTCGAAGACCGGGTCGGCGGCGAGGTTCTCCAAGCCGAAGACGCGCGACTCGCCCAGAAGGTTGGCGTCGATGAGCAGCCGCAGCTGGGCGCCCATCGGGTAGACGACACCATCGCCGATCTTGAGGTGGCCGAAGCACCGGCGCAGTTGCTGGTCCACGCCGATGTCCCGCAGAAACGCGCCGAAGGGTACGAGCCCGGCAGCGGAGGTCAGCGTCGGATCGGGCTTGCCGACCGGGACGCGGCGCGGATCGGGTCGGCGAACCCGCCGCCGCTCCTGCTGCAACTGGTGGCCGTTTCCCCTCTTGCCTCCAGTGACGTCTCGACGCATCTTTCGGGTGCTCGACGTGGGCATTGCGTTGTGCAGTGGCATGCCGACTCAACACCCACGTCGAGCAATCGATTCCAAGCAGAAAACGATATTCGGCAAGCTGCGCCGCTACGCGGCCAGAAGGTGGGCCTCAGCCATGCGCGCGAAATCCAGGCTCAGGCGCAGCGGATGCAGATCACGAGATCACGGTCGCGCCGGGATGTCATCCGCATCGGCGCGCAGCGCGGGCGGCTTCCGCGCCGCGGATGGCCACGTAATACGTGCTCCTCCCCGCGCCCCGCCGCTCGATCTCACCGCGACGCTCCCAGGCTGCCAGCAGCCTGTGCGCCTGGGCCTTCTGGAGGTGGACGGTAGCGCGCACGTCCGCGGCGGCGATCCGCCCGCGCTGCTCGAGGAAGGCGCGCACGGCGGTCAAGCGGGCGGCGGCCGAGGGTCCGGTGACTGGCTTCGCGACACCGGCGAAGGCCGGCTGCGCCAGGACGACCTTCTCGCTGATCCGCCGGCCGCGCGCGTCGATGGCAGCCGCGCGCACGACGTTCTCGAGTTCGCGGACGTTGCCGGGCCATGCGTACCCGAGAAGCAGCGCCTGCGCGGCGCGAGAGAGAAACTTCGCCGGGAACTCCCGCGCGAGCAAGGCCTTCGCGATGGCGACGATGTCGCGGCCGCGCTCGCGCAACGGCGGCAGGCGCAACGTGTACCCCGCCAAGCGGTAGTAGAGATCCTCGCGGAAGCTGCCCTCGGCCGTCCGCGCGGGCAGGTCGCGGTGCGTGGCCGCGACGATCCGGACGTCGACCTTGCGCGGAGCGTTGCCCCCGACTCGCTGGATCTCGCCCTCCTGGATCGCGCGCAGCACCTTGGCCTGGTGGTCGAGCGCCATGTCGCCGATCTCGTCGAGGAACAGCGTGCCGCCATGCGCGCGATCGAAGGCGCCGATCTTCATCGCGAGGGCGCCCGTGAACGCGCCGCGCTCGTGGCCGAACAGCTCGGACTCCAGGAGGTCCTTCGGGATGGCCGCGCAGTTCACGGTCACGAGCGGCCCGGCCGCGCGCGGGCTGAGGTCGTGGATGTGCTGCGCGAGGAGTTCCTTGCCGGTGCCGCTCTCCCCCTCGATGAGAACCGCCACGGCGGTCCGGGCGACCCGGGCGGCACGCGCAAGGACCTCGCGGAGCCCCTTGCTGCTGCCGATGATCTTTGGTCGCCTGTCCGCCATGTGGACGCGCTCCCAACCACCAAACGCATCTCAGGGTACGTGGTGGGGACAACGTCCCGCATCGGCGGCGGTGTGGCGGAAGGGATGGCGGGGGTGAGGGCGGCCTGACGGAGGCTCCGTCAGGTTCCGTCAGGCGTCCGTCAGGATCGGCGTGGGCGCTGCGCGGCGGGCGCCGCGGCTTCCTGGCAGCAGCGGATCTCGGCCGCGAGCCTCTTCACGCGCGCGTCCCAGTGCGACTCCAGAGCCGGGAGGTCGATGGCGTCGATCCGGATCGCGCCATGCAGCCGGTAGCTGCCGCTCTTGTCGTTCTCGAAGAAGTCGGCCTTCTTGGGCATGCCTGGCCGGAGCTCGTCCCTCAGCCGGGACACGCCCTTCCAGCCCTGCTCGGTCTTGGCGCCCAGGTCGTTCTTGTGGACCCACCCGTCGCCGCCGCGCACGTGACCGGCCACCAGGTGCAGCAGGATGATGAGCGACCCGGTCGTCAGGAGGACGACGTGGCCGCAGATCTTGATTTCGGCCCGTTTTCCCTCGATGCGGCCGGTGATCGTCATCGGGAGGCACGGGTCGGGCGCGCCGTTCCCCGACGCGGCGGCGCTTGCCGAGGCCCGCGCCTCGCGCATGACGGCCGCGCAGCGCTCGTGCTTCTCGCGACCGCTCCTGCGCAGGGCGTCCTGGATCTTGTCCTTGAACGGGGGCTTGCACTCGCCGACCGGCTTCGTGATGAAGTCGTCCGCGCCGTCCTGGAGGGCCTTGACGACGTAGTAGTGCTCCTTGGCGTGTCCGCTCATCACCAGGATCGGCAGCCGATACTTGTCGTGCTCGTTCCGCTGCGGGTACCGCTCCCGGATGAACTCCAGGAGGCTCTGGCCGGCCTCGACGTGGGCCTTGATGGAGTCGGCGTTCACCTTGATCTGGAGGTCGAGCAGCACGTAGCAGAACTCGCCCGCCTCGACGAGGCGCTCCGCGTCCTCCTTCGTCGCCGTGTGAACGTGCCCGTGCCCCAGCGACTCCAGGAGCTCGCCGAGCTCCGCGGCCATCTCGGGCTCGTCCTCCACCAGCAAGGCGATGTGACGTCCAGGCATCCTCCGCCTACCTCTGCCGCTGTTCCTGCTCGAGGGGCAGAACGACCGTGACCGTCGTCCCCTCGCCCTTCGCGCTCGTCAACTTGATGGAGCCGCCATGCTCCGTCTCGATGATCTTCTTCGCCAGCGGCAGGCCGAACCCCGTGCCGTCCGGCTTCTTGCTGGCGTAGAGCCGGCACGCGTCCCGGAGCGCCTCTTCGCTCATGCCGCAACCGTTGTCGGCGACGGTCAGCACGACGTGGTGCTCGCCTTCGACGTGAGCCTCCATCCGGATCTTCCCGGGCGTGTCCATGCCGTCGTACGCCTCGAACGCGTTCTGGACGATGTTGGAAAACGCCTGGAGGAGTCGATGCCGGTGGGCGTCCAGGCGCAGGATCGAATCGATCGTCACCTCCACCGCGATGCGGTCGCCCTTCGACCGCATCCGGTCCTTCACGAGCGCGACCGCTTCCTCCATGACCTCGCGGAGTCCCTCGCCGCGGAACTCGGGGGTCACCTCCGCCGTGAGGTCCCGCAGCGAGTCCACGATCGCGGTGAGGAGCCGGAGCCGCTCCCGCGCGCGGGCCACGTGCTTGTGACACGCATCTCGGTCGATCCGCGTGCGGCCCAGGCTCGTCTCGAGGTTGAGGAGCGATACGTCGAGCGGCGCGACCACCTTCACGATCTCGTGGCGCGCCTCTCGGACGAGCAGCTCGGCGAATCTCTCGGCGACGTGCAGGGCATCCTGCCGCGCCCGTGGTCCGTGCCGGGCCTCCAGGTCCGACAGCCACCGCAGCAGAAGGTCGCCGTGCTGCTCCTTCAGGATGTCGGCGCGCGTCAGCTCGGTACGCCGCGCAAGGCTGCGATGCGCCGCATCCCGGACCCACGAGTTGTCGTCCTTGAGCAGCCTGGCGACCGCCGCATGGAAGGTCTCGTGGTGCAGGTACTGGACCGCGTGGGCGACGGCCTTCCGCACCTCCCACTTCGGGTGCTCGGCGAGCTCCACGAGGCGCCCACCGACCTCCGCCACCTCCGCGTCGACCCACGCGCCGGCGCGAAGCAGGTCACCGGCCTGGTCGACCGCATCGCGTACAGCCGCCCAGCTTGGCGAGGAGAGCGCCGTGAGGATCTCGCCGATCGTACCGCTTGCTGCCACGGTTCCTCTCGGGTCAGTGCCCGTAGCGCTTCTTGCGGAGCAGGAACGCTTCGCGGCCCCCTTCGAGGAGCAGCTCGATCTCCTGCTTCAGCTCGTCCACCGTGCCCACCTTGTGCAGCTTACCCTGCTTGCCGTCCGACGTCAGCACGAAGACCCGCTCGGCGTCGCCGAGCACGGGGATGTTCGGGTTGTGCGTCACGAAAATGAGCTGGCGCCGGCCCTTGGCGCCCTTGAGGCTCTTCACCACGGTCTCGTAGATGAAGGCGTTGTCCAGGTTGTCCTCCGGCTGGTCGATGAGCAGCGGCCGCTCGCTCTCGAGCAGGAGGATGGGCAGGATCGTCGTGCAGCGCTGTCCGGTGGAGAGGTCGCCCGAGTCCTTGTAGTCCTTCCCGTCGAGCAGCTCGATGCGCGGCAGGTCGTCGAGTTCGACCGTCTCGATTCGGTAGAGCAGCTCGCTGTCGCGGAACGCCTCGACGACCCTCTTGGCGCGGTCCTCGTCGAGGCCGGTGCGCTCGACGAGACGTGCGGCATCCTCCCGCTGCACTAGAACCGAGAATTCCTCGGGGCTCGCGCTCTGGACGATCCGCTCGACGACCGCCGTGTACTTCATGCTCTGCCCCTTGAGGCCCTCGGTCAGCAGGACACGGTAGCCATCCCGATTGCCCGCCTGGGTGATCGTCACCCGGATGGTCGGAGCGAGCGAATCCGAAAGCTGGTCGGCAACCTTCTTGCGGAGGCGGAACCGCTCGTCGCGCAGGCCGGAGAGCTGGGCTGTCAGTTCCTGCCGCTGCGTCTCGCGCTGCCGTCGCTCCGTCTGTCGCAGATCGAGCTCCTTCCTGGCCGTCGAGACCTCCGCGTAGCGCTGCTGGAGCTGCGCGCGTTCGGTCGCTCGCCCGGTTTCCTCCTGCGACTTGGCGACGAGCTCGCGGTACTCGGCGTCCTGCTTGGCGTGGCGCTCCGCCAGCGTCTGCTCCTGCTCGGCAACCACGCCATCCGTCACCTCGGTCTGCCGGTCAATCTCGCCCGCAGCGCGCTCGAGGAGAACGGTGAGTTCCTGAACGTGCTGCGCCACGATGGCGAAGACGTCCTTGTTCGGCCCGGCCGCGACGTCAGGATCGACCCGCGATGCGAGCCGCCGGGCGAGGCCCGTGACGACAGCATCGAAGTCGCTCCGCACCCTGCGGAGGTCGCCCCGCAGCGCTTCGAGGGTCTTCCGCTCCCTCTCGCGAAGGGCCTTCTGGGCGTGCGCTGCGTTGACGAGCTTGGCGTCCGGGCCGGCCGTCTGCTGGAGCCCCTTGAGCTTCTCTTCCAGGATCTGGGTCTCCGAGGCGCTTTCGCGCAGGTCGCGCATCTCGCGGTCGACGCGAAGCAGCTCCGCCGCGTTCTGTCCCAGGTCACGGTGGATCTTGCGGATGTCCGCATCGATGCGCCGGACATCCTCTTCGATGAACTTGTCGAGCAGCGCGAGCTGGAAGCTCGGGTTCGTGGCGATCTCCTCGATCTCGTTCTGGCTGTAGACGTCGGCCTTGAAGATGAGGTCGCGGTCGAACGAGATCGCGGTCGGTTCGCCCTGCTCGTTGAAGACCTGGCTGCTGTCGTTCCAGGGCCGCTCGGCGAGGTAGCCGACCCCGTGCTTGGTCTGCACCCCGAGGCGAATCCGCCCGCTACCGAGGTTGCTCTGCACGAGGGCCTTGATGGCGCGCGCCCGCGCCGGGGTCGCCTTCTCCTCGGGCATCATCCCCAGGACGTAGCGGACGAATTCCAGTACGGTCGTCTTGCCGGTTCCACGCCCGCCGATGATGCAGTTCAGCCCGTCGGCGAACTCGAACTTGGCGCCCTTCAGGAACCCCCCCGTGACCTCGAGCGACACGACGGTGTGGTGGGCCTTGGGCTTCTCTGGTTCCATCGATGCGTCCCTCCCGATCATGCCGGAACTGCGCGACCAGAACATCGATCCAGGCGTCTCCGTAGCACGATCGTGGCGCCTGCGTCCACGCCGGGTCACCTCCGCCCGACCGCCGGCCGGGATTTCCGCCCGACCGGAGGCTTGCGGGCCCTCCGTGCCCGGCGCGGCGGCTGGCGGTACCCCGGGGGAACCAACGGGTCGTCAAGATCGGACCACGATAGGCCGTGACGATCTCGTTGATCGCGCCGGCTCGATGACCTACTCTCCCTCTGGTCGGCCTCCCCCGGGTCACGGCTTCGCCGGGTTCGACGAGACGGGTGAGGCGGCAGCCGAGGTGACCATGGCGTCCAGCACGTCGGATGTTCGGTATGTCGACCTGCTGGTCAAGCCCATCCAGGTCTGCGCGGCATACAAGCCGAAGCTGGGCCACGGGCCGAAGGCAGGTCTCAGCCTCGCCGACTTCCAGAAGATGTACGGGGACGATCCGTTCTATTCCTGGTTCGGCCTCGACAACCCGCTCATGTATGCCGCCCACAAGGCCGCGGGCGGGATGACGAGCGTGTACCGGCAGCTCGGCATCGGGTGCGAACGCCTGTTCCGCCAGCTCCTCCAGGATCAGCTCGGTCTCACCGAGAGCCAGTGCAAGTGGTCCTACGTCGTCAGGGGGAAGAACAAGAAGAAGCGCAAGCTGCGCCTCGACGGGAGGATTACGCTCCAGGACGTCCAGGACGGCGACGAGCGAGCGCGAGTCCAGCGGTGGATACGCGAAGCCGCAGGTGAGATGAAGGTCGCCCCGCAGATCGTCCGTGCGTTGAGCGGCGTCGTCTTCGAGGTCCGTCAAGGGTACAAGAGCAAGGACTCGAAGCGGCAGAACGCCGACATCGCCAACGCCGCCACCGCCTACAGCCAGGCCTACCTGCCCTGCGTCGTCCTGTTGTCCAACCAGATGGACGCCGACATCTTCGCGCGGTATCGGGGCGAGCAGTGGGCCATCCTCTCGGGTCGGCTGGGGGACTCCTCGACGATCAGTTCGACGTATGCCTTCGCCAAGGAGGTGCTCGGGTACGATCTCGCCGCCTTCCTTGCCCGAAATACCTCGACTTTCAGGGCGGAGGTTGCCAAGGTCCTGGAAGCCTTGTTGCGGACGGAGTGACAGCGTGTCCGTGCAAACGCCTGCCCGATGCGTGCCTCAGCCGACCGCGCGCCGCGCCGAGTTGACGTTCAAGCACAACGTCGCCAACGGACGGCATGGCTGGCTTCGCCTGACGCCTGCGTATTCCGTGAAGATCGTTGAGGACATCCTGGCGCGGCAAGGCGGTCGGCTGCGAGTCCTTGATCCGTTCTCGGGAACCGGCACGACACCGCTGTGCGCCGCCATGCGCGGTAACCGCGCGATCGCCGTGGACGTGAACCCGTTCCTTGTCTGGTTCGGGAACGCGAAGGTCGCGGAGTACCACGTCGAGGCGTTGCGGGAAGCCGGGCGGTGCGCCGATGCCGTCGCCCGGGTTGCTGGTACTCGGGATGCTCCGCAGGTGCCGGCCCCGCCTATCCACAACATCGGACGCTGGTGGTCCGCGCCGAACTTGGAGTTCTTGCGCAGTCTCGTCGCAGCGATCCGCCACGAGGCTCCTCATCCTGGGCCCGTTCGCGATCTTCTTCAGGTTGCCTTCTGCCGCACGATGATCGGCCTCTCCAACGCGGCCTTCAACCACCAGTCAATGTCGTTCAAGGCGAACGGAGACGATGCGCAGCGCTCGCTCTTCGACGCTGACGTCGACGGGGCACATCGTTCCTTGTTCAAGAAGGATGCAGAGTTCGTGCTGCACGGAGCCGCCCAGAATCCGCCACAACCGGCTTCTGTGGTGTTGGGGGACGCCCGCGCCGTGGACACGCTGGTCGACGGCCCATTCGACCTGGTGGTGACGTCGCCGCCATACCCGAACCGGATGTCGTACATCCGGGAGCTTCGGCCGTACATGTACTGGCTCGAATACCTGCGCGATGCACGCGAGGCCGGCGAGATGGACTGGAAAGCGATCGGCGGAACCTGGGGGATCGCCACGAGCCGCGTGGCGACATGGCATCCTGGGCCAGAGTTGGACCTTCCCGACTACCTCATGTCGGCTGTCGACCGAATCCGATCGTCCGATGCCAAATCCGGATCGGTGCTCGCGAACTACGTGTGCAAGTACTTCGAGGACATGTGGGGGCACATCCGGGCGGTCGTTCGCCTCGTGCGGCCCGGCGGCGAACTGCACTACGTCGTGGGGAATTCGAAGTTCTACGACGTCATCGTGCCCGTCGAGCGGGTCTATCGTGACCTGCTGTTGCGCGCTGGCATGTCCAACGTGGAGATCCTCCCGCTGCGGAAGCGGAACTCCAAGAAGGAGCTGGTCGAGTTCGACGTCATCGCGCGGCGTTGATCCGACGACGACGTGGCTTCGGTAACGGCGTTGCGTAGCCGTGCCTGGGATCGAGGACGTTCGCGTCGAGCACCAGCGCCCACGCCGCCTCCAGCAAGGCCGCCGCCGCGAGCCCGTTGGGCAGGCCGGCGTTCACGGCGGCCTCGCGGACCCGGAGGGCCAAGGCGCGGTACGTCGGTGTGCCGCCCGGCCTGCCCCGCGCGAACTCCTCCGCGCGTCCGGCAGCGCGGCCGTGCTCCAACCCGATGTCGAAGAACGCCGCCTCGCGGTCCATCCGACAGTCCGCGAGGAGTTCCTCGAGACGCAGCCACAGATGCCGCCTCCTGCCGAGCGCGCGCATGAGGCGATCGGTGGCGCTGCGGACCTGCCGCCGCAGCCCGGCATGGCGGAGACGGCGTTCAACGACCGCATCGACCGGGTGGGCCTCCTGGCCCTCGTCCAGCATGTCCCAGTAGCGCCGTACCGGGAGGGCCGTCAGCGCGCGCGGGAGGCCGCGGTTCCGGCGGCGTCGCGGCCCATGCCGTTTCCGCTTGCTCATCACCCGACCTTCCGCCGCAGGTCCTTGATGACCTCGACGTGCTTCTCGACGACGTCGCGCACCTGCTCGCGGTTGTCGTCGGTCACCGCGCCCACGACGGCGGTCGCCCGATCGCGGTAGCGCTCCCACGCGCGGCCGAGCACCTCGAGCGGATCGCCGACGCGCCGCGGTGGCTTGCTCAAGCCGAAGAAGGTGTACCCGTTCTGGGCCCTTCCGCGGATCCCGAGGTCCTTTGCCGCAGCCAGGGCGGCGGCCGACAGCGACCGGTAGAGCGTGCCCTTGTAACGGATGCCGTCGGCTTCGACCGTCACCTCGCACCGAACGCTGCCGTCCCGCGCGCACTTCTGGATCACGGTGCCGGGCGTCGGGAGCCGAGGGTCGCGGACGCGCGCGCCCGGCGGTGCCGCGGTCATCGAGCCCTCGGGCGCGGCCGCCCGCGGTGCCTTGGCGGTCGCCGGCCGTTCCGTCGTGCGGTCTCCACCGCGGACGCGCCTGGCCGCCCCACCCTGCTTCGCCTTCGTGGCCCTCGTGTCCTTCTTCTTCGCCATCACCCCGTCTCCTCTCGACCGGCTCGACGGCCGCGACCGTCGCGGCGCTCGGCCGGCTCGGCACGACGAGGGCGTTGGTCCTCGGCCCATGCAAGCTCTGTTTTCGACTCGGACCGTGGCGCCGTGCACGGGCCCGCTCGGCAGCGCAGAAGGACGAAGGGCCGGGACGCGCTCGTGCCCGGCCCTTCGAGGCGCCGCCGCGGCGGCGCACGGTTCAGGCGGCCTTGTTCGTGGTGCGCTTCGCGTACGGTTGGAGGTGCCAGAACAGCAGCCCGTTCCAGACCGTGCCCGATGCCTCGCGCGCGACGGCCGAGAGCGAGCGGTAGGTCTTGCCGCGGAACTCGAAGCCCTCGTCGAGAACCTTCACGCGCAGCGTCTTGCCCTGGTACGTGCGTTCGAGCACCGTCCCTGGGGGCGGGATGCGCGGGTCGCGGGCCCGCTTGCCGGCCGAGCGCGTGGCCTCCTTCTTCTTCGTGGGTGCTGCCTTCGCGGCGCGGGCCGCCGGCAGGGTGGCGTCGGTCGCGCCGGCCGCCGTCGGCGCGGCCGTGGCCTCGATCACGCCCCCGGCGCGCGCCTGGAGCGCGTGGACGACCCGCTTGATCAGGTACGGGCGGTTGTTCGAGCGGGTCTCCAGGCCGATGACCTCGCGGAATTTCTCCCGGAGCGCGGCGCCCCGGAGCCCCTCGACCTGCTTGATCTGCTCTGCGGTGTTCATGCCTTCTCCCCTTCTTCTCGTTCGCCCGCCGTCGCGCGCCGGCACCATGCCGGCGCCCGGCGAGACGTAGAACCTCACCTCGAACGGACGACCGCGATCCGGAACTCGGCGTCGCCGATGCGCACGACCAACCCGTGGCTCGCGGCGTGCGATCCCGCGTCGGTCGAGACGCGGATGCGCGGCCGGAGCATGTTGGATGCCTCGGCGTACGCTTCGACGGCCTCGCCGAGGAAGGTCGAGAACTCGTGCTCGGTCGCCGGTCCCGGATCGGGGTCGCCCGAGCCAGGAACCGTCACGTGTCGGACCTCGTCGCGGAATCGGACCGGGTACAGCTTCGACTTCATGACCTCGTTCCTCCATCCCGCGCGCTACATCGCGTCGATGAGCGCTTCGCCCACGTGCTCGTCGTCGGTGCCGAGGGCCTCCTCGATACGGCGCCGGGCGACCTGCTCCTCTCCGTCGGGCCCCACGGCGAACCCCACGACGATCTCCATCAACCGGTCGCGCAGGTGGGCGACGTCGCCGACGTTCGCCCACGTCGGCCGGTCGACGGCCAGGTGCGGGTGGTTATCGACGCAGCCCGCGATCAGGTCGAGCAGCGCCTGCACGTCGCGCCTGTTGGCCCGGTACTTCTCGTCGGGCGGCTTCCGGCGAGCGCACGCACCGCAGGCGCACGCCTCGGTGCGGGTCTGGGTCCGTTCGCAAAGCGAGTCCATCGTTGCCTCCTCCTTCTCCTCGTCAGCGGGTCAGGCCGTCGAGATTCGCCAGCCGCATCTGGTCGCGCAGGGCGCGGTGGACCCGCTGTTCGACCGCCGGGCCTGCCTCGCGGATCGCGCTCCACGTCTCGCGCTGGCGCGCGGTGAACGCCTCGTAGTCGATCCGCCCGTCGTACCAGGCGTCGACGTTGTCTCTCAGGTCCGCCACGAACTGCGTCGCCTTCTTCGGCATCTTCGCGTCCTCCTTTCGCGGCGCCCTCTTCGCACCGCCCAAGCACATGACGGCGTTGTTCTCAGATGAAGGCAAGGAAATAAGAACGATTCCGATGGGTTCGACTTAATGCGAGCTTCCGCGGAGTTGCGGCGTCGGGCCACCCGTGGACCGCACCGGTGGCCCGGTCGACAGCACGCGGGCCAGCGCTTCTGCGCCGCCGCCCGCGGGCGCCAGGGTGGGGCGTCCGTCGATCACCGGTGCGGCGCACGGCTGTTTGCGCAGCCGACTGCCTGGGACTTGGCGGCGCCCGACCCGCGCCCGTCGCCGATGCGTCCACCGACCGTTCGTTCGCCGACCTTGCTTCGCCGGCCGGGTCTCCATATCGTATGGGCATGCACCCCGGAAAAGGCAGAGGTCGCGTGAGCCCGGAGGTCCTGGCGCGGAGGAAGAAGGTCGGCGCGTTCCTGCGGCGGCGCCGGCTCGAACTCGGCCTCTCGCAATGGGATCTCTGCAAAGCGTTCGCCTACGCGAATCGCAACTCAATTAGCAACGTCGAGATCGGCATCGAGGGCCTGCCGCTGAAGCGCGTCTACCAGTACGCCGACGTGCTGAAGCTCCCACGCGACGACTTCTTCCGCTTCGTTCTCGGCGAGCTCGAGGACCTCGCGCTCACGGGCTACCAACGCCCCCGCCTCAAGGACCAGCGCGGGAAGATGCTCACCGACGCCGAGCAGGACCTCCTCGACAACTACCGCCGCCTCTCGAAGAAGTACCAGGACCGCGTGCGCGAGCACGTGCGCGAGTACCTGGTCGTCGAGGGGAAGGAGGCGCTGTCCGGAAGCCGGCTGCGGCGGCTGGGTGGCCGGGGGCCGGCGAAGTAGATGCGCTACCGAGACGCGGCCTCCTTCGGCAAGAGGCAGGAGTTCGTCGCCATCGCCGAGCTGCTGCGCCGGGGCTACGATGTCTACCAGACGCTCGTCGATGACCAGCAGATCGATTGCGTAGTTCGCTTCGACGGGCCTCGTCGGCCGCGCTACGTGGATGTGCAGATCAAGGCGCGCTCCCGCAACTGCTCGAAACGCAACGCCGGCACCTTCGCCGCCATGGAGATCCGCCGGCCACGGCCCGGCTTCTTCTTCGTCTTCTACTCGGAGCACGCCGACTGCTACTGGGTGGTGCCGTCCCTCCATCTCGTCAGGCTGGCGCGGCGAAACAAGACGGGCGCAAACAAGGGGCGGTACACCGTCGTCTTCACCAACTGGAGCCCGACCCGCGACACGGTGCGGCCGCGCCCGAAGTTCGACCGCTACCGCAACAACTTCCGACTTCTCGGTGACCCCGAGGTCGCGCCGGCCAGCGGAACGCGATAGCGCTCCGCCGCCGCACGAACCGTCCCGTCGATCGGCGAGAACTCTACGCGCCCCGTCGTCTCCTTCTCGCGTACCCCTTGACCTCCGCATGCGCCTTCGCGTGCTGCTCGCTCGTCGCCCGCGGATTCGCGGCGATGCGTGCGGCAGGGACGAGGTCCGTGGGGAAGGCGGGGAGCGCCGACGGGCGGGTCGCCGGGGGCGGCGGCTCGGGTATGTAGTCCGGGCCGTCGATCGGGCCGAGGGCGCGGGCCCAGGAGAGGCGCGTCACCTGGCGGCGGATGCGCACGCCGATGATCTCCGGCGACTGGCGGCCCCAGTGGCGCGCGTGCTGCGGGAGCGCCAGGTCGGTCACCTTCGCCCAGGCGGGGATGTCCGCGAGCAAGCCGCTCGACGTGATGCCGCGTGCTCGTCGCCTCTCGACCCAGGATTGGGTCGTGCGGAGGATGTGCTCCACCGCCTTCCTCCCGGCCGAGTAGCTGAGCAGCATCAGGTACCAGGTGTCCGCAGCCGAGATGCCCGGCACGAACTCCCGGTAGCGCTCGGCGGCGGCGTTCGCCTCGACGCACCCGAGCCAGATCCCGCCCTCGACATCGAACGGGTCCACGTCCATCCGCCAGGCCCGCGCGAGCGGTGCTTGCGACAGCCCGACCTCGATCAGCACGGGGTCCTTGCTCACCGCGAACGGGTCGCCGCGCGACTCGAGCGCCATCTGCACCACCAGCAGCGTCCGCGGCACGATGCCTCGATACCGGTCCACCAATTCGCCGTACCGCGCGCCGAATGACGCGAACAACTCCTGGCGCCTCTCCCGGGCCGACTTCCTCGCCGTCATGGCCGCACCGTGGGGTGCGACCCGGTGTCGCCGCAGCCCGGCGCCCGCGCGACGCACAGCGTCGCGATGCGGTCTTCGTACTTCAGCAGGAAAGCCACGATCCGGCCGGTCTCCTCGGCCTGCTTCTCCGTCGCCTTCGTGAGGTGCTCCATCGCGTTGCCGAAGTTGATGCTCAACTCGGTCACCCGCTCGCGGCACGTCGCGCACGGGTCCGCCGCCGGCGCCGGCGCCGTGCTCGCTTTCCCGTTCCGCTTCGTGATCGCGTGCTCGGCCAGCTTCAGAGAAAACATCGCCAGCGCCAGGATCCCGCCGATGACGCTTCCCGTCGTGACCGCATCCATCCGTCACCTCCTCGCCAACCCGACCTGCTGGCCGGAGCCGGGCGCTCCCGCCCCGACGAAGTCCCGCAGCGCCGCGAGATACGGCTTCACCGCCGCCGGCACCGCCGCGTCCGCGTCCAGGCCCTCGATCGTCTTGCCCGCCGCCGCCCGCCGGGCGGCCGCCTGCCGCTGCGCCGACGGCTTCGTGAGGTCCTTGACCAGCTTCCCGTTCGCGATGTCCACCTGCGCCTGGACGTCCTCGACGTCCGCCAACTCGGCCGCGTCCACGACCACCTGGGCGGCGAC
>JAFGHH010000453.1 GCA_016930215.1 Deltaproteobacteria bacterium
ATCACCGCAATCAACTCCCCACCCGCCGCCGCCAGCCCCGCCAGGATCGCCGCCTGCTGCCCGAAACTCCGCGACAACCGCACCCCTCGCACCGGCCCCCGGCTCCCTTCCCCCTCGATCCTCTCCCACGTCCCGTCGGTACTGCCGTCGTCCACCAGCACCACCTCGTAGTCCAGCCCCGCTCCCCCCAACGCCGCCCGCAACGCCCCCACCAGCCGCTCCACGTTCGGCGCCTCGTTCTTCAGCGGACTGACCACCGACAACAACATCTCGATCCCCGCTCTCCCCTCGCTCGCGCTCGCGCTCTCGCTCGCCCGTCTTCGCCCTTCGACGCGACGTCCCGTTCTCTGCTCTCTGTTCTCTGTTCCTTGTTCCTTGTTCCTAATGTATTTCCCCGCTGCTGCCCAGCCTCACGTGCAGCTCCAGCAGCCGCAGGTCCTCCCCGTCCGGCTCGCCCCCCTCCGCCGTATCGATCCGGATCTCGAGCAACCTCCGGTGCAGGATCAACAACCGTCGTTCTTCCGGTCGCAACGCGCCCAACCCCCGTTCCACCGCCTTTTCCAGCAACCGCCCCCCGTCCCGCAACACCTCCGCGTCCCGCTCCTGCGTCGTCCGCGCGTTCCGCCGGAACGGGCTCGGCTCCAGGCCGTCCGCCTTCCGCGCCGCCCGCTCCGCCCGCTCCCGCTCCCGCTCCCGCCGCCGCTCCTTCTCCCGCCGCCGCTCCGCCGCCATCCGGTGCCGGTCGCGCCACCACCTCCCCAACGCCCCCCGCGTCTCCTCCATCGAGGGGCTCCCGACCTGCCGCATCTCCATCACGTTCAGCATGAACAACTGCACGAGGATCACGATCGCGATGATGTTGAAGTTGCCGCTCGCGATGAACCACACCCCCACCGCCAAGAGCGTCAGGAACGACAACCCCAACCCGATCCGAGCCCCCGCGCCCGCACCCACCCGCTTCGAGAGCGACATCCTTGCGAGCTGCCCCCCGTCCATCGGGTAGATCGGCAGCAGGTTGAACGCCGCCAGGATCACGTTCGCCCAGAACGCCTGCGCCAGCAGCACCAACCCCCACCACGGCAGCTCGTACCGCCCGTAGTACATCCCCAACCACGCCCCACCCGCCAACACCACGTTCACCAGCGGACCCGCCGCCGTGATCCGCCACGCCCACCGCGGACCACCCCGCCCCGTCCGGTACGTCACCCCTCCCAACAGGTGCAGCGTCACCTTCTGCACCGTGTCCCCCGCCGCCTTCGCCGTCAACGCGTGCGCGAACTCGTGCAGCAGGATCGACACGAACAACACCAGGATCCACGCCCCCTCCAGCGGCTCCCGCGTCAACAACGAAAACCCGAACACGATCCCCACCAGGATCGCCAACCACGAGTTCACCGTCAGCGGGATCCCGAACGGCCGTCCCAACGACAGCTCCCGCCCCATCGCCATGCCCGCACCGTTCATCGCCGGGAATGTAGCCACCCCCCGCCCAAAGGCCAACCCCCCACCACCACCACCCCCGGTCTACGATGGCGCCTCTTCGCGCTCCACCCCGCCTTGTGGTACTAACCAGCCCGCGATGCCTCCCCGAGCGCCCCGCTGGTTGGTCGCCGTCACCGCCCTCGGCCTCGGCCTCACCACCCTCGGCGCCCTCCTCCCCCAAAACCACCCACCAACAACCACCGCAAACCACCCACCAACAGCCGTCGGAAACCACCCACCAACAGCCGTCGGAAACCAACTACCAACAGCCGTCGGAAACCAACTACCAACAGCCACCCACCCAGCCAACAGCGAACCGCCAACAGCCAACAGCATCGACCGACTCGACCCGATCCAGATCGACTCGCCGACGATCATCCTCGCCGCCAACGGCGAAGCCGACCTCACGGTCCGCGTCTCGCGCGCCCCCGCGTCCCCCGGCCAGCTCGTCCAGGTGATCAATCTTGCCACCGACAAGCTCTACGTCTCCGGCGGCGTCACCATCCCCCCGAACACCACCGAGGCTCGCATTCGCCTTCTCGGCATCGCCCCGGGCGACGCCACGATCCTGGTCAAGCTCGGCGCCGGACCGCTCGCCGACGAGTTCGACTGTGCCGCCCATCCCGACCGTTGTTCCGCCTCCGCCTCCGTCTCCGTCGGCTATACAGCCACCGTCGCCCTCCACCGCGTCGAGGACTCCGGCACTCCTTGGTACCTCCGCCTCTTCTCCCTTCTCGCCACCTTCGTCCTCATGGCGGTCGCCTGGGTCTTTTCCACCAACCGCCGCATGATCTCCTGGCGGCTTGTCGCCTGGGGCATCGGCCTCCAGCTCCTCTTCGCCCTGCTCGTCCTCAAGACCCCGTGGGGCCAGAGCGCCTTCGCCGCCGCCAACGACGGCGTGCTCAGGCTTCTCGAGTTCACCCGCATCGGCACCGCCTTCGTGCTTGCCTCCTACGTCTCCGGCGCGATCCACCCCGCGCTTTCCAGCTTCGTCTTCCAGATCCTCCCGACGATCATCTTCTTCTCTTCCCTCATGACCGTCCTCTACCACCTCGGCCTGGTCCAGTGGGTCGTCCGAGGCATCGCCTGGGTCATGGCCCGCACCATGGGCACCAGCGGCGCCGAGTCGCTCTCGGCCGCCGCCAACATCTTCGTCGGTCAGACCGAGGCCCCCCTGGTCATCCGTCCGTACATCGACAAGATGACCACCTCCGAGCTGCACGCCGTCATGACCGGCGGCATGGCCACCATCGCCGGCGGCGTCCTCGCCGCCTACGTCGGCATGCTCGCGAACGTCTTCCCCGACGTCGCCGGACACATGATCGCCGCCTCCGTCATGTCCGCACCCGCCGCCCTCGTCTTCGCCAAGCTCGTCGTCCCCGAGGACGGAAATCCCCTCACCCGCGGCACCGTCAAGCTCGACGTCGAGAAACTCGACGTCAACGTGATCGATGCCGCCGCCCGCGGCGCCGGCGACGGCCTCAAGCTCGCCGCCAACGTCGGCGCCATGCTCCTCGCCTTCATCGCGCTGCTCGCCATGTTGAACTGGTTCCTTGGGACCCTCGGGTCCTGGTTCGACTTCCCCCAATTGTCCCTCCAGTGGATCCTCGGCCAGCTCCACCGCCCGCTCGCCTTCCTGATGGGCGTCCCGTGGCACGAATCCCACCTCGCCGGCACCCTGATGGGCGAGAAACTCATCCTCACCGAGTTCGTCGCGTACCTCGACCTCTCCAACGTCCTGACCCACGACGCCGCCGCGCTCTCCTATCGTTCCACGGTCATCGTCTCCTATGCCCTCTGCGGCTTTGCGAACTTCGGCTCCCTCGCCATCCAGCTCGGAGGCATCGGCGGAATGGCCCCTTCCCGTCGCGGCGACCTCGCCCGCGTCGGCCTCCGCTCCCTCCTCGCCGGCACCCTCGCCGCCTACCAGACCGCCACCATCGCCGGCATCCTCGTCTAGCCAACGTCGTCGTCGTCGTCGTCGTCGTCGTCGTCGTCGTCGGGGAGTCCACCCCCGCCTCCCCGCGAACCCCCCTGCTACTCGCCGACGAGGGCCAGCGCCGGGCCGAGCACCCGGTCCGAGAGGTACATCCCCGCTCCGCGCAACCGCTCCACGACCGGCCGGGCGGCCGGGATTCGCCCAAGCCGCTTCGCCCGCAGCACGATGCCGAGCGTCCCGATGCAGGGAACACCCAGTACGTCGGCACACCGCCGCGCCGCCCGGTCGTCGATGACCGCCAGGCAGCTCGGATGCCCAACTGCCCACGCAAGCACCGCCGTCTCGCCGGGCCCAAGATCCCAGGCCAGCAGCGACGCAGGCACCTCCCCCTCTCCCAACGCTCGCAGCCAATCCAACTCCGCCAACGCCTTGGCCGCAGGGTCCGCCGGGCCTCGGCGGAGCAGCTCGCGCACCACCGGCTCCGGGACGACCGCCTCCGGACCCAGCACCTGCAGCAACGCCAACTCCTCGGCCCGCGCCAGGTAGATGATCGGAGACGCGTTGACGACCGGGACCTCAGCCACGTTCCACTTCCCGGCGCAGCTCCTCCAGGTCCACCGCGAAGGCATCGATCTTCTCCGCCGCCAACGCCAACAGGAAGTCCGTGCGATCGAGACCCGCGATCGTCGCCGCCCGCTCCTGCGAAACCACCCCCCGCGAATACCAGTAGATCGCCGCCGCCCGCCGCAACTCCCGCGCCATCTCGTCCCGCGAATAGCGTAGCGCGCTGAACGCCTCGTCCGGTAGGTCGATTCGAAGTCCGCTCACGTCAACGCCCTCCCCATCTCCACGACCAGTCTAGGAGCGTCCGCCTCCACTCGCAAGCCGGGAGGAACGACCCGGCTTCGCCCCCCCTCCAACGTCGTCGTCGTCGTCGGGCAGGATGGCGCCGCGCGCCGTTGGATGCCGCCTCGCCGGCGAGGCCGGCGGGCTCGGCCCGCGCTTCGCGCGGCCCAGCGCCGCGCCGCTACCACCGCGATTCGCCGCGTCTGCCACTTCGATGCTCTACCGATCCTTTCCCCCGCTCCCCCGCGCTCGTGGTCGCTTCTGCCCGGTCGTACCAGCCGTCCACCCCGTCGCGGAACCAAAGCCTCACCCCCCTCTCGCATCACCGGCCTGCCTCACTCCCCGTCCACGACGACCACGTTCGGACGGCCGCGGTTGAACGCGGACTGTGCCGGAGACACCCAAACCTACCGGCGCCCTTGACGGAATTCGGTTTCGGGCGCTAACCTGCCTCGCCCGTGAAAGGCTGAACGACGGGCGGGGAAGTTGAACAGGCCCCGGCGCAGGATCGCGGGGCCCACGAGGGTCCCAAGACCCCGTGACGAACAATGAATCAGCCGTCCGCAGATCGGAGGCCCCCGCCAACCGAAGGGGCCGGAGGCTGTTCTCCGTCGCCCCCCGGGCGACGGAGAACAGCCCGCCGACGTCCGCCCGCCGTAGCCTTGGCGAAGGCGGGAGCCCGGGCGAAGGCGGCCTGCCGGGATCTCGAGGGTCCCCGTGACCCGCCTCTCCCGCACCCGGATCGAACACGCCCTCGAACGCCTCGATGCTGCGCTGGGCCGGGCCGGACACCAGGCCCAACTCTACCTCGTCGGTGGTGCCGTCATGTGCGTCGTCCACGAGGCCCGGGAGTCGACAAGGGACGTCGATGGCTGGTTCACCGAGCCGCTCGCCGTCCGCGCGGCCGCCGCGGAGGTCGCTCACGAACTCGGTCTGCCCCAGGACTGGCTCAACGACGCCGCCAAGGGCTTCGTCCCCCAGGGTGCCGGCTTCGAGGCCTGGCGCGAGTTCCAGCACCTCGCCGTCCTCGTCGCCGACGACCGGACTCTCCTCGCCATGAAATGCGCCGCCGCCCGCACCTCCGAGGACGCCGACGACATCCGCTTCCTCGCGGGACGACTCGGGCTTCGCAGCTCCGCTGCCGTCCTCGAGGTGCTCGCGTCGTACTACCCGGCCGAGCGCCTCCCCGTCCGCTCCCGCCTCCTGCTCGAGGAGCTGTTCGATGACGGCTGCTGAATGCCTCGCCGCGGCCCGCGCCGCCGCCCCGCACTTCCAGGGGCCGATCAACGCGTTCGTCGACGACTTCCGCCGGGCCCCGCCCGACGGCCGCTGCCGCCTCGTCGCCGACGCCATCGCCTCCTCTGGCCCCTTCGAGGGCCTCGTCGCGGCCGTCGTCAGCGCCCTCTGCCGCGAGACCGCCACGCCCCCTCCGGATTGGCTGGCCCGGGTCGGCAGCCCGGAGCCGTTCTTCGCCTTCCCCGCCCGCTCGTTCGCCCTGCGTGTGCGGCTGATGCTCGAGTCCCCCGCGCCCTTCCGCATCCGCAACGTCTTCGTCCCCAGGAACTACCTGAGCCGTGCCTGAGCGGACCACCACCGCGTCCACCACCCGTGCCGCCGGCCCGACCACCACCGGCATCCGGAAACCAGCGACCAACAGCCGCCCCAAAACCAACGGCCAACAACCAATCACCCAGCCAACAGCCAGCGGCCAACAGCCAACAGCATCGACCCAATTGACCCTCCCCCCCTGGCTCACCTCCGCCGAGCGCTCCCGCCTGCGCCGCTTTGCCCGCGGCGTGCGCCGCATCGCCGGCCCCGACCTCGAGAAGATCTGCCTCTACGGCTCCCGCGCCCGCGGGGAGGGCCATGCCGAGTCCGATCTCGATGTCCTCGTCGTCGTCCGCAACGCCCGACGCTACGAACGCCGCATCTCCGACCTCAAGGGCGACCTGATGGACGCCGAGGGCTGGCCGCTCCAGGGGCAGCTCTCCGCCGTCGTCCTCTCCAAGTCCCAATGGCAGTTCCTCCTCGACCGCGAGCTGCTCTTCGGCCGCGAAGTCTCCGCTGAGGGCCTCCCCCTGTGATTCATCGCAACAAGCAGCTCAACGCCGCCGACGACCTCGACCGCGCCCGCCGGATGATCCGGGTCGCCGACCTCGCCTTCGGTGCGGAGTGCTACGAGGACGCCGCCTCCAGCGCCTACTACGCCGCCCACCACGCGGCCCGCGCCCTCCTGTTCTCCCTCGGCCTCGAGGTCCGCAGCCACGAGGCCCTCCGCGTCCTCCTCGCGCAGCACTTCGAAAAAACCGGTCTGTTGCCTCGTGGCACCGTGAAGAAGCTCGGTGACGCCTTCGATGCCCGGATGAAGGCCACCTACGGCGTCGGCGTGCACTTCACCCGCGACCAGGCCGCCGCATGGCTCGCCTGGTCCCGGCAGTTCCTCGAAAACGCCGCCGACCACCTCGCCGACTTCCTCGCCGCCCCCCCGGGCCCCTCCTCCGCCCGCGAGGCCACGACGCCCTACCGGAAATCAAGGCGACCCAAGGCCGCCCGTCCCCCAACAACCAACAGCCGCCGGAACCCAGGATCCAAAAGCCAGAAGCCGATCCAACAGCGAGCAGCCAAGAGCCAACAGCCTTGACCCAGAACAACCCAACAGCCAACAGCCGCCGGAAACCAGGATCCAAAAGCCAGAAGCCGATCCAACAGCCAACCGCCAAGAGCCAACAGCGTTGACCCAATTGACCCCCTTCCCTCGCCCCCTGCCCCGCATGCAGCGTCGGCTGGAAGGCCGGCGCGCCTTGCCGCACCGCCCTTTGCCCCCGTGGCTTCGCCCCGAGGAAGTCTCCCGGCTCCGCCGCTTCGCCGACGGACTCCGAGCCATCGTGCCCAAACGCGACCTCGCCAAGGTCTGTCTCTACGGCTCCCGCGCTCGCGGCGAAGGTCATGCCTTCTCCGACCTCGATGTCCTCGTCGTCCTGCGCGGGCCGGTCGACGAATACTCCCGCCGCATCATCGACCTCGAACTCGCCATCTCCGAGGCGGACGGCCATCCGCAGCAGGGCTATCTCTCGGTCGTCACCCTCTCCGAGGCCCGGTGGCGCTTCAACATCCGCCGCGAGCTGCTCTTCTCCCGCGAGGTCTCCGCCGAGGGCCTCCCCCTGTGATTTACCGCAACAAGCGCCTCAACGCCGCCGACGAGCTCGATCGGGCTCGTCGCGTCATGCGGATGGCCGACCTGGCTCTCGCCGAGGGCATCTTCGAGGAGGCCGTCTCCAGCGCCTACTATGCCGCCCATCATTCGGCCCGGGCGCTCCTGTTCTCCCTCGGCCTCGAGGTCCGCAGCCATGACGCGTTGCGCAGCCTGTTGGGCGAGCACTTCGTCCGCGACGGGCGCCTGCCCCGCGACACGGCCGGCAAGCTCAAGGAGCTGTTCAAGGGCCGCCTCGAGGCCGACTACGGCACCCATGTTCATTTCACCCGCGAGCAGGCCGAAAGCTCGGTCGCCTGGTCCCGCGCCTTCATCACCGCCGCCTCGGACATCCTCGCGCCCCTCCTGTCTCCCTCCTCCGCCCGCGACCGCGGCCCCCGCTACCGCGCCGCCGCCGCCCCGAGCTTGTCGAAGGGCGCCCGCAAGGCCACGACGCCCTACCGCCGGCTCCCAACAACCAACACCCGCCGTCCCCCAACAGCCAACAACCGCCGGAAACCAACCGCCAAGAGCCAACAGCCGATCCAACAGCGAACAGCCAAGAGCCAACAGCGTTGACCCAATTGACCCCCCCCCCTCGCCGTCCACCCCTTGATCCTCGCATCGCCGAGGTCGTCCGGCGGCTCGTGCTCTTCCTCCAGCCCCGTCGGGTCATCCTCTTCGGCTCGCGCGCCCGCGGCGACCATATGCCCAAATCCGATATCGACCTCGCCGTCGATGCCCCGGCTCACGATACTCGTGCCTGGTTCGACCTGCTCGACGACCTGGACCGCGATCCGCCCACGCTGCTGGACATCGACGTCGTCTTCCTCGACGAGGTCGGCCCCGAGTTCCGCCGGCGGGTCGAGTGCGAGGGGAGGGTGTTGCATGAGCACCGAGCGGCTTGAGTTCTCGCTGGAGAAGCTCGCCCGCGCCCTCGACCGCCTCGACGAGGTCCTGGCGCTGCCGGGCGAGGGCCCGATGATCGACGCCACCATCCAGCGCTTCGAGTTCTCCGTCGAGCTGCTGTGGAAGACCTTGAAGCGGGCGCTCGAGGATTCCGGACGCACGGCGCCGGCGACGCCCCGGGAGGTCTTCGGCGCCGCCTGGCAGACCGGCTGGCTCGAGGACGACGAACCGCTGTGGCGCCGGATGGTCGCGGACCGCAACCGCACCACCCACGTCTACGATGACGCGACCGCGCGGGAGATCTACCTCCGCATCCGCGACTACGCCCCGGCCATGCGCCGCGCGTTCGACGCGCTCTGCCTTCGCTTCGGCCCGCCCCGTTCCCCCGGCCCCTCCGAGGCCCGCGAGACCACGGCGGCCTACCGCAAGTCGACTCGTCCCACGGCCACGCGTCCCCGTCCCCCAACAACCAAGCCACGTGAGAATCGTCCCGTAGGGGAGCCGCGTAGGGCCGAGCGCCCGCGACGCGGGCGCCACGGCCCGAGCGCTCCCGCGCGCCAACGGCGAACGACCAAGAGCCAACAGCGTTGAATTCAATTCCAAACGTCCTCGCCCCGCTCGCCCGTCGCTTCGGACTGACCCTCGTCGTCCACTTCGGCTCCTCCGCCTCCGGCCGCGCCCGGGACGATTCCGACCACGACGTCGCCGTCTGGACCACCACGCCCCGACGCCGCCGCACCCTCGACTGGTTCGGTCGCCTCGGCGCCGCCCTCGACCGCGCGTTGCGCCCCGGTCGCGAGCTGGATCTCGTCCTGCTCAACGGCGCCGACTCGTTGCTCCTGTTCCACGTCGCGTCTCGCGGCCGCCCTCTGTTCCAGGCCTCCCCAGGCACCTTTGGCGAGTTCCAGTCCTACGCCGCCCGCTGCTACGACGACGACGCACCCCGACGCGTCGCGCTCGATAGCTGGCTCGAGGCGCAGCTTGGTTGACTTCGATCGTGCCGCCGTCCACCGCAAGCTGGCCTTGCTGCTCGGCTATGCCGACGAGCTCCACGCGCTCGTCGGCCGCTCCGGTCCCGGCCCCGCCGGCAACGTCGCCCGCCGGGCCGTCGAGCGGCTCGTGCAGCTCGTCGTCGAGGTGTCGGTCGACGTGAACGACCTGCTGGCCGCCTCGGCCTCGTTGCCGCCCCCAGCCACTGCCCGGGACTCGTTCCAGCTCGCCGCGCGCCTCGGGGTCCTGACGGCCGGCCTGTCGTCGCGGTTCGTCGCCTCCTACGTCGGCCTGCGCAATCGGATCGTCCACGACTACGAGCGCCTCGACGACCGGCTGGTCCTGCGTGCCGCTCGCCGCCTCGTCGCCGACGCCCGCGCCTTCGCCGCCGCCGTCGGTTCGTACCTCTCGCGCCCGGCCCCCTCCGAGGTCCGCGAACGCGCCCCGAGGTACCGAGTGGCCCCGTCCCGTGGCGTCTCGTCGCCGAAATCACCCGGTAGGGCAGGGCGAATGCGGGCGCCTGCCCGCCGGCCCAACCAGACCCGTTGATCGTGGGGTGATGCCATGGCGGTGACCGAGAAGGAACTGCAGCGGCTGGTCAAGGCCGTCCGGGGCCTCCCCCCCGAAGTCCTCGAGGAGCTGATCGGGCTCGCCCGCTCGCTCGCGCGGCGCCGGTCGCGTCCAGGTCCACGCCGCCGTGGCGGCTTGGCCCAGTTCGCCGGAATCCTGCACCTGACCGAGGACCCTCTGGACTACCAGCAGCGCGTCCGTGCGGAGTGGGACGAGCGCTGAGACGCCGGCGCGGCAAAGGTGTCGAAATGACCCCACGCCCCCTCACCACCCGCATCACCGGCCAAGACCCCGGCCGACGCAGGTCTCGCACGGACGCACACGACTCCCCCTACGACCGCATCGACTGGGGCCGCCGGCTCCCCGCTCGCTCCCTCGACCGCCTCCTTGCCGCGGCCGGTCGCGTCTGCGCCGACCAGTCCGACCTCGAGCTGGCGTGGCTGCACGGCTCCGCCACCCGCGGCGGCCTCTGCCGCGACATCGACCTCGGACTCGTCGTCCGCTACGGCGGACCCCGCCCGTGGGACGTCGCCGAAGCCGTTCGCGCGCGCCTCGAGGCCTTCGCCCGGCCGGCCTGGCTCCCTCGTTCGCCCGTCCCGTGGGATGTCCGGCCGCTCAACGAGGCCGGCTCCCCGTTCCTCTTCCGCGTCATCTCCACCGGCCGGTGCATTTTTGAGCGTTCTCCCGGCCTGCGCGTCTCCTTCGAGGCCCAGGTCATGTCCCAGTGGATCGAGTTCCGCCCGACGTGGGAGGAGGGGCTTCGCCGTGTCCTGGAGGGGGCCGTCCGTGGACGGTGAACGGGGCAAGGCCATCCTGGCCGAGATGGGGCTCGCCCTCGACGCGCTCGACGAGTACGCCCGCACGGTCGACTTCAAGCGCTTCACGACCGACCGGATGGCCTTCGATGCGGTCCTCCACGCCATGACCTTGTCCGGCCAGTGCGCCATCGACTTGGCGCTGATGATCGTCGCCGACCGGGCGCTGGGCCTGCCCCCGACCTATCGTGAGGCCTTCGACGTCCTGGCCCGCAACGGCGTCATCCCGGCCGACTGGATGGAGCCGCTGGGCCGCTGGGCCTCCATCCGCAACCTCATCGTCCACCTGTACACGAAGCTCGACCTCCAGGAGCTCCACGAGGCGTACACCACGCGGACGGGCGTGCTGCGTGACTTCCGCACCGCGGCCGCCCGCCTGCTGGCCGCCTCCGTTCCCCCCGGTCCCTCCCGCGCCCGCGAACGCGCCCCGAAGTACCGGGTGTCCTCGTCCCGTCCCGTCCCCGGCCCGGAAACGCAAATGACCCCAAACCTCCCCGCCGTCGCCCGTCGCTTCGGACTGACCCTCGTCGTCCACTTCGGCTCCTCCGCCTCCGGCCGCGCCCGGGACGATTCCGAC
>JAFGHH010000007.1 GCA_016930215.1 Deltaproteobacteria bacterium
ATCGTTGTCGGCGGCGGTGGGCGCGGGGTTCCTGCGCCTGCGGGTCGGGATCGGCCGGCCGGAGCGCCGCGACGCGGTGGACCACGTGCTCTCGCCGTTCAGCGCGGAGGAGGCCGCCGCCCTGCCCCCGCTGCTCGACCAGGCGGCCGACATGGTGGAGCGCTGCCTGCACGAGGGACCGCAGGCCGCGATGAACGCCTTCCACCGCCGCAAGCGCCCGAAGCCGGCCGACGAACCCGGGGAATGAGAGTCCGGCGCAGCTACAGCGCCCGGTAGACGGCCGAAGCGGCGAAGGTCGCCGTCATCGCGTAGGCGGGCGCGGCGCCGACCGTGGTGTCGGGCGGGCGCGGCCACGCGGCGGGATCCCCTTCGCAGTCGTCCGCCGGGTCTCCCGGCGCGCCGGTCGCGCCCGACAGCAGGCCGCACAGCGTCATGCCGAGGGCCTCGATCACCGTGGCGTCGGCGTCGGCCGCGGTGATCTTCGCCTCGAGCGAGCCGCCGTCCGTCCACTCCTCGGAAACCGGATTCCACGACCCGATCTGCAGGCGGTCGGCGGAGAGCGTGCCCGACACCTCCAGCTCCCGCAGCGGCAGGACCAGCATCGGCGGGTCGGGGTACGCGGTCCCCTCCGTCCACATCGGCACGTCGAGGCGGGCGATCGGCGGGCCGGCGAACTCGAAGTCCATGCCGGTCTGCACGAGCGCCGCCGTGGCCGGCGGATAGTCGGGCTCGAGCGTGCGGTAGGTGCAGGAGGCGCCGGGCACGAGTTGTCCCGCGCCGGTCTCCAGCATCGCGTCGCCGGAGCCCAGGCCCTCGAGGCGCAGCAGCCAGACGAACAGGTTGCGTTCGAGCGAGTCGGCGATCAACTGCTGCAGGACGGCGTTGGTCAGCGCGACCGGCGAAGCGATCGTCAGGCTGCGCAGCCGCAGCTCGGCGATCCCGTCCGGCATCTCGGTTCGCGGGCAGATCTCGGATACCGGGAGGCAGCCGGCGTCGTCGTCGTCCGTTGCCCCGTCGCAGTCGTTGTCCAACAGGTCGGCGCACGTCGCGTCGCCGGCCGGCCCCTCGGTCGCGCCGGGGTGGACCTCGGCGCGGCCGTCGTCGCAGTCGTCGCCGTCCAGGCACCCGGCGGCGGCGTGGCCGTCCGCGTCGGCATCCTCGGGCGCGCCGGTGCAGACGCCCGCGCGGCACGCGTCGCCGCCGGTGCAGGCGACGCCGTCGTCGCACGCGGTCCCGTCCGCGAGCGGCTCGGCGCGGCACGCCCCGCTCGCCGGGTCGCAGGCGCCCGCGTGGCAGGCGTCGTCCAGCGCGCTGCAATCGACCGGCGCGGCTCCGCCGCACAGGCCGAGGGCGCAGGTACCGTCCCCCGTGCACGGGTCCCCGTCGTCGCAGACGGTCCCGTCCGCGAGCGGGAAGGCGCGGCAGGTGCCGTCCGTCCGGTCGCAGGCACCGGCATGACAGGCGTCGTCCAGCGCCGAGCAGTCCATCGGCGAGCCCGGGACGCACGCGCCGTCGGCGCACATCTCGCCGAAGGTGCACGGGTCCCCGTCGTCGCAGGCGGTGCCCTCGGCGTGCGTTTCGCAGAACGGTTTCTCCTCGCAGCCGGCCGCCAGCGTGGCGACCAGCACGAGCGGTGCGGACCAGCCGAAGGAACGGTGCATGGCCTTGCCTCCCTCATCGGAACGACCGTCGCGATCTACGGACGCAAGGATAGCGCGTGGAGCGGGGCCGCGGTAGTGCCGAAACTGCCGTTGGCCGACCGGGCGCACTCCTGGTCTTGACCGCCGAGGCATCGTGGAACACCTTGCGGATGGGGGGTGACGGTCGTCTGCAACGCGGGGCCTGCCCGATCGGACGGGGAGGACGGGAAATGAGCGGCATCCGTACGCACTGGTGGACGGTCGCGATGCTCTGTGCGCTGGCGGCGGGCCCGGGCTGCAGCCTGACGCTGTTCACCGACGACCCGATCGACGCCGACGGCGGCGACGACGGCGGCGGCGAAACGGACGTCGAGCCGGACGCGGACGTCGAGCCGGACGAGGCGGGCGACGGGGACGGCGACGTGCCGGGCGAGTGCGGCAACGGCAGCCTGGACGACGGCGAGGAGTGCGACGACGGGAACGACGTGTCCGGCGACGGCTGCGAGCCGGAGACCTGCGAGTACTCCTGCCACGAGGCCGCGGACTGCGAGGACGGCAACCCGTGCACGATGCACGGCTGCACCACGGTCGACACCGGGCGGGTCTGCAGCAGCGCCCCAAACCCCGGCGTGGCGTGCGACGACGACGACCCCTGCACGCACACCGACCGCTGCGACGACGCGGGTTCCTGCGCGGGGACGTCGTACACGTGCGAGCCGGGCGTCTGCGAGGCGTCGTCGGAGTGCGACGGCGGCGGCGGATGCACGGTCGTCTTCGATGTCCCGGGTGAGGCATGCGACGACGGCGACGCCTGCACGACCCCGGACACCTGCGACGGCACGGGGAACTGCGGCGGGCCGAACACCTGCGGTTGCCCGGGAGGCACGGACGCCGAGTGCGCGACCTTCGAGGACGACGACCTGTGCAACGGCACGCTGATCTGCGTCGAACGCCTGTGCGAGGTCGACCCGGCGACGGTGGTGAGTTGCCCCGCGGACCCGCCCTGCAAGAGCTACGCCTGCGACCCGGTGGACGGGAGCTGCGACCTGTCGGACCTCCCGGCCGGCACGTCGTGCGAGGACGGCACCTGGTGCAACGGCCCCGAGACCTGCGACGGGAGCGGCACGTGCCTGCCCGGCACGCCGCCGTGCCCGGTCGCGGGGTGCGTCGGCGGGTGCGACGAGTCCGGCGACGTCTGCACGCCGGCGACCTCCGGGACGACGTGCCGGCCGGCCACGGGCCCGTGCGACCCGGCCGAGACCTGCAACGGCACGGCGACCGGTTGCCCGGCGGACGCCCTGGAGGCCGACGGCACGGCGTGCGACGACGGCAACGACTGCACGGTAGGCGAGGCTTGCGCCACCGGGGTCTGCACCGGGGGTGCGCCGCCGGACGAGGTTTGCGACGGGACGGACAACGACTGCGATGGCGAGACCGACGAGGTCTGCGACTCGGTCGTGCCGTGCGCGGACGACACGCCATGCACGCCCACCGGGCGCGTGTGCAACGAGAACTGGGGCATCTGCGTCGTACGGAACTGCACGGGACAGCCGAACTACCGGCCGTGCGAGGCGGTCACCTCGCCCGACCGGTCGTACGACATCTGCGTCGCCGGCTCGTGCGTCTCTCCCGGCTGCGGCGACGCCACGTGCAATGCTCCCGGGCCGGCAGGGGCGCCCGCCGACACGCTCCAGCGCTCCTGCCACGACAACGCCGTGGCGCTCACGGACTGCCCGGGCACGCCGGGGACAACGGCCTGCGAGACGACGGACTTCTGCGGACAGGACGCGCAGTACGGCTGGGACACGACCCACGACCCGACCGAGCGGTTCACGCGGGTCGCCGACGCGGAGCCGGTGGTGACGGACGAGGTGACGAGGCTGGTGTGGCAGGGCTGTTCGCGCGGGCAGGCCGGCCCGGATTGTGCGGGAACGGCGACGATGTGCGACTGGAGCACCGCCCTCGCCTACTGCGACTCGCTCGATTGGGGCGGCGTCTCGGACTGGCGGCTGCCGAACGAATACGAGCTGCAGTCGATCGTCCACTACGGCCGCGGCTCCGCCCCGCGCGTCAGCCTGTCCGCCTTCCCGGCCACGTACTCCGGCTACTACTGGACGTCCGCGACCAACGCCGAGGATTCCTCCGAGGCGTGGATCGTGGCGTTCAGCTACGGCTCCGTGTTGCCCCCCACGAAGACGACCGGGTACGCGGTGCGTTGCGTTCGCGGCGGGTCGGTCGTGCGCGCGCTCCGCTTCTCGCGCCGGGTGGTCGGCGGCGACCCGGTCGTGAACGACGCCGCCACGGACCTGATGTGGCAGGGATGTCCGGACGGGATGACCGGCGATGCGTCCTCCTGCGGCGGAACCGCGCGGACGTCGACCTGGCAGGGTGCCCTCGACGCCTGCCAGGATTCGACCTGGGCCGGTTACACCGACTGGTACCTGCCCAGCGTGCTCGAGCTGCACGGCATCGTGGACAGCAGTCGTTTCTCGCGGGCCGCCGATCCGGCCGCCTTCCCGGCCACGCCCGTCGAGCACTTCTGGACGTCCTCGACGTTCGTCGTGTCGGCGGACGCCACCTCCGGTTGGAGCATCGACTTCGAGATAGGCCGCACGCCCGCCGTGCCGAAGACCGACGGGTACCGCGTCCGCTGCGTCCGCCGACTGCCGCCGGAGGCGTGCAACGGCCTGGACGACGACGGCGACGGGACGACCGACGAGGGGTGTGCCGCGACGGTGGGGACACGCTGCGCCGCCGACGCGACCTGCGCGAGCGGCGAGCTGGTCTGCAACGAGCGCTGGGGCATCTGCGTCGTGGCGAGCTGCGCGGGTCAGCCGGACCTGCAGCCGTGCGAGACGGTCACCTCGCCCGACCGCTCGTACGACATCTGCTCGGGCGGCACGTGCGTCTCGCCCGGATGCGGCACGGAGGTCTGCAACCCGCCCGGGCCGGGCTGGCCGCCATCCGACACCAACCAGCGCACGTGCTACGACGACTCGACGGCGCTCGGGGCGTGTCCGGGAACGCCGGGCACGGCGACCTGCGAAGCGACTCCGTTCTGCGGCCAGGACGCCCAGTACGGCTGGGACACGACGCACGGGTACGTCGAGCGGTGGACGTCGAGCGGCGTCGCCGAGCCCGTCGTCCGGGATCGCGTGACGGGACTGCAGTGGATGGCGTGCGCCGCGGGCCACAGCGGCAGCACGTGTGCGGGCACGGCGCCCCTGATGACCTGGGACGCCGCCGTCTCGTACTGCGAGGCGCTGTCGTGGAACGGCGACTCCGACTGGCGTCTCCCGAGCCGGTTCGAGCTGCTGTCGATCGTGGATTTCGGCCGGTCCGTCGCACCGATGATCGACACCGCGGTCTTCCCCAACGCGCCGTCGACCCACTACTGGACCATCGATTCCGACGCCGACGCCGACCCGGCGGGCAGCACCGCGACGACCTACGCCTTCAACACCGGGTACCTCGCCAGCCGCGCGAAGACGAACAGCGCTTCCGTCCGTTGCGTCCGCTCGGAGGCCGCGGGAGGCCTCCCGGTGATACGCTTCCGGCGCGACGACCCGACCGGCACCGGTCAACCGATCGTCCGCGACGCGGTCACGGGCCTGGTCTGGCAAGGCTGCGTCGCGGGCCGCACCGGCGGCGCGTGCACCGGCTCGGCGACCCTCACCAACTGGCGAACGGCGCTCGACTACTGCCAGGACCTGGCCTGGGCGGGTTTCGACGACTGGTACCTGCCCGACCTCCGCGAGATCGTCAGCATCGTCGACCCGCTCCGCGACGCCCCGGCGGTGCGGACCGACGTCTTCCCCAGCACCGCCCTGGGAGCGACCCACTCCTCCACGACGAACGCGCTGATCCCCACCGCCTCGTGGACCGGGGACTCCAACGCGGGCAGGCATGGTTCCCGGAGCAAGACCGCGGCCGCGGCGGCCTACATCCGCTGCGTCCGCGTCGGGCCCTGAGCGGCCCGGCGGGCGGTCCCCGACGAATCCGGGCGGCGAGCTCCGCCCTGCGCCCCTTGACGGGGCCGGCGGGCCGGGGCAACGTCCGGGCGGCGCCGACGGCGAGGTGGCGGATTGGCGGAGGACACGCAGCGCACCGAGAAGCTCCCGAGCCTGCTCGGGCCGTTCCGCATCCACGGGGTGCTCGGCGAGGGCGGGAGCGGCACCGTCTACGACGCGGAGCAGGACGGCCGACACCTCGCCCTCAAGGTCCTGCGCCTCGACATCCTGCCGACGGGGAAGGAGCGCGAGCGCTTCCTCGGCGAGGCCCGGCGGCTCGGGGCCATCGACCACCCCGGCGTCGTCCGCGTGGCCGGCACCGGCGTGCTCCCCGACGGCCGTCCCTACCTGGCGACGGAGAAGATCGAGGGCGAGAGCCTCGCGGCCCGCGTCGCGCGCGAGCCGCTGCCGCTGGAGGACGCGCTGGCGATCTTCGACGGCGTGGCCGCGGCCGTCGCCGCCCTGCACGCCCAGGGGCTCGTCCACCGCGACATCAAGCCGGAGAACGTGCTGGTCGCCGGCCGCCGCGCCGTGCTCGTCGACCTCGGCATCGCCAAGCCCGAGGGCGAGCCCGCCTCGACCACGACCCAGGCCGGCGTGGTCCGCGGTACCCCGGCGTACATGGCGCCCGAACGGTTCTTCGGGGTGCCCGCCGGCGTGGTCACCGACGTCTACGAGCTGGCCGTCGTGCTGTACCTGATGTTCGTCGGCCGGCTGCCGTGGTCGGACCTGGCCGACCCGTCCGCGCGGCTCAACCCGCCCGCGCCGTCCGCGCTCGGCTGCAACCTCCCCCCGGCGCTCGAGGCGGTGCTGCTGCGCGCGCTATCGACCCGCGCGGAGGCGCGGCCGGCAGGCGTCGAGGAGTTCGCGCGGCTGGTGCGCGAGGCCGCGCAGGGCGCCGTCGGCGACCCGACGCGTCGCACCGCGGAGCTGCCGGAGGGGGCGTTCGCGGCGACCCCCCACCCCGCCGCGGTGACCTCGCCGCGCCCGACGCGACGGCGGACGGTCGCGCTGCTCGCCGCCGCCGGCGTCGTGGCGGCGACCGCTGCCGCCGCCGGCGTGCTCTGGGCGCACGGAGGGGATGCGCCCGGAGCGGAGACCGGCGACCGGACACACGTCGCCGCCAAGCCGGACGTCGCTCCTGTCGCGCCCGCGGTCAAGCAGCCGGTGGCGGCTGCGCCGAAGCCCGCGCTGGTCGGCGCGGCGCTGCTGCCGTACGTCGCGAACGACGCGACGCTCGTGACCGTCGTCTCGCTCGACCGCCTGCGACGGACCGTGCTGTGGGAGCGGCTGGCGGCCCGGCCGCCCCGCTCGACGGTCTTCGACACCGCCCGCGACCTGAAGCTCGCCTGCGGCGTCGGGGTCGAGGACGTCCACACGGCGCTGCTCGCGGTGGGCGGCGGACCCGAGCGGCTCGATTTCGTCCTGGCCGGGGACCTGCCGCGCGACAAGGTCGAGGCGTGCCTGCGCTACCTGCTCAAGCCCGAGGGCGGCGAGGTGCAGGTCGCGAAGGACGGGTCGCTGACCGAGATGACCGGCCGGCGGACGGTGCGCCTCGCCTGGCCGGCCGAAGGCGTGGTCGTGCTGTCGACGCGCCCGGAAGCCGACGCCGCGTGGCTCGCGGCGCGGGTCGAGGGCCGGGAGTCGGTGCGCGCGCGGCCCGAGTTCGCCGCGCTGTTCGACGAGCTCGACCGCGAGGCGGCCGTCTGGGCCGCGGCCGTCCCCGTCGATGGCTGGAGCCGGCTGCTCGAGGGCGGCGGCAAGGCCGACGGATTGGCGCTCGCGATCGCCGTCGGCGACACCGCCGTCGTCCACGCCGCGATCCACCACAAGGCGCCCGGCGACGCGGCGAAGAGCGTGGCGGAACTGAACGGCGTACTCGAGGGGTACCGCTCCACGACGATCGGCACCGCGATGCTGCACGACGCGGCGTTCGAGGCACGGGGGACCGATGCGGTGTTCGCAATGACGATCAACGAATCGATCGTGCTGATCGCGTTGCAGGGGCTCGAAGGGATGCTGTGACGCGGGCGGGGCGGCCGCCTACAGCGGCAGCTCCACCTTCCAGCCCTTGTGCTTGCCCCACGGCTGCTTCTCGATCACCAGCGCCAGGCTCCCCTCGGCCGCATCCGTCGGCGTGTCGTAGCACGCCGTCTCCTGGCTCGTCGCGCCGGGCTCGAGCTTGCCCGAGACGTGCTCCGTCCAGTCGGGCGGCTGGTAGCTGCCCGCCGCCTGCACGCTCGGCTCGTGCAGCGCGCCCTTGGCGTCGCGGAGCTGCGCCAGCTCGGGGTACGACGCCTCCGTGCCCCGGTTGGTCACGGCGTACTGCACACAGACGAATACGTGGCCCTCGGGCGCGGATACGCCCAGTCCCTGGTCGATGTACGTCTGGTTCGGGGCGACCACCTGGAGCCGCTCCACCTTGTGCGACACGTATTCGAACGGGGCCGGCTCCTCCGCCGCGGCACCGCCGCCGTCCGACTTCTTCCCGCAGCCGCCGCCCAGGGCCATCACGCCTGCGAGGACGATGAGGTTGAGCCTGTCCATGGGGTACCTCCTTCGACGTGCCACCCTACGCGCGGCTCGGCGCGGGAGCAACCTGCGGGGCCGCGGCCCGTGCACGACGGTTCTTCAGCATCCACGCGCCGACCGCCCCGCCGGCGCCCAGCAGCGCGGCGACCGTGACGACGTACCCCAGCTCCCGCGCGGAGGCCGGCGCAAACGGACCGAGATCGTAATGCGGACTGACGAAGGTGCCGACGAGCGCCAGCACGACCAGCGCCAGCGCCGCCCATGGCACCCCGCGGTTGACGAACGCCAGCACCAGCAGCACCAGCGCGGCGAGGCCCGCGACGCCGAAGACCGCGGCGCCGACGCGCATGCCGCCCGTGCTGTCGGCCAGGTGCTTGAGCTCGCCGGCCTCCGAGCTCGACCCCGACAGCGCGCCCAGCTCCTCCGTGGCGTCGCCCAGCAGGGCGTCGATCGCCTTCGCGTCGGTCATGCCCCGGTAGGTCCCGAGGAAACCCACCGCGGAGGTGACCAGCAAGGCCAGGGTGGCAACGATCAGCATTGCGATACGCATCTCTCTTCCTCCTTCTTGCGCCGCGGCAACGTCGGCCGCTCGCGTCTGTGCCGGCGCCGGAGAGCATCCGCCGTGCCACGACGTAAGTCTTCGGAAGGAAAGGCATCGCAGCCCTTCGTCCGGGTCCGAACCGACCCGCTCCGCCGCTCGAGTGGGTCCGTATGGACCCACTTGCGTTCGCCCGGCCGCCGCGACTACCGTGCGACCGTCGAGGAGCGATGCAGGTCACGCGCGTCACCAACCGGCTCGAGCCGCTCGCGGCGGGCCAGCGCTGCCGGCTGCGGGTGCTTGGTGCCGACCCGCCGCGCGAGGTCGAGATCCCGCCGATCGGCGTGGTGCTGGGCGCGGACCCGTCGGTCGACGTGCCGCTCGAGGATCCCGCGGTGTCGCGACGGCACTGTACGATCCGGCCGGTGGCGGAGGGGTTCGAGGTGGTCGACCTCGGGTCGCGCAACGGCACGCACCTGGACGGCACGGCGCTGACGCGCGCGACGGTCCCGCCGGGCGCGACGCTGCGGCTCGGAGCGACCTTCGTGCAGCTGATGCCGGAGGAGGTCGCGGCCGAGGTGCCGGAGAGCGCGGCGACGTCGTTCGGGGCCCTGTGCGGCTCCAGCCCCGCGATGCGCCGGCTGTTCGGCGTGCTGGAGCGGGCGAGCGTCTCGGACGCGCCGATCCTGCTGCTGGGCGAGAGCGGGACGGGCAAGGAGCTGGCGGCGCGGGCGGTGCACGAGCACGGCAAGCGGCGCGACGGGCCGTTCGTGGTCTTCGACTGCGGGGCGAGCAGCGAGACGCTGATCGAGAGCGACCTGTTCGGGCACCGCAGGGGCGCCTTCACCGGTGCGGTCGCCGACCGGCCCGGCGCGTTCGCGCAGGCCGCGGGCGGCACGCTGTTCCTCGACGAGTTGGGCGACCTGCCGCCGGCGCTGCAACCGAAGCTGCTCCGGCTGCTCGAGGCGGGCGAGGTCACGCCGCTGGGGGCGCCACGGAGCGAGCGCCACGACGTGCGGATCGTCGCCGCGACCAACCGGGACCTGTGGGCCGAGGTCGGGCGCGGGACGTTCCGCGGCGACCTGTACTACCGCGTGGCGGTGGTCGAGGCGCAGCTGCCGTCGTTGCGGCGCCGGGTTTCCGACATCCCCGAGCTGGTGCGGCGGTTCCTGTCGCAGCTCGGGGCCCCGGCCGACCCGCTCGACCCGGCGGCGCTCGAGCGGCTGTCGGCGTACGCGTGGCCCGGCAACGTGCGCGAGCTGCGCAACGTGATCGCGCGGGCCGTGGCGCTCTCGCCGCCCGGCACGCCGCTGGGGCGGATGCCGCTGCTGCTCCGCGGCGCCGCCGCGGGCGAGGCGGAGTCGCGGGTGCAGGCGGTGCGGCCGTTCCACGAGCTGAAGGACGAGTTGGTGGCGCGGTTCGAGCGCGAGTACCTGGAGGACCTGCTGCGCCGGGCGGACGGCAACCTGGCCGAGGCGGCGCGGCGTGCGGGGCTGGAGCGGAAGTTCCTCTACAAGCTGCTCGAGCGGTCCGGGCTCTCGCGCGGGCGCACGACCTGACCTTCGCCGACGGCCCGATCGCAATCCGACCGGCTGCCGCGGCCGCCGGAGCGGGTCCCTAGCCCCGCCCGGCGAGCCAAGCTGCCAGCGCGCGACCGGTCGGCGTATCCGCGGCGGCGACGACGGACGGCGGGCCCTGGGCGACGAGACGGCCGCCCTCCGGCCCGCCCTCGGGACCGAGGTCGAGGATCCAATCGGCCGCCGCAATCACCTCGAGGTCGTGTTCGACCACGATCACCGTGCAGCCGCGCTCGACGAGCGCGTCGAGCGCGCCGAGGAGGCGGGTCGTGTCGCGATGGTGCAGGCCGGTCGTGGGCTCGTCGAGCAGCACGACCGTGTCCTCGGCCGTGGCCGCGGCGAGCGCCGCGGCCAGGCGCAGGCGCTGCAGCTCGCCCCCCGAGAGGCTGGACGTCGGCTGTCCGAGCCGCAGGTAGCCCAGCCCGACCCCGTCGAGGCCGCGCAGCGGGGCGGCGACGGCGGGCCGGCCCGCGAACCGCTCGCACGCCTCCCGCACGCTCAGCTCCAGCACCTCGGCCGCCGTGAGGCCGTCCAGGCGGACCGCGAGCACCGCGGGGCCGAACCGCGCCCCACCGCAGGCCTCGCAACCCACGGTGACGTCGGGCAGGAAGTCCATCGCGATCGTGACCACGCCGCGGCCGCGGCAGGTCTCGCAGCGGCCTCCCGGGACCGCGGTGGAGAACGACCGCGCGCCCAGGCCCGCCGCCCGCGCCTCCGGAGTCTTCGCGAACAGCGTCCGGAGGCGGTCCCAGACGCCGACGTAGCCGGCCAGCATCGAGGACCCCGAGTCCACGGGGTCGTGGCGGTCGCCGCGCAGCACGGACCGGACCGGGACGCGGCAGCGCAGCTCGCGACAGCCGTGCGGCGGTTCCGCGCCGGGCCGTGCGAGGGACGCGAGGGCCGGCGCGAGGACGCCGAAGACCAGCGTGGACTTGCCGCTGCCGGA
>JAFGHH010000454.1 GCA_016930215.1 Deltaproteobacteria bacterium
GACCCAGCGGCTCGTGCGGGCGGACGGCGAGACCGTCGAGCGGGCTGCGGAGCTGGCCGGCCGGCTGCCGTCCGTCGCGGTCTGCGCCGACGCGGTGGGGCTGCTGGCGGTCGACCCGCTGCCGGCCGAGCCGGCGCTGCGGGACGAGATCCGGCACCTGCGGGAGGAGCTGGCCATGATGCCGATCGATGCACGGCGCGGCGAGCACGACCGCCTGCTCGGCCGATTGGGCGAGATGGCGGAGCGCGCGCGGGAGATCGGCTACGAGCCGCTGCGCGCCGAGATCCTGCTGGCGAAGAGCCGACTGCTGTACGAGCTCCAGGATCTGGGCGGGGCGGAGGAGGCGTGCTTCGGAAGCCTGGTGGCCGCCGAGGCGGGGCATCACCGCGAGCTGTTCGCCCGCGCGCTCGTCGAGTTGATCCGGAGCTCCGGCTGCAGCAGCGGCGTCCGCTGGACCGACACGCTCGGCGCGCTGGTCGCCTCCCGCCTGGAGGGCGACCGGGAGCAGGAGTTCCTCGATCTGGCGCGCCTGCAGAACATGGCCGAAGCGTTCCTGCACTGGATCGAGCCCGTGCGCGTCCTGGAGGTGCTGGCCCCGGCGCGGGAGCGCTTCGAGCGATTCTTCGGGGCGGACAACCCGGCCTACGCCGACTACCTCGCCGTGCTGGCGACGGCGGCGACCTACCTCGACCAGGTAGACGAGCCGGGCGAGCTGTTCGCGGCGGCGCGCACGATCCTGGAAGCCCGGCTCGGGCCGCTGCACCCGCGCCTCGTTCCCGTGCTGTTCGGCCTCGCCGAGCTGCACCTGCGGCGGGCCGAGCCGCAGGCGGCCGAGGCGGTCGCGCGATCCGCGGTCGACGCCGTCGCGCTCCAGGCCGGCGCCGCGCCGGCCCTCCAGGTCCAGGCCCTGGTCTACCTGGGCGACGGCCTGTCGCTGCTCGGTCGCACCGCCGAAGGGGATGCGGCCTACGCCCGCGCCCGCGAGGCGGCCCGGACGCCGGGGCAGTCGCGGTGGGTCGCCGGCCTGGTCGATTACCGCGAGGGCACGCAGCGACTCCGCCAGGGCCGGGTCGAAGAGGCCCTGGCGCTCGGACGCTCCTCGGTGGCGAACTACGAGGCCGCGCTGGGCCCGGACGCCCTCGACGTCCTGTGGTCCGTGCACCTGCTCGGCGAGGCCGAACTGGCGGCGGGCCGGCCCGCCCTGGCCCGGCCGTGGTTCGAGCGGATGCGGGCGATGATCGAGGCGCGTTCGAGCGATACGCCGGTGCTGGCCTACCCGTTGCGGGGTCTGGCCGAGTGCTCCTTGCTCGAGGACCGGCCGGAGCCGGCGCTCGAGCCGCTGGAGCGGGCCCTGGCGCTGCGACGAACGGCGCCCGGCTGGTACTGGGCCCGCCCGCAGATCGCCTACGCCCTGGCCCGCGCGCTGTGGGCGACGGGACGCGAGCGTCCGCGGGCCGTGCGCCTGGCGGGCGAGGCGCTGGACGGACTGGAAGCCGTGACCCGGCCGTCGGAGCGGGATCGCCTCCTGCGCGACGAGGTGCGGCGTTGGCTGGACGAGCGGTTCGGGAGCGACGAAACCGCCCGGCCCGCTCCACCGGCCGCCGGGGACCCGGAGACTCCGGACCCGGCGAGCGGCCCGGTCGCGGCATCGCGCGCGGGCGGGCGTCGCCTCACGGCCGGCCGAGCTCGCGCAGCCGGAGCTTGAGCGCCCGGACGGAGACCTGGAGGTTCCGCGCCATCGCCTCGGGGTTGTCGCCGCAGGTCCCGCGACAGCAAGCGATCTCCTCGGCGGACAGGTCCTTGGCCCGGCGCAGCCGCGGGCTGCGCTGGAGCAGCGCGTAGAGGGCGTTGCGGGAGATGCCCAGGCGCCTGGCGGCGGCGCCGATCCGGAAGTCGCACGCCTGCATCGTCTCGACCAGGTGCTCCTCCGAAATCGGTCCGGCGGCCGGCCGAGCCTCGCCGTCGGGCGCCTCGGAGTCGGCGCCGCCGAACACCGCGGGGTCCACGGCGTCGAGGTCGTGGTAGCCGGCGACCATGCGATGCGCCAGGTTGGACAGCTCGCGGACGTTGCCCGGCCAGGGCGCCCGGACCAGCCGGGCCACCAGCTCGGCCGGCACCCACGGCGCAACGCCGTTCTCCGGCTCGTCGAGGCGGCCGGAGGCTCCGACCTCCGCCAGCCGCAGGCGCAGGAAGTGGATCAGCAGCCGCCCGACGTCGTCGCGGCGCTCGCGCAGCGGCGGTATGCGCAGTACGTGGCCGGTCAGTCGGTGGAACAACGGCGCCCGGAAGCGTCCGGCCGCGACCGCCTCGGACAGATCGGTGTCCGTCGCCGCCACGACGCGGACGTCGACGCGCCGGGAGGCGCGCGCCCCGAGCGGGTGGAACTCGCCCGAGTCGAGCACGCGGAGCAGGATGCCCTGGAGCTGGGGGTCCGCGGCGCCGACCTCGTCGAGGAACAGCGTGCCGCCGTCGGCCTGCTCGAACAGACCGCGATGCTCCGTGCCCGCGCCGGTGAACGCGCCGGCCGCGTGACCGAACAGCTCGGAGGCCGCCACGGACGCCGGGATCGCCGCGAGGTTCACCGCCACGAACGGGCGCCGGTCGCCCCGGCCGCAGGCGTGGAGGGCGCGCGCGACCAGCTCCTTGCCCGTGCCGGTCTCGCCTTGCAGGAGGACCGGCGCGCCGCGCTCCGCGACCTGCACGATCTGCGCGCGCAGCCCCTCCAGCGCGTCGCTCTCGCCCACCAGTCCCAGCGGCGCCGGGCTCGGGGAAACCGCGGCCCGCAGGTGCAGCAGCAGCACGACGCGGTGCGCCAACTCCAGCACGACCCCCGCCGCCAACTCCTCGCGGGAGAAGCGACGGGAGCCGACGAACTCGTCGCCATCGACGCGCACGTGCGTGCCGTGCGCACCGGCCTCGAGCAGCAGCGCGTCCGCTTCCTGCAACAGCCGGATCGGCCTGCGGCTCACGTTCAGGCACGCCAACGGGCCGGTGACCTGCCCGCGTCCGTCCCGGAAACTCGGTTCGGTCCGGCATAGTGCCACGGGCGCCCCGGACAGCGACACGTGCTCGCCGACCCGCCGCGTGTCCGGATGGAACGCGATCGTCAGGCAGGCGTGCTGCGGGTCGGCTCCCGACGCGCGGTCGGCGCCCGGTTCGACGGTCTCCAACTGGTTGAGATCGGTCATCCCCGCCTTCGAGCTCCCGGTTCGGGCAGTTCACCACGAACCACGCCGGTTCGTCAATCGAACCGTCCGCCGAACCGTCCGCGAACGGTTCGCGACCGCCGCCACTCCGCCGTCCGACGGCGCAAGTCGTCGAATTGCCGTGCCCGCCCGCGCGGCCCGCCGCGTGCAAGGGTCCGGCCCGGGCCCGGGGCGACCGGTAGGCGCCGGCCGGCCGGCGGGACGAGGAGTTGCAACGATGAAGCTCGAGGTCCGGAACGCACGACGATCGACATGGCAAGCCGGCGGGCGGTGCCGGGCCGCCCTCGCGGGAATCCTCGCCGCGGCGTGCTCGTGCAGCGGCGCGGGCCTCGGGTGCGACGGCGGCGCGGACACGGTGACGCTGGTGTTCCGGGTTACCGATGCGCGGTGCCGCGTCCACGCCCACGTCGGCGCCAACGTCCACGAAGGCGGAACACCCGTGCCCGGCCTGCCGCTCGGCTTCGGGTCCCCGGAGGTGACGTACGTCTACTCCGGACGTTGCCCGTCTGAACGGATCTACATCACGTCCGAGGAGATCGGCGATTCGGTCTTCATCACCGACTACCGGTTCGATTGCCGCTCCGAGCCCTACATCGTCGAGGTGTACTACACGTCTACCTATTGCGACGAGCGGATCATCGAGTAGACTGGCGGGATTCATGGCGCCGGTGGGGCGATTTGGAGGAGGCGACGATGCACAGGTTTGATTCGCACGACGTTACGTCCGTTGCCGAAGCGACGCGGTCTGCGGGACCCGGCGCCGCGCGGGCGGCCGGCCGGCTGGCCCTGGCCTGCTGCGCGGCGCTGGCGCTGTGGGCCTGCGGTGACGATTTCGCGTCCGACGTCCCCGGCGACACGGGCGCGGAGGACGCATTCGTCCCGCCCGACGAGACGCCGGACGCCGGAGATGACGGCGTCGGTCCCACCGAGGATGCGCTGCCGCCCGAGGACGCGCCGGGCGAGGACGCGGACGACGCCGAGACGCCCGACGACGGGACCCCGCCGGGCGGGATCGTCGGCGACCCGTGCGCCGAGCCCGGGGACTGCGGCGAGGTGCCGTCGGATTCCAGGTACTGCTTGCAGGAGACCGTGGGGTACGCCTGGCCGGAAGGGTACTGCTCGGCGGCACTGTGCACGGACGACTCCGATTGCGGACCGGCCGTCGCCGCGTGCGTCCCGTTCGGCGGCGCCGCGGCCTGCTTGCGCCGCTGCGACGGTGCTTCGGATTGCAGGACGGGCTACTCGTGCGCGGAGGTCGCCGTCTTCTCGCCGGGCACGGCGGGAACGTACTGCGTCCCGTCCGAGTTGGTGGAGCCGCCCTCCGCGCCGATCGAGCTCGCGGCGACCGCCGAAACGTTCGCGATGACGAGCTTCGTGGTCCACCTCCGGTGGACCGACACCTCCGACGACGAGGGCGGCTTCGCGATCGAGCGTTCGACCGCCTGCGACGGCGGCTTCGAGCCGCGAGCGACGGTCGGCGCCGGCGTCACGACGTTCGATGACCCCGGTCTCGGCCTCGAGCCCGAAACCTCCTACTGCTACCGCGTCGCGGCCTTCAACGGCTTCGGCAACTCGGCCTACTCCAACACGGCCGAGGTGACCACGCCAACCATGAGCAGACCGGCCGCGCCGAGCGGCCTGTCGGCGACGGCCAGCTCGAGCTCGACGATCGCGCTCGCCTGGACCGACAACTCGCACAACGAGACCGGGTTCCGGGTCGCGAGGTCCAGCTCCTGCACCGGGAGCTTCGCCGACGTCGGCTCGGTTGCCGCCGACGTCACCAGCTTCTCGGACAGCGGGCTCTCCGCTTCGACCTTCTACTGCTACCGCGTCGAGGCCTACAACCACGTGGGCTCGGCCGCGTCCAACACCGCGGGCGCGACGACGCTCCCGCCGGCGGTGACGCGCCCGGCCGCCCCGACGGCGCTGTCCGCGACGGCCGCCACGAGCACCGACGTCGTGCTGTCGTGGACCGACCACGCGGACAACGAGACCGGGTTCGACGTCGAACGGGCCCCGACGTGCGCCTCGGGGTTCGCCGTCGTGGGGTCGACGGCCGCGAACGTCACGTCGTACCACGACGGCGGCCGGACGGCGTCCACGTCGTACTGCTACCGGGTCGCGGCCCGCAACGCCGCGGGCGCCTCGGCCTACTCCAATACCTCGAGCGTCACGACGCCGGCCCCGCCGCGGCACCAGCTCGAGGTGATCCGCACGGGGTTGGGCGGCGGCGGCGGGACCGTGACCGGCACCGGCATCGCCTGCGGCACCGACTGCTCGGAGGACTACGCCCCCGGCACGACGGTCACCCTCTCGGCCACCGCCACGGGCGATTCGGTCTTCTCGAGCTGGACGGGCTGCGACAGCGCGTCGGGCGCGTCCTGCACCGTCACGATGAACGCGAGCCGCGGCGTCACGGCGGCCTTCGGCATGCCGCACGCCTTCCGCTTCGAGATCACCTCGCTGCCGGCCACCGACAGCGACGGGAACTACTCGCTCACCTTCCGGGACACGGGCGTCCTGAGCTGTTCGCCCCACGTGATCCAGGAGGACAGCGACCTCTCGTTCTCCAGCCCGACGAACTACCTGGACTCGACCCCCGGGACGACGGTGACCCACAGCTTCACCGGGAAGGCGGACGGGACCTACTGCTACCGGGTCGGCTGCACCGGCTACGGCTACAGCGAGCCGGCCTGCATCGTCGTCGCCCGGCCCACCGTCGGCACCCTGCGGGTCCGGAACAACACCCACTACTACCTGGTCGACATCCGACTGAACGGGACGCAGCAGGTGGACTACCCGTACGGCATCGAGCCCGGGGGCTACTACGACTTCGTGCGCGCGCCGGGCACGGTGTCGTACGCGATGGGGAGCGGCTTCTACGACGAGTCGGGCGGCCGCGACGTCTGGTTCACGCTGACCGGCTCGGCCTCCGTGACCGTCGGCTCCACGGCCACCGTCACGTTCTCCAACCCGACCATCGCGCAGATGCTCACGAACTTCGGAACGTCGCGCGACTGGGTGGGCTACTACTACTGCTACAGCGGCTGCCCGCTGGTCGTGAACGAGGGGCGGTTCCGGTTCCTGGCGAGCGGCGGCTGGGAGCTGCGCGACAACGGCACGCTGGCGGACACCGGCACCGTGTCGCTCGTCGCCTGGTACGACTTGTCGACGGTCATCGAGTTCCGATTGTGCTCGACCTGCGAGAGCATCTACCTCTGGCACCCGTTCTCGCAGTTCTTCTACCGCAACGGACCGGACTACTGGCCATCGATCGAGTACAATGCCCGCTGATCGTGATAGCGTTCGGGAGCAGGTCGTGCGCCGAGCTCGGCGACACGCGCCCGACGTCGAACCGATGCGGATACGCGCGTTGAGCGGTCCCCGCAGCCGGCTGGGCCGGGAGCCCGGCGGGGCCGAGGTGGTTCGGAGGGAACCGAGGACGGATGCATCGTGCGGCGGACCGAGCGACGGGCCCCCGGCCGGGCTCGTCGTGTTCGTCGCGGAAGGGAGGCATGGATGAGAAGAATCCTGATCGCGCTGCTGACGGCCGTCGTCGCCGGCCTGCTGTTCGCCCTGGCGGGCACGGCGGGTTGCGACGAGGGCGACTGCCTGGAACGGGGCGCGCAGTGCACGCGGGCGAGCGAGTGCTGCAACGGCGCCTGCAACCCGGCCGAATATCCCGGCGTCTACCGCTGCAACTAGAAGGAGAAGTCATGAGAAGGATGTCCCTGTTCTGGATGCTGTTGGCCGTCGGCCTGTCGGCCGGAGCCTGCACCCCGCCGCACTACTCGGTGGCCGTCGCCACCTCGCCCGGGTACATCACCTTCGGGCAGCGGCACTCCGAAGGCGACCGAAACGACTACCTGGTCGACTGCGCGATGCAGCCGGACGGCTCCTACACGTCCTGCACGCTGATCGAACTGGCTGGTCCGCAGCCGTAGCAGGGAGGAGGACGATGATGAGAAACTGGCTGCGAATCCTGCTGACGGCGGTCGCCCTGTCCTTGCTCGGCGGCTGCGGTACGGTGAGTTGGGTCCACGCCCTGTCGACCACGCCGGACGGGTCCCGGGTCGATGTCGTCGGCGCGGAGTTCCGGATGACGATGTACGGGCCGATGGCCGATCGGCCGATGCGCTGGATCTGCCTGCGCGACGGCACCGGCCGCCTGCACTGCCAGGCGGACCCCCGCCCCCTGCAAGAGATGCCGTAGTCGCCCCTAGAAGGCCATGATGAAGTGGACGTGCCCGCCGTGGTACGGCCACTCGTAGACTTCGCCCCACGGATTCTCGTGCGCGTTGTCGTGGAAGGCGTATCCGCCGAAGTAGGAGACCTCGAACCCGAACTTCGGTCCAAAGCCCGAACCCCACATCAACCCGCCGCCGAGCCGCGCGTGGGGGATGCTCCAGTGGTAGACCGTGCCGGGCCCCAGGTCGAACTGCGTCAGGTGGCTGTAGCCCAGCGCGAGGACGAAGTTGGGGATCATGCCCGACGACAGCCGGGTCATGAACCGGTAGCCGAGCTCCAACCCCGGCTCCACCTTCGGGTCGTCGTCCTCCCAGCGCGCACCCGTGCGCAGGTGGATGCCGATCGTGAAGTAGCTCCCGGAGCCCCCGGCGGCCAGGGAGACGCCGAAGCTGAAACCGCCGTAGCTGTTCTCGAACACCGGGCCGGCCGTGATGACCCCCATCAGACCGGGAAGCTCCGAGTCCTGCGCGAGCGCCGTGCCCGGGGAAGGGTCGGTCGTGCTGATCCCCACGCAGTTCCCGTTGAGACAGATGCGGTCGCCGGCGCAGTCGGCGTCGGTGTGGCAGCCCGGCGCCTCCTGCGCCCCCGCCTGCTTCCCGGACAGCGCCTCGGTGCCGAAGTCCGACTCCGTCTCCCAGGCCGCCGCCGACGAGACCGCCAGGGTCGTGCAGGTCAGGAACGCCAGCCAACCTTCGATGCGCAGCATGTTCTCCTTCGCCTCCTTTCGGCTCATGCACCGGTCCTCCGGTGCCTCGGCCCGCGGGACCACCTGCAGCTACCGGGCCACGCGGGGCCGCAGGTCGAAAACCGAGCGATTCGTCGCCCCGCGAACCGTCGGCGGACCGCCGGGACCGTTCGCGAACCGTTCGGCAACGACTCTCGCCTCGTCTCGAGGTGCAGGATCGCGGCGCGGGAATCGCGGCGTCCGAACGGCGGTGGATCTTCGACGCGTTCGACTGCTCGTAGACCGGATGGCGTCGCCTCCGCAATGGTAGACCGCATGGCGCCGCCCGTCGAAGTAGACCGGATGGCGCCGCCCGTGGAGGTAGCGGCGCGGCGCAGACGCGCCGCTCGGCCGGCCGCTCGGGGCGTGAGCCGCGCGGGCCCTCAGTACGACCAGTACACGCGCACGTCGTGCACCACCGGGCGCACGCCGTCGCGGATCGTCGTCAGCCGGATGTCCAGCCGCAGCCAGCGGTGGCCCGCCAGCCAGGGGCACGCCGTGAGGTCCGCCGGCGAGGTCGTGAACGGCCCGCACGGCGGCGTCGGGGCGGTGGTCAGCTCGGCCTGCGTGTCGGCGGCCGTCACGGTGAGCTGCATCGTGGTCTCGGCGGGGATGTCGGCGACCCAGGTGACCCGGCTCCAGACCGGCGACGGGTAGCCCGAGTCGTAGTCCTGGATCCAGTGTCCCTCGCGCGTGGTCACCGTGCGGAGCTGCATCCCGGTCATGTCGCTGTAGGTGTAGGCCGTGTTGCCGCGCGAGATCTCGAAGGTGGCGTCGAGCGAGCAGTCGCGGAGGAAACGGTTGGCGTAGCCGCCCTCACGGTGGACCACCCACATCTTGCCGGCCGCGTCCATCGCCACGCCCCGCGCGTCGTTCACCGTCGTCCCCGGCGGGCCCGTGATCGGCGCGCTGCAGAGCTGCGTGCCCGTCGCGGGGTCGATCTTGTACACGCGGTTCTGGGAGTAGCTCGATGCCCAGACGTAGCCGTCGGAGTCCAGCGTCACCGCGGTGATCACGCCGCCGCAACCCACCGGCGTGTTGAGCCGCGTGTACGGCGGCGTGCCGGTGACGCTGTTGACGCACCCCGTCCCGTGGTAGCTCCCGAACCAGACGCGGCCGTCCCGCGGCGATACCGCGATGCCGTAACAGGCGTTGATCTGCACCAGCTCGTAGGCGTGCGTCCGGGTGTCCATCCGGATCGAACGGACCGGGCTGCCCGGCGAGCACGACCACAGGTAACCGCTGCCGTCCACCGCCAGGCCGTAGAACGGGACACCGATGTTGATCCCGCCGGGCGTCAACACCTGGCAGCGGGGCGGCGACAACGTCGTGTCGACCGCGGAGCCGGCGACCTTCCACACCCGCGTCGTGTCCCACGTGCCGGCCCAGACGTTGCCGTCCCCGTCGATCGCCACCCCGCGCACGATCCCCGGGATGTCCGCGCGGCAGACCAGGTTGCCGTCGGCGTCCAGGTGCACCAGGTTCGAATGGCTCGGGTCGCTCGGGTTCGCGAACCCCCGGTTGCCGACCCAGACGGTGTGGTCCAGCGCCACGGCGGTGCGCGACGGCGACGTCCCGTGGCTCGGAACCTGCCAGATCCTCGTTCCGGTCACCGTGTCGAGCTTCGCGACCTGGTTCAGCCCGTCGAGCGCCACGTAGATGTACGGGTTGCTGACGGAGCCCTCGCCGAGCGTGATCGAAGTCGGGTCGTCGGGCCAGGGGACCGTCCCGTCGCAGACCCGACCGGCGTCCTCGCACTCGCCGGGGTCGGGATACGGCGTCTCGAAGCACTCCTCCGGCGGGCAGAGCCCGCACGCGTTGACCAGCCCCTCGTCGGTCAGCCCGTCGCAGTCGTCGTCGATGCCGTTGCACAGCGTCTCCTCGGGCACCGGCAGACAGTCGCCGCACGCGTTCCGCAACCCCTCGTCGGTCAGCCCGTCGCAGTCGTTGTCGATCCCGTCGCACGACTCGACGAACACGCATTCGCCGCACGGGTTGGACCCCACCGCGCCGTGCTCGTCGGCCAGGCCGTCGCAGTCGTCGTCCGCGCCGTTGCAGACCTCGATGCCCGGACGCATCTCGCCGACGCACGGTCCCCAGCTCGAGATCTCCCCGCCCGTGCAGGTCATCGTGCCGGCGTGGCACGGGGGGTGGGCCGCGGTGCCCGGCGGACCGCCGTAGCACGGGGCCTCGACCCCTGGCTCGCACGAGCAACCCTCGTCCACCTCGCCGTCGCAGTCGTTGTCGAGACCGTCGCCGCAGGTCTCCTCCGCGGCGGGCTCGCCGCACCCGCCGCAACCGTTCGTCACGCCCTCGTCCGCCACCCCGTCGCAGTCGTTGTCGATGCCGTCGCAGATCTCCACCGCCCCGGGGTGGACGCCCGCGTCCCCGTCGTCGCAGTCCTCCGGGGGCGCGAAACCGTCCCCGTCCCGGTCCGGCAGGCAGTCCTCGTCGGCCGACCCGTCGCAGTCGTCGTCCAGGCCGTCGGGACCGGCGGCGCACTCCGTCTGCGGCAACACCTGCCCGACGCACGGCGTCCAGACCCAGGCGTCGCCCGAACGGACGCAGTCGTGCAGGCCGCCGCGGCAGAGGCCGAACCCCAGCGTCCCGGGCGGACCCTGGTAGCAGGGTTGCCGCGTCGGCGGATGACAGTCGGTCGGGTCGTCCAGCGCGCACAGCGGGTCGCACGCACAGTCCTCGTCGATCGCACCGTCGCAGTCGTCGTCGAGCGAGTTGCCGCACAGCTCCGGGGGCGGCGCCCCGCACCCGCCGCAGGCGTTGAGCATCCCCTCGTCGGAAGCACCGTCGCAGTCGTTGTCCAGACCGTCGCAGCTCACCTCGTCCGCCTCTTCCGGCAGCACCTGCCCCAGGCACGCGCCCCACGCGCCGTCCGGCTCGCAGATCCGGCCGCCGCCCCGACACGCACCCAGGCCCGCCGTGCCCGGCGGCCCGTCGTAGCACGGCTCGACCTCCCCCGGCCGACATCGGCAGTCCGCCTCGTCCGTCGCGCCGTCGCAGTCGTCGTCCACCCCGTTCCCGCACCGCTCGTCCGTCGGGATGCAGGGACCGACGCCGTCCGGTACGTCCCCCGCGCCGTCCCCGTCGCTCCCTGCGAAGCCGTCGTCGGGGATGGACCCGTCGAGGGTTCGGCAGCGGTTCCCCACGCAGACCTGCCCGGGGGGGCAGTCTCCCGTCGTGTTGCAGTACCCGCCGCCGTCGGTCCCCGTGCCGCTCGACCCCCCGCACGCCGCCACCACCAGTCCGATCGACCAGCACACTACGATCCGTCCCCGATGCGACCTCGTCATGTCTCTCGCCTCCCCGCCGGCCGGATCCGCGTCGGCCAAGGGCCGGTCCACCCGGGATCTAGCACCACAGTCTACCCCATCCGCCTGCCCGGGGCATCCGCCCCCCGCGCGTCCGGGAGAAGCCCGCGCCCGCGACACGAAGCCGGACCGTGCGCCCGCGTCGGCATCTTGGTCAGCGGTCGACGCAGCAGCGGAAACCGTAGGCGGTGTGCGGCTCGTCCTCCGGCTGCAGCAGCCGCTCCGCGGGCCGGCACCGCAACAGCGCCTCGCCGTTGCCGTAGCCGCCGCCGCGCAGCTCGCGGACGCCCCCTTCCTGCACCGCGTCCGCCGTCCACTCCCAGACGTTGCCCGACAGGTCGAACACCCCCGCCGGAGTCACGCACTCCCGCAGGCTCCCGGCCGGCCGCGGCGTCCCGCCCTCCGCCCCCGCGCCGTTGCACCGCCCCGGCGCGAAGGCATCGCCGTACGGGTAGGTTCGGCCCTCGGGACCGGCGCACGCCCGCTCCCACTCGGCCAGCGTGCACAGCCGGTGTCCCGCGGCGCGGCAGGCGGCGTCGGCTTCCCGCCAGCTCGTGCGTGCCGCGGGAACCCGGCCGGGTCGCGCTACGCCGCGCCCGTCCTCGATCGCCCCCTCCCAGCGGTCGATGCACACGGACAATCCCTCGATGGGAGCCATGCC
>JAFGHH010000062.1 GCA_016930215.1 Deltaproteobacteria bacterium
AGCAGGCAGCCGACGGCGGCCCGCCGGCGCGGCGCCGCCAGCGCCGCGCCGATCGGCGAGGCGCGCAGCGGCTCGTCGAGCCGCCGCCACCACCGGCGCAGGAAGTCCCTCAAATCAGGCAGTCGGCCCAGCCGCTCGCCGTGTTGTTCCCCTCGAGACATTCGGCGACGACGCCGTCCGGGTCGGAGACCGCCTCGAAAACGCCGTCCGCCTGCACCGGGGCCAGGCACTCCACCTCGGCACACATCCCGGGCGGGACCGGGTCGGGGGTGACGAGGCGGCACAGCTCCTCGCCGCCCTCCTGGCGGAAGATCACGGTCACGCCCGAATCGATCAGCGCGCCGCCGCGGTTGCAGACCTCGGCCCGGATCCGGGTGTTCTCGCCCTCGCACACCGCCTGCAGCCGGCCGACGGTGAAGTCCGGCCCCGGCACGTCGGTCAGCTCACCCTGCACGTTCTGGCGGAAGTTGTTGAGCCCGGCGACCTCCCAGTTGCGCTGCCAGGCGCCGGTCCGCGGGATCGAGCCGTCGTCCTCGACGTTGGTGACGCTGTACGCGTGCTGGTTCCAGATCGCGCGCGAGGAGGCCCAGCGGTCGCGCGCGTCGCGATAGATCCGAAGCTGCGGGATGCAGTCGAGGTGCCGGGCACGGCAGACGTTGCCCGTCCCCGGCGTCCCGGCCAGCGGCGTCGTGCAGCCGAACGTCGCCCCGCACTCGGCGTCGTCCGCGCAGCGGCAGTACCCCTCGTCGCACGTCCCGCCGGGGCAGTCCGCGGCGGTGTCGCAGCGCAGGCCGGCGAACAGGTCGTCCCACCCCAGACCGCCCGGCCCGGCGCAGTAGGTCGGCGCGCACGGACCGCTCATTCCCACCACCATCTCGGCGGCGTAGTCGTTGTCGACGTCGGCGACGATCGGGTTCTCCTGCCAGGTGCTGGAGAAGCGCGCCTGCGAGAACAGCACGGCCCCGGTCGTCCCGTCGTAGACCCGCACGTAGCACTCGTCGCCGTAGACCACCTCGGCCATCCCGTCCCCGTTGAAGTCGAAGACGCTCGAGCCGGTCCGCGCCGACGACAGGTCCTGCGACGGCTGCTCCCACAGCAGCCCGCCGGCCACGAAGTCGTAGACCACGTAGTGCGAGCCGAAGGCGGCGCCGGCCTCCGGGTACCCGTCGCCGTCGTAGTCGGCGATCGTCGGCGGCCCCCCCCCGCGCGACGGCGCGGTGTAGCCGCCGAGCACCGTACCGCCGATGCTGAGCAGCGTGATCTGCTGGTTGTAGATCGACACCACCTCCGGGCGTCCCGGCGCGTCGCCCGCCCCGGCGGGGAAGTCACCGAAGTCGGCCACCGCGATGTGGCCCTCCTGCCCGGGCCCGGCCCAGTACGGCTCGACCACGAAGGCATGCGTCGCGGCGTCCCAGCCCCAGGTGCTCGACCCGGACAACAGCTCGGGGACCCCGTCCAGGTCGACGTCCGCCACCACCGACGCGTAGCCGGTCGAGCGCACGGGCCAGCCGGGCACGCCGGACAGCCGCAGGCCGTCGGCATCCCACACGCCACCCTCGAAGATCACCTCGGCCCGTCCGTCGTCGTCGAGGTCGGCGAGCGTCACGGCGCTCCACAGGCACTGGTCGGAGCCGTGCAGGTCGAGCGAACCGTCGGCGAGGTGGCTGTGCCAGACCCGGACCAGCCGACCCTCCGCGGCGCTCCAGTGGAACGCGAGCAGCCCGCCCGCCGCGCCGGCCGCGACCACCTCCACGGAGGTATCACCGTCGAGGTCGCCGACCGCGGGCGTGACCGGCGAGTTGAGCCGGTCCGCCTCGTCCGTCACCGCCGCCAGCTCGCGGCACGTGGCGCCGTCGATCACCCGCAGCGTCCCCGCCGCGCCGCACCCGCGCGGCGGCGCCTCGTAGTACGTCGCGTCGGAGATGAAGATCACGCTCGGCCGCGTCGGTACGTCCGGCGCGGTGCTGATCCCCAGGTCGGCGACCAGCGGCGTGTGCAGGATCCGGTTGAACGTCGGTGCCGGGTCGTCGGCCGGCGGCCCGTCCCAGGTGCACTGCAGGCTCGGGCGCACCGGACCGGGAACCGCCGCGCGCACGCACTCCGGGTCGTACTCCCCGGGGCCCCAGGGCACGCAGAAGCCGCCGGCGCACCGCATGTCGTCCTGGCATTCCGCCCCCGGCGCGCACGGGATCCCCGTGCCGCCGTCGTCGGCGTCGCCGTCCGCGCCGGTCCCGTCCGTGTCGGCGTCGCCGTCCGCGTCGGCGCCGTCGACCGTCTCGCCGTCGACGGCGTCGGGCGGCGGCGTGCAGCGATGGTCGAGGCAGATCCACCCCGCCGGGCAATCGTCCGACGTCGTGCAGCTCGTCGTGCCGTTGTCGTCGCCGCAACCCGCGACCGCCGCCAGCGCCGCCAGCACCATCCCGGGCCACCAAGCTCGTGCAGACATCGTCATGCATTCCTCCCGTCCGGTACCGGACGTCGTCACACCGCCCTGCAAGTCTACACCGTCGTCACGGCTCGGGCTCGAACAGCGGCTCGCCGGTCGGCCACCGCCCGCCGCGCCCCTGGAAGTTGCGGCCCCGGCCGCCGCCCTTGGCGCCCAACCGGTCCCGCAGCCGCACCCCGATCTCCGACACGTCCTCCGGGCCGTGCGGCCCGGCCTGCACCAGCAGGCAGCCCTGCGGCGGGTCGCCGTCCTCGCCGACCAGCGCCACGACCGCCTCCGGCCGCCGCTCCAGCACCGCGCCGGCCACCGCCCGGAGCAGCTCCGGCCCGGCGCCGGGAAGGAATCGCCCGAGGTGCGGGCCCGGCTCCGCCGCCAGCTCGGCCCCCAGCGTCTCCGCCCGCTCGGCCTCCAGCTCGCGCACGCGTCGGGCCAGCCGCTGCCGCTCGGTCTGCCATTTCTCCAGCACCTGGGAGAACTCCTCGGGTCCGGTGCCGAGCCGCGCCTTCAGCCCGGCCTCGAGCGCCAGCATTTCGTGCAGCCGCCGGAACACGCGGTTGCCGGCCAGGAAACGCACCCGGACGCCGCCGCGGGCCGGGGTGGCGTCGAGCAGATGGACGAGCTGCAGCTGGCCGAGGTGCACGACGTGGGTGCCGCCGCAGGTGTTGAGGTCCAGGCCTTCGATCTCGACGAGCCGCACGGGACCGGTGTGGCCGTCGGGCAGGCCGCGGCTGCGCACCGGCAGCTCTGCCATCGCCTCCGGCTCGACCCACCGCGTCCGCACGGGCGGATCGCGCCGGACCTCCGCGTTCAGCTCGATTTCCCAGCCGCGCAGTGTCTGTTCCGACGGGACGTTCCCCGCGATCTCGATCGCGGCGTAGGTCTCGCCGAGGTGAAAGGCGGTGGTCCGCCGCCCGTGCCGCTCGAGCAGCAGGGCGGTGAGGGCGTGCTGGGCGGTGTGCTGTTGCGAATGATCGAACCGGCGATCCGCGTCGAGCACGGCGACCGCCGCGACGCCGGCCGGCAGCGGCCGCTCCAGGAAGTGCAGCACCTCGGCACCACGCGAGCGGACGTCGACCACCGCGACGCCCTCGATCGTTCCGCGGTCTGCCGGCTGCCCGCCCCCCTCCGGGTAGAACGGGGTCGCCTCCAGCCGGACCCAGGGCCGTCCGTCGAGCTCCCCGGCCTCGACGATGCGCGTCTCGACCCGCATGGCCGCCGGGTCCTCGTGGTACAGCCGCCGGTCGGGCATGGCCGGTCACTCCTCGGGAAGGCCAAGGCCGAGACGCCGGCGCAGGCGGAACAACGAGTCGCAGACCCCGAACAGCAGCAGCTCGTCGGCCCGGCGCGCCTCGGACAGGTCGGGAGCGAAGGCCGGGGTGCGGTCGAGCATCCGGGCGGCGGTGGGAAGATCGCCGCACAAGAGCAGCCCGGCACGGTCGCCGGTCAGGTCGACGGCGCGGAGCCAGACGGCGAGGTTGCGGGAATCGCGACCGGCGAGTCGGCGGGCCGCCTCGCGCAGCAGCTCCAGCTCGAGCGGCTGGAGCGCGGCCTGGATGCGCTTGACCAGCTGCAGCACGTCGGGCGTGCGCCGCACGTCGGCGCCGGGATCCCCGACCAGCAGCGCGGCGTCGACCCACGCCGTGAGCAGCGGGCCGAACGCGCGCCGCTCGGACGCGGCGGCGGCGGCGAGCAGGTAGGCGGCGGCGTGCTCCCGGCGATAGGCCGCCAGGTGGCGCGCGGCGACGAACCGCAGCTCGACCGGCGTCCGGCCGGCGAGGAAGTCCTGGCCGGCCACCGACGCCGCCGGCTCGGTCCCCGCCACGATCAGCCCGCCCGCCTGGCGCGGCACGACGTACAGCTCCGGAACCGGGACCTCCAGCGCGGCCCCGGCCGCCCGCAGCGCCTTGGCCAGCGCCAACGGGCTGTTCGGAACGTCCTGCTGGTCCTTCTTGCGCAGGCCGACCGCCTTGGGGGACCGGGCGTAGGCCCGCACCGCCGCGGACGCCGTGGCGGCCAGCAGCTGCGAGAGGTCGCGGTCCTCCTCCGGGTGGTACAGGTCGTCGAGCCAGGCATCGACATCGACGGAGCCCACGGCCGCCAGCGACCCTTTCGGCCGATACTGCTCGTAGAACTGCCGCTCGGTGGGGTCGGCCCGGTCGAGTTGGACCAGCGCCGCACACACGCACCACACCTCGTCCGCCCGCCCGGCGTCGCGCAGCACGGCGCGCATCGCGTGATAGGAATCGATGCGCCTGGGGTCGGTCCGCAGCAGCCGCTGGTGCTGGTGGACGGCGTCGACCCAGCGATCCGGGATGGCGGCGTACAACCGGGCCAGGTGGTCGCGGCGGGCGAGGTTCTCGGGCATCAGCTCGAGCGCCCGGGCGTGGTACTCGGCGGCCCTGGGCAGGTCGTCGAGCATCCCGTGCGCGAGGTCGCCGAGCTTCGCCAGCAGCAACTCGCGGCGCGCCTCCGTCCCCGGCGCCCCCGCCAGCCGCTCGACCTGCCGCAACCAGGTCCGCTCGAGCGCCGCCCAGTCCTTGGCCTCCGAGTGGATCCGCTCCAGGGCCGCGAGGCTCTCGGCGTCGTCGGGGTCGTCGTCGAGCACCCGCTCGAACTCCTCCGCCGCCTTCTCCTCGTCCTGCACCTGGTCGCGGTACGTCGTGGCCAGGAAGAAGCGCCAGGTCGCGCGCTTCTCGCGGTCGGTCTCGTGGACCAGCAGCCCCTCGCAGGCCGCGATCGCCTCGGGCCACAACTGCGCCTCGCGACAGGCCTGCAGCAGCTTGAGATGGGCGGTGCGGTCGTCGGGGTCGATCGCGAGCGCCTCCTGGTACAGCAGGCAGGCCTGCGGGATGTCGTGCAGGGCGCCGAGCACCGTGTCGCCGGCCGCGAGCAGGTGGCGGATGCGCTCGGGACCGGCCAGGACCCCGGCCAGCCGCCGGTGCGCCTCGACGAGCGCCACGTGGTCGCACGCCGCAGCGTGCAGCTCGACCAGCCCCTCGAGCGCCCCGCGGTGCTCGGTGTCGAGCCCCAGCGCCTTCTCGTACAGGTTGCGCGCCAGGCGCGGGTCGCGCTGCGCGGCCTTGATCCGACCCATGCGTACGTACAGGTCGGCCTTCTCGCCCGGCGACAGCCGGCGCTCGAACTGGAACAGCACCGCGCGGAACGACTTGAGCGCCCCGTCGAGGTCGCCGGCCGCGAACGCCGCCTCGGCCTGCTCCCGCGCCGCCTCGGGTGAGTCGGCCGGCGGCATCAGCAGCGACGCGGAGGACGGCACGAGGAAGGCCGAGGCCGACGACGCGGGCGGCACCGAGGACGACGTCGACGACGGTGGAACCGAGTCGCGCACCTCGACCAGCGGCGTTCCGTCCTCCGGACAACGTCCGTCGCTCGGCGGTTGTTCGTAGCGACGCTGGCAACTCGGACAGATCGCAGGCACGCGCGGGACTGTAACAGCCGGGCCCGAACCGCTCAAGGCGCGAGACCGCGAAGGCGGCCGCGCACGGCACGCGCGGCCGTCGAACCCGGGAGCGCCGGGCCGAACCGCGCTCAGAACGTCATGATGAAATGGATGTGGCCGCCGTTGTAGGGCCACTCGTAGACCTGCCCCCACGGGTTCTCGCTTTGGTTCGTATGGAAGGCATAGCCTCCGAAGTAGCAGGCCTCGAAACCGAACTTCGTCCGGGCGAAGCCGCCCCACATCAGGCCGCCGCCGATGCGGACGTGGGGGATGTTCCAGTGGTACACCGTGCCGAACTGCTCGTCGAACTGCGTCAGGTGGCTGTCGCCCAGCACGAGGACGAAGTGGGGAACCATGCCCGACGGCAGCTGCGTCATGTACCGATAGCCGAGCTCGACGCCCGGCTCGACCTTGGGATCGTCGTCCTCCCAACGCGCGCCGGCGCGCAGATGAATGCCCACGGTGAAGTAGCTCCCGCTCCCCCCGGCCGCCAGGGAGAGGTTGAAGCCGAACCCGCCGTAGCTGTTCTCGAACACCGGCCCCGCCGAGAGCAGCCCCAGCACGCCGGGCATCGTCTGGGCTTCCTCGACCGGGACCGCCTGGGAGGAATCGCCCATGCTGATCCCCACGCAGGCGGAGTTGAAACAGATGCGGCCGGCTCCGCAGTCGGCGTCGATCCTGCAGCCGGCGGCACCGGAATCGGTCGGCAACGGCTGCTGTTTGGCGGAGGCGGAAGCACCGGCGGAACCGGACGCCGTCTCCGAACCGAACGCGGAGGAGACCATCAGGCCGGAACAGATCAGGAGGACCACGCCGCTGGTGCTGTGGAACACGCTCACCTCCCTCTTCAGCTTCGGCCGCCGTCAACCGATCGGCCGTCCTCGCACCCCGAACCCGTCGCCCGGAATTCCCGCGAGCCGTCCCCCCCCAACCATCCACGGACCGACTCGTCCGCTCGGGCTACAACTGCAGTCCACGGCGGGAACCCGTTCGGCTCGCCACCCGTCCGAGTTTGTTTCGCACGAGCGACATCGACGGTGATTCCCGAGTTGCGCAATGTTATCACGACGGTCCCGGCCGGGCAACCGTCGCCGCCCGGCCCGAAACGACCCCCCTCGCCGGCCCGACACACCGGGCGTCGGGTCGGGAACCATCGGTCAGCGGCTCAGGCTTCCGGCGGCGAGGCTGACGGAGACGAGCCGGATCGGATCGCCGACGTAGCGGGTCGGAGCGCGGTCCGAGTCGTCCTCCACCGGTTCCAGCCCCTCCCGGTCGGGCTTGAGGCTCACCTCGTACCCGCCGGCCTGGAACGCTTCCCTGCCGTCCTCGTCGACCACCCGCCAGATGCGGCGATGAAGGTCGAGCACCTCCACGTGCGGCTCGTCGAGCCCCAGCGCCGTGAAGACCGGACCGCCGGGCACCGGCCGGGAGAACTCGAAGTGCAGCACGTCCAGCGCCTCGTCGCGAACCAAGGCATCGATCTCCAGCAACGGAGTCGCCGCGGTGTGCCGGCCGCCCGAACCCCGGCGCAGCTCGCCGTAGCGCTCGACCAGCACCTCCAACGACGGCCCGGCCCGCAGGAACGCGGCGACGCCGTCGGCGACCGCCTGCAGTTCGTCCTCCGCGGCGACCGGCACGGCCCAGGCCGGGGCCTCGCGCAGGTAGGCCACGAAGAAGTGCCCCTCCGCGTTCGCCGGGCCGAGGTAGAACCGGCCGAACCGCTCGACCGTCTCGTCGTTCCGCATCACGACGATGGGCGGACCCGACCGCGCGACCAGGGTCGCCCGCACGCTGTCGTGCCCCACCGTCACCTCGAACCAGACCTCTTCCAGCGTCGACTGGCATTCTCCCGTGTAGTCCCGCTCGCACGGCAACACGACCGACGCGCGCCGGAAGCCGCCGGACCGGGGCTGCACCCGCACCGCATGGCGGTCGGTGCTGCAGCTCAGCCGCTCGTCGCAGAGGGACGGTTCCAGCGGAATCATCCGCTCGAGCGCGCAGACGTCGGTCGGCTCGGCACGGATCCAGCCCAACAGCCGCGGCGGCGCGGCCGGAGCGTCCTCCGCTGCGACCTGGGCCGTCGCCGGCTCCGGCGCCGTGCCGTCGGCGGCGGCACGGTCGCCGGACGGCGACTCCGCAGCCTCGTCCGCAGGCGCCGCGTCGGCCGGCGACGGGTCATCCGCGACGGCCTCGACCGATCCGTCCGCGCCTTCGGCGTCCCCGAACGGCTCGCCCGCGGTCGGCGGGCCGACGGGCGGCGAGGGACAGGCGACACTCCAGAAACAGAGAACGAGCAGGAACGTTCCGGCGCGAGAAGCCCGCCAACGGCCACGACCTACCAGCCGAGTTCGCTGCACGACTGACCTTCGTAGAATGTCCAAGTCGCACTGTTGACCCCTCGCGTGTCGAAATCCTCGCACGCCTCGCGGGTCCAGTTCTCCATGCACTCGTTGGCGCCGAGATGCGCCCCCGAGGAGATGCAGGCTCCTCGGTCGTCGGACGAGTCACCGCAGCCGAGCTGCCCGAGCGCCACGACGAGCACGGCAACGATCGAGAGTCTTCCGATCATTCTTCCCTCCTTGCGGCACGGCATCCTGCGGAGCTTCCGAAGGCACAACTCGCTGACTTCTGCGGTGCAGCGCGGCCCGGACGCCTCCCTCGCCGAGACCTCAAACTACACCCAGGCGCCGCCGCGGTAAAGCCCGACGGTCGTCTCGCTGGAGGTGACCCACCAAGGCCTGCGACGCGACACCGCCTCTTCGACCGGTCGGTCGGGCAGCTCAAGACCCGGGGGCGGGTACGAGCACGTGTGGCGGTTCCGGCCGGGGGACGGCGGCCGTCAACTGACGGTGGCCGTGAAACAGACGAAGGTGCTGGCCGCCAACGTGGGGAATTCGAGGCTCCAGGTCGAGACGGTCTGGCGCAGGGCCACGCCGAGTCCCCACTGGTCGGCGATCCACCACTCCTTGCCGAACACGACGGCACCGTACATCCCGGCGTCGTAGGAGTAGCCGAACACCCCGTCGAGGAACAGGTTGGGGCCGAAGTAGCCGCCGATGCCGATCCCCAGGCCGAAGGCCTGCGGGTGATTGCCCGTGAACTCGAGATACAGGGAGAAGTTCTCGACCGGCGAGTAGCCGGCCGCCAGCGCGGCGCCGCCGCCCCCGCCGAACTCCTCGCCCACGTACTCCTCGTTGTACACGAACCCGCCGCCTACCGTCAGTCGAAGCAGCAGTCCGTCGTGCGTCTCCACCCCTATCGCCACGGGCGCCGGCGGCACCGGCGGAAGGGCCGGAACCTCCGGCGGCGGCGCAAGCTCGGCCAGCGAGAGGTCCAGGCCGATGCGCTGGCGGGACACGATCGTGACCTGCTCCTGCTGCGGCAGCCGCCCCTCCAGCGTCGCCTCGACCCGGTGCGTGCCGACATCGACCCGGATCGGTCCCGGCAGGGGCGAACGACCGATGCCCGTGCCGTCGAGCCGCAACTCGGCACCCGGCTCGTCCACCCGGATCTCGAGCTCGCCGATGAACCCCTCCCATTCGCGCAACGCCTCTTCCGTCGCCGCCAACTCGTCGGCGAGCGCCTCGTCGCGGTAGCGCGCCAGCCACTCCTGGAGCGTGTCGACGGCTTCGACGTAGCGGTGCAGCGCCTTGAGCATCTGGGCCGAGTTGAACAGGGCGGAGCGGGTCGGGAAGAGCTCGAGCGAGACGCGGAACTCCAGCAGCGCCGCCTCCCAGTCCTCGTTCTCCACGAGGGCCAGACCCTGCAGGAAGTGGCGTTCCGCCTCCGCCCGGGCATCGTCCGGCGCCTGCGCCAGCGTCGGTCGGGCCGCGAAGACGGCGACCACGACGGCGGCCGCCAGGCCGCCCACCAGGCCCCGGACGCCTCGCCGCGCACGCCGCGAGCACGCGGTCACCCTCGTACCCCTTCCACCCACCATGAGGCCCAGGCTGCTCCGGTTGTCGCCGCACGTCAAGTCGCAAGGCCCGTCGCTGCGCGAACGTGATGCGTCCGAAACTGCTCGTCACCGCCGCGCCGTGGTGCGGCAGGGCACACCCCCCGCGCATGAGCCCGACAGCCGACCACAACGGACACAACTCGACCACGAACGGCTCGAAGGACGCTCGGGCGACGCGCCGGGGCGGGCGAGCGTCGATGACGGGTGCGCGAAGCGGACGTGCGGGCGATGCCGGCAGGCGGAAGGGCCGGCGAGGATCGACGGTCGCCGTCAGCGGCCGCGGCCGCGGTTGCCGCGACCCTTGGTGGGGCCGCCCGGCACGACGATCGTGGGCGGAGGCGGCCCGCCGGGGGTCACCACCACCGCCCCGGGCCGGTCGCGGCCGTGGCCGGGACGGCCGCCGACGACCACCGGCGCCGGAGCCCCGCCGCCCACGACCACGGCGCCGCCGACGTGCACGCCGGGCAGCCCGACCGTCACCGACGGCGCCTGGACCGTCACCGCCGGGGGCTTGACCACCACCGCGGCCCCGCCGCCCACCACGGCGCCGCCGCCCACCACGGCACCGCCGACGGCGACGCCGCCGCCGAAGGCGACCGAGGGCAGGCCGACGACGATCGTCGGCTCGGGCGGGGTTACGAGGACCACGGCGTGGCCGTGGCCGCGGCCGTGGTAGCGCACGCGCCCCTTGTGGTCGACCCACGCCCCGCGCAGTTCGACCATCGTCGGTGCCAGCTCGGCCCGGACGGCGACGCGGGTCTCGACGGCCTGTTCCCAGGTCCGCAGCCGGATCCGGCGGGCCGGCTCGAGCCGCGCCCGGCGCGGGACGTAGACCGCCGGGACCCAGGCCTGGCGGGCCAGCAGGAACCGCGCGCGGGGCGTGTCGAGCACCACCAGCCGCTCGGGGCCGGCCGCGGCGACCAGCACCTGCGCGCGCGTGGCGATGCGGGCGCGCCGGAGCTGGATCTGGGGCGTCCAGTACGGCTGCGCCTCCACCACCAGCACCGGCGCCTCGATCCGTTCCGGCGCCTGGATATCGATGTCGTAGCGTTCGATCAGGTCGTCCGACTGCTGGTCGGTCCAGTCGGCCCAGCGGTCCACGACGACCGGCTCGACCTCCACGGGCTGGATGCCGACGGCCGGCACGACGCGCACCGCCACCGGCACGCCGGGCTCGGCGGGCGTGACCACCTGCACCGCCTCGCCCGCCTTGACCTGCACGCGGCCGTCGAACACCGCGACCTGCGAGCCGTCCATCCCCCCTCCGACCTCGACCGCGTAGACCGTCCCCTGCACCTCGGTCGTCCCCGAGGGGGTCGACACGCGGAACGAGGAGCCCTCGGCGGTGTTGGGCGCGGCGTGGACGCGGATCGTCCCGTCGAGCACCGCCAGGTCGATGTTGCGCTTCTCGCCGTCGAAGGTCGCGGTGCGCAGCAGCAGCTCGGTCATCTCGCCCAGGTCGACCGCGGAGCCGTCGGGCAGGTCCAGCTCGGCCTGGCTCTCCGGCTCGACCACCAGCACCGTCCCCGGCAGTACCGTGGCGCCCTCGGCGATCGGATGCGTGCCGTCGCCGTCGATCGCCTGCACGGTGCCCTTCACGTAGCCGAGCCGCGGCGGCTGGATCTCGGCCGGCTCCTCCGGCGCGGCCGCGGGCGTCCCGGGCTCGGCCGTCCCCCCGGCCGCCACCGGCTCGACCGCTCCCCCGGCGGGCTCCGCGGCGGGTCCCCCTGCGGGCTCCGCCGAGGGCTCGACCTTGGCGAACGGGTTGGCCCCGCCGCCGGAAGCCGGCTCGGACCCCTCCTCGGACTTCTTCTCGCACGCCCCGGCCGCGAGGGCCAGCGCCAGCACCAGGATTCCCGACAGATACCTCATGCGAACCTCCCCTTCTTCCATCCCGTATCCACCCCAGACGGGGCTACCTTACGCCGGACTTGGACTCCGTCCGCCGCGCGATCTTTAGATCTCGTCGAGGTAGATCGCGACCTCGGCCTCCCGGACGTGGGTGTAGTCGAGGGCGACGGCGGTGAACGTGATCCAGATCCAGCAGGAATGGGCGTCGCAGTCCAGGTGACCGTCGGGGGACGTCACGATGCCGTACCACATCTCGTCGCGATTGACGTTGGCGATCAGGTCGCCGGCGGTGCCGTCCCCGGCGTCGAAGTGGATGTTGGCGCCGTTGCCGAGCGTGCTGTCGTCGAAGGCGTAGACGAAGACGCTGAGGTCGGTCACGCAGGGGGCCAGCCCGGCATCGAAGCCCCAGCCGACGTAGACGGTGGCGTTCGAGCCCGGGAGGACGCCGGAGCTGAGGAGGATCCAGGGGGTGCCGAGGTCCGGATCGGGGCTGACCACGTCGCCCAACCAGCCCATCTCGTCGCCGTAGACGGTGCCGAGCGACAGCCAGCCGTCGCCGCAGCGCGGCTGGCAGACCGCGTCGCCGCCGGTGCAGTCGTTGTCGATCCCGTCGCCGCAGATCTCGTCGGCGCCGGGGTTGACCCAGGCCGCGGTGTCGTCGCAATCCGGTCCCCAGCAACCCTCCCCGACGCCGTAGCCGTCGCCGTCCTCGTCGAGGCAGGCCGGCGGGCATTCGCGGTCCCCGCCGTAGCAGTCGTTGTCGATCCCGTCGCCGCAGATCTCGCCGGCGCCCGGGCGGATCGAAGGATCGCTGTCGTTGCAATCCGGTCCGCGACACCCCGGCCCCTCGCCGTAGGTGTCGCCGTCGGCGTCCCGGCAGCGCGAGGTATTGCACGGGTCGTCGCCGCCGAAGCAGTTGTCGTCGATCCCGTTGCCGCAGATCTCCTGGGCGCCCGGGTTGACCCACGGATCGCGGTCGTCGCAGTCGAGACCCGCGAACAGGCAGGCGGGATGGCTGGGGGACCCGTACCCGTCGCCGTCGAGGTCCGGACAGGCGTTCTCGTCCTCGTCGGTGCAGGCGGCGGCGCCGACCACCAGCAACCAGGCCAACCGGAGGACCGCACGGCCGGACCGCGCTCCCGGAGCAGGTCGCCCCGATTTCCCTTCCACCGGCCGCCAGGATCTCACGCGAGGGAAGGATAGCCCCCGGCCCCGGGGTCCGGCAAGCACCGCCGCCGCCGATTTGACAGGCCCCGGAGGGGGCCGCTACGTTGAGCGATCCGGCCCGGGAGCCGGAACGATGGAGCTGCAGGAAGGTTCCGTTTTCGGTCCCTATCGCATCGTCGCCCGGATCGGGCGCGGCGGGATGGCCGAAGTGTACCTCGCGCAGCGCACGGGCCCGGGAGGCTTCGCCCGCGACCTGGTGATCAAGCGCATCCTGCCGCACCTGGCCGAGGACCAGGAGTTCGTCCGGATGTTCGTCAACGAGGCGGCGATCCTGGCCCGCCTGACCCATTCCAACGTCGCTCAGGTCTACGACTTCGGCCGGATCGACGACAGCTACTACCTGGCGATGGAGTACGTCCGCGGCACGTCGCTGGACCGCCTCCTCGCCGTGTTCGCCGGCGAGGGGCTGCCGATCCCGATCGCGGTCCGCATCACGGCCGACACCGCACGCGGGCTGGCCTACGCCCACCGAGCCACCGACGCCCTCGGCCGGCCGCTCGGGATCGTCCACAGCGATATCAGCCCCAGCAACGTGCTGATCTCCTTCGAGGGCGAGGTCAAGCTGATCGATTTCGGCATCGCCCGCGCCGGCTCCCAACACTCGGAACAGGGGGCGCTCAAGGGCAAGATCCGCTACATGTCGCCCGAACAGTGCCGGGGCTGGAAGCTCGATCCCCGCACCGACATCTACTCCCTGGGCATCGTGCTCTGGGAGGCACTGACCGGCCGCAACCTGTACGACCAGGACCAGCCGATCGAGGTGCTCGGGGCGGTGCTCGAGCACGCGACGCCGCGGCCGAGCTCGCTGCGGCCCTCCGTCCCGGAAGCGCTCGACCTGATCGCCATGCGCGCCCTCGAGAAGGACCCCGCCGCGCGGTTCCAGCGGGCCGAGGAGTTGGCCCAGGCGATCGACCTGTTCGTCGCCGAACAACGGATGCTGGCGAACGAGCAGGTGCTGGGCGAGCTGGTGAGCACGCGCTTCGCCTCGACGCTGGTGATCTCGATCCGCGACGAGGCGCCGGTGCCGTCCTCCCAGCGGCCCGCACGCACGGTGCGGGCGGTCCCGGGCGCCACGACGGGGGGCTCGGCCCGGGCCGCCGACACCGGCCGCGACGATGCCACCGTCGCCGAGGTCCCATCGATCCAGGCGCCCCGCAGCGCCTCGGCCTTCGAGATCGCGCCGACGATGGCGGAGACGCCGGGGACGCCGCCGCCGTCGGCGACCCCCCTGCCCCCGCGCGTGACCACCTCCCCCTCCGCCGTCGCTCCCTCGACCTCGGTCCTCGTGGCCGAGCCGCTCCGCAAGCCGTCGACCGGGGACTCCTCCGACCCGCGCCCCGTCGCGAGCGTCCCGGTGACCGCGGCGCGCGTCGATGTGCGGGCGCCGGCCCCCGAAGGGCTCTCCGCCAGTTGGCAGAGCTGGAACCGCGGGACGCGATGGATCCTGGCCGCCGCCGTGCTGGCCGTCGTCGTCGCCTTCGTCCTGCTCGCCTGGCTCGGCATGCGCGACCGACACTCGACCTCGCCCGGCACCCACGTCGCCGCCGGCCCCACCGCCGTCGCACCGCCGCCGGTCCTCGCCGGCACGCCCGGCGCCGACGCGTCCGACGGCCTCCCGGACCACGGGGAAGCCGCGCTCGCCGACGCGGGAGGCGCGAAGGCCGCCGACGCGTCGAGCGAAGGCGCGGGCGCCAAGGTTTCCGACGAAGGCACCCCGCCCCAGGCCGACGCCGGCCCGGCCCCCGACGCCGACTCGGGTCCCGCGGACGCCGCGGAGACCGGTACGACCGACGTCCCGCGCGACGCCGCCCGCCGCGAGGCTTCCGGCCCGTCCGAGGCCGCTCCGACCTTCGGCAAGGTGACGATCGACAGCCGTCCGTGGTCGATCGTGCTGTGGCGCGGCCGGCAGCTCGGGGAGACCCCCGTGATCGACGCCGAGCTGCCCGTCGGCAACCAGCCGCTGGTGCTGGTCGATGGGGCCGGCCGGCGCTACCGGCGCACCGTTCGCGTCCTGGCGAACCAGTCGGTCCGCATCCGCTTCGACCTCGTGGAGCCGTGACGGTCCGTCAGTCCTGCACGCAGTAGACGAGCCAGCCGCTGTTGAGCGGGTGGCCGTCGGTCGTCGTGGCCGACGGGAGCGCGGGGTTGCACGGCACGACGTCGGGCTTCCAGGAGCCGTGCCCGCTGCGACCGGACGGGCAGCCGCCGCCGGCGCCCGTGCAGTCGTCGGAGGCCAGGTACAGCCCCTCGCGCACGGTCCGCGAGCAGAGCTCCATCCAGCCGCTGCGCCGCTCGGTGCCGTCCCAACCCGTGCCGGAGGCTCCCCCGAAACAGCCGACCGCGTCGACCTTGAACGCCGCGCGGGAGGAGTAGCCGGCGGGGCAGCCGACGTAGGGCCCGCCGCAGTCGTCGCTGCCGGCCGCCAGCAGCACGTCGTCGGTCGGGGAGCAGAGTGTCATCCAGCCGGCGTCCAACTCGTAGCCCGCGTAGTCGGAGCCGGTGGACCCGGCGCTGCCGCAGGCGATGCTCTCGACCTTGAAGCTGCCGCGCGGAGCGTAGCCGGCCGGGCAGGCCCCGCCCGTGCCCGCGCAGTCGTCGTAGCCGCGGGCCAGGAGCGAGTACCCCTCGTCGGTGATGCCGTCGCAGTCGTCGTCGACGAAGTTCATCGTCTCGGCCGGCGGCGCGCAGGAGCCCCAGGCACAGCTCGTGGAGCAGGTCCGCGTCCCGGCGCTCCCGCAGCTCGTCGTGCAACCCCCGGTGGTGTTCCGGCAGCAGCCGAAATCCTCGTCGCAGGCGCCGTCGCAGTCGTCGTCCGAGCCGTTGCAGGCTTCCGCGGGGGGCACGCAGGCGCCCCACGAGCAGCCGCCGGAGCAGGTCTGGCCGCCGGTGGTGGAGCAGGTCGTGGTGCAGGCCCGCGTGCTGCCGACGCAGCAGGCCCAGCCCTCGTCGCAGCTCGTGTCGCAGTCGTCGTCGCGCCCGTTGCACAGCTCGGACGGCGGGCCGCACGCGCTCCAGACGCAGCCGGCACCGCAGCTGCGCGTGCCGGTCGTCCCGCAGCTCGTCGGGCAGGTGCCGGTGGTCCCCAGCGCGCAGCCGAAGCCGTCGTCGGCCAGCGTGTCGCAGTCGTCGTCGACCCCGTTGCAGGTCTCGGCGGGCGGCGTGCAGGGGCCCCACGAACAGGCGCTCGAGCAGGTCCGCACGCCGGTCGAGCCGCAACTCGTCGGGCAGGTACCGGTCGAGCCCCGGCAGCAGTCGAAGTCCTCGTCGCATGCGCCGTCGCCGTCGTCGTCGATGCCGTTGCACGCCTCGCCGGTCGCGGAGCAGACGCCCCACACGCAGCCGGAGACGCAGTTGCGCCGGCCCGGCGCCCCGGCGGAGGTGGTGCAGGTCTCGCTGGCACCGAGGACGCAGCCCAGGCCGTCGTCGGGAGCGCCGTCGCAGTCGTCGTCGAGGCCGTTGCACGTCTCCTCGGGCGGGAGGCAGCCCGCGCCGGCCGGCGGTTCGCAGGTCAGCGTGCAGGAGCCGGTGCCGATCGAACCGCAGGTGGTGGTGCAGCTCACCGTGGTGCCGACCGCGCAGGCGAACCCCTCGTCCACCGCGCCGTCGCAGTCGTCATCCACGCCGTTGCACGACTCGGTGTCCGAGGTCCAGGCGCAGGCGTATTCGCACCCGGGGAGTCCGTCGAGGTCGGTCCAGCCGTCGCGGCAGGCGATCCCGCAAACGCCGTCGAGGCACGTGCCGTCGGCGTTGAGGGCCCCGTCGCAGGCGTGGTCGCACTCGCCGCAGTGGTCGGGGTTGCTGCGCAGGTCGACGCAGGACGCACCGCACAGCGTGAGGACCCCGGAGCAGGTCGACGCGCAGCCGCCCTCGTTGCATACCGAGCCGGCCGGGCAGGCCAGGTCGCAGCCGCCGCAGTGCTCGGGGTTGGAGGTCAGGTCGACGCACTCGCCGCCACATCGCACGCGACCGGGCGGGCACGGCGCCGGACCGTCGTCGGCGGCATCCCCGACGTCCCCGTCGGACTCGTCGGTCGGCAGGTCGACCGACCCGTCGTCCGCGTCGGCCGCGTCCGCCCGATCGGGCAGGCCGACGACGTCGTCTCCGCCCGAACCGCCGCTGGCGCAGGCCCCCACCAGCAGCACGACGAAGCACCACCAGCCCCTCCCGGACGACCCTCGCATCGCTCCACCTCCGCGAAACGAAGGATACCCGGTCCCCGGACGCCTCGCCACCCGCGGCCCGCCCTCGGACCGATGCGGTTGGCTCTTCCCTCCGGCCCGCGACCGCCTATACTGGGCGGCCGTGGGCAAGCGACCGTACCGTTCCGAGGAGCAGACCAAGGTGGACCGCGAGGCGGCGGGCGGTCAGGCGCCGGCACCGCTCCGTTGCTCGCTGTTCGTGATCGATGGACCGTCGTGCGGGCGCTCGGCGCGCGTCGGCCGCGACCCCGTCGCGATCGGCTCCGCACCCGGCTCGGCCCTGATGCTCGACGATTCCACGGTCTCCCGCCACCACGCCAGCGTCCAGACGGTGCCGGGCGGATTCCAGGTTACCGACCACGGCTCGACGAACGGCACGTTCTACGAAGGCTCGCGCATCACGCAGGCGGTGGTCGGGCCGGGGGCGGTGTTGCGGGTCGGTCGGACGTCGCTGGTGCTGCGGCCGGACGACAGCGTCGAGGCGATCGAGCCGTCGGCGCGCCAGTCGTTCGGGGACCTGGACGGCGTGAGCCTCCCGATGCGCCGGCTGTTCGCGGTGCTCGAGCAGGTGGCGCCGACCGACAGCACGGTGCTCGTGGAAGGCGAGACCGGCACGGGCAAGGAGCTGGTGGCCTGGGCGCTGCACCAGGGCAGCCCCCGCCGCTCGGGTCCGTTCGTGGTGTTCGACTGCGGCGCCGTGCCGCGGGAGCTGATCGAGAGCGAGCTGTTCGGGCACGTGCGCGGCGCGTTCACCGGCGCCACCTCGGACCGGCCCGGCGCGTTCGTCCGGGCGCACGGGGGCACGGTGTTCGTCGACGAGCTGACCGCGATGCCGCTCGAGCTGCAGCCGAAGCTGCTGCGGGCGCTGGAGTCGCGCGCGGTCAAGCCGGTGGGCAGCGACAACCCCCGCCCGGTCGACGTGCGGGTCGTGGCGGCGTGCAACACCGACATCGAGGGCGAGGTGCGGGCGGAGCGGTTCCGCCCCGACCTGTTCTACCGGCTGTCGGTGGTTCACGTGCGGATCCCGCCGCTCCGCCGGCGGCGCGAGGACATCGCGCCGATCGTCAAGCGCATCCTCTCCCGGCTCGGGATCGCCGACCCGGGACCGATCGAAGGACCGAGCCTCGACCGCCTGACCGCCCACGCCTGGCCCGGGAACGTTCGCGAGCTGCGCAACGTGATCGAACGCGCCGTCGCGCTCTCGGGCACCCGCTCGCCGCGTTTCTGCGACCTCCGGCTCCAGGTCGGCCCCGCCGTGCAGCAGGAGGAGCTGCGGGTGCGCACGGAGTCCACCTTCGCCGAGGCGAAGGAGGAGCTCACCGCGTCGTTCGAGAAGCGCTACCTGGCCGACCTGATCGAACGGAGCCGCGGGAACATCTCGCTCGCCGCCCGGGTCGCCGGCCTGGACCGCAAGCACCTGCGCAAGCTGCTGCGGCGACACGGGCTGATCCCCGGCGGGGACGAGGAGTAGCGGACTCCGTGCGACGCTGCTTCCGCATCCCGACCCGCGGCACGGCGGCCTGCCTGGCCGCCCTGGCCCTGCTGCTCGCCGCCGATCCCGCCCGGGCGCGCGGGACCGGACCCGACCCGCTCGGCCCGGCCTACGAGGCGCTCGAGGCGCTGGACTACGTCGAGGCGCTGAAGCAGTTGGAGGGTGTACTGGCCCGCTCCGATCTCTCCGCCGAGGATCGCAACCGGGCCCTGGAGATGGAAGCCGCCTGCCGCGTGTACCTCGGCGACCGCGACGCCGCCCTGGCCGGCTTCGCCTCGCTCCACCGCCGCGACCCGGGCTGGCGGCTGTCGGACGACTACCCGCCCCGCGTCCGCGCGGTCTACGACGAGGCGTTCCGCCAGCCGCGCGAATCGATCCGGGTCGAGCTGCGCCCGACGCCCGGGCCCGCCGTGCGGCAGGGCGTGCTCACGATCCAGCTCGACTCCGGCGCCGACGCCGTCGACCGGCTGTGGCTCGTCGTCGCGCGCCCCGACGGCGAGGAGGTCCGCCGGCTGTTCGTGGCCGTCGGCCCGTCGTTCGAGGCGCGCCTGCCCGAGGACCTCGTCCGCGAAGGCCGGCCGCTCGACTACACGATCGAGGCCCACGCACCCTCGGGCCACGTGCTGGCCCGCCGCAACGACCGCTGGACCAGCGAACAGCCGTACGTCGAGCCGGGCCCGCGGACGTTCCCGCCGACGTTCCCGCCGACGCCCCCTCCGCCGCCGGGCGGCGGCGACGACGACAACGTCGCACCCGCCTGGTACGAGAGCTGGTGGTTCTGGACGATCGTCGGCGCCGTCGTCGCGGGCGGCGCGGCGACCGGAATCTACTTCGGCGTCGCGGGCGGCGACGGCCCGCGCGACGGCAGCGGCGGGAACTGGGTGGTCTGGTGAGCCCCGTGCGCCCTCGCCTGCCGCTCCTGCTCGCCCTGCTGGCCACGGCGACAACCGGCTGCGCCCCCGACCGAACGGCCCTGCTCGTCCACGTGTGCATCGCCGTCGATGTCCCCGACGAGATCACCTTCGTGCGCCTGGTCGTCGATCACGCCACGCGCCCCGACCTCGCCCGGGTGTTCCGTCTTCCCGTCGGACGAACGTTCGTCACCTACTCGATCCGCCCCGGCGACGACCTGTTCGCCCCCGAGGACTTCCTGCTGTCGGTCGTGGGACTCGACGAGCACGGCCACCAGAGGATCACGCGGACCGTGCGCACCTGGTTCGAGCCGGACCTGGACCGCGATGTTGCCTTGACGCTCGAGGCGGCCTGCCTGGACCGGGGTTGCACCCACGGCGAGACCTGCCAGGCCGGCATCTGCATCCCGATCCCGACGGTCGACGATTCCTGGTGTCCCGACGAGTTGTGACCCGGCCCTGAAATGGGAACCGGGGCCGCGACCGGCGGGCACATCGCCGATCGCAGCCCCGGTTCGAATCGCGGGGCAGCGCGTCGTCCGCTACGAGGCGCACCGAGCCCACTGGCTCAGTGCCCCGCCGCCGCAACCGGTGGGAGCTCTCCGGCCGCGGAATCCCAACTCTCACTGCGGGAACCGACGGCGCCAACCGCGCCCTCGACCCGCGGCGCCGACCCAAGGTCGGCACCTGCACCCTACCCCTCGAGCAAATCCCGTGCCGCGTGCAGCAGGAATTGTCGCCTCGAAATCAGCCCACTATCCGCGCCGGCGAACCCCACGACTGGGGTCGAGAGACCCCGGCCCAGGGGCCGCTCGGCCCCACACGACCGTTCGAACGACAAGGACCACGAACGATCACGCCCACGGCCGCGCAAGGCGCGACCTGCCGCTGCAAGGACCGACCCGTCAGTCCCAGGTGTTGCGCGGGTCGTCGCAGAACGACTCGGAGCCGTCGCCGGTCGAGATGCAGGTCCACTGCCCGCATTGCCCCGCCCACGGACTTCCCTCCTCCTCCACCGCATTCCACCGGCAGTCGCGCTGCGAAGCGCACGGCTTGGCGCAGTAGGCCACGGTGATGACGGTGTCCATGGCCGCCCAGACGATGGAGCGCTCGACGTAGCCTGCGGGGCACTCGAAGCGCTCCACGTCGCCGAATTGCGGGACCGTCGAGCAGATCATCGCCGCGCTCTCGCATCCGATCGCCATCCAGGTGCAGTACCCTTCGGCGGCGTACACCTCCAGCGGCAGGAGCGGGTTGCGGAGCCCGCGCAGGCAGGCGACGTTCGCGACCTCATCGGGCGGCGCGTCCACGAACTCGCAGCCGACGATCGCCCCGGCGCTGAAGTCGAGCTCCGCGCATCCTTCGATGCACCGGCACGGCGCCCCGATTCCCAGGTCGTTCATCGTGCACGAGGTCGTGCACTCGTCGAAGCTGTCCGGGTCCCCGTCGTCGCACATCTCGCCCGGGTCGAGCCGACCGTTGCCGCAGGTCGCGGACAGCAGCGAGCAGTCGGACAGGCAGGCTTCGCTGTTGTCGTCCTCGCACCACTCGGTCACCGTGTTCCCGTCGTCGCACACCTCGCCCGGCTCGACGACGCCGTTGCCGCAGGCGCGCGGACCGGTGTCGGGCCGCACGTCGGGCGGCGTGTCGTGGGACACCAACTCATCCGCGTCGCCGTCGGAGACCGCCTCCACCTCGGCGACGTCGGGCAGGTCCGCGCCGACCTCGTCCTCGACGTCGCCGTCGGAGACCTCGGCCTCGCCGGCGCCCGCATCGTCGCCGGCGGCCGACCAGTCGTGCCCGCAGGCCGCACCGAGCCCGACCCAGGCCCCGAGGAGACAGCCGAGCCACACCGTACGCCGATCCATGCCCATCCCTCGCTCCTCGAACCACATCATGAACGGAAGAGCGGCGCCCGTCCACCCCGACCCGCGACGGTCGTGCGCACGGTTCGGGACCTCGTCCTTCGTCGCGGTGCCCCGGGATGGACGCCGGTGGGACGGTATCGTAGCCTGTCGCAACGGCGGGCATCCCGCCCGCCCCCGGGCGCAAGGAGCACGCATGAGCGCACCGCACCGTTCGAGAACCGGAACCGGCAAGGGGCGGGCGACGTGGACCGTCGTTCTGCCGGCCCTGCTCGTGACGACGGCGGGCTGCAACGGCGACGACTCGACGACGACCGACGGCGACGTCGGCGACACGGTCGACGCCCCGGCCTGCCCCGAACTCGGCGGCTCGACGACCACGCTCGGCGGCGAGGTCTGCGCCGTCGAGGGCGCGGTCGACTGCCCGCACGCGGTGACCTGCGGCGGCGACGGCGAGAGCGACGTCACCGAGCGCTGCCGCTGCACGGACGGCCGCTGGGTCTGCGGCATCGTGGGCTGCCCGGCACCGGAGGTCGGCCTGGCCCAGGGAGTGCTCCACGGCGCCACCGACGGTCCGGTGCACTCGTTCCTCGGCATCCCGTACGCGCAGCCCCCGGTGGGCGACCTGCGCTTCCGCACGCCGCAACCGCTCCCCGCCGGCCGCGACGTCC
>JAFGHH010000063.1 GCA_016930215.1 Deltaproteobacteria bacterium
CGACCGCCCACCACGCACCGAGCCGAGCCGCCGCGACCTCGAAGACCAGCCCCCGCCACAGCAGCTCCTCCGACAACGCCGCGGCGCTCGACGCCGCCGCGAGGGCCAGCACGCTCCCCGGCACCCACAGCACCGTGGTCGTCGCGTCGGACGACGGGAAGACCGTTCCGACCAGCCACGCCGCCGGAAGGGCGAGCAGCACGCCGGTACCCAGCCCGGCCGCGATCCAGGCCGGACGGCCGGACGGCCGGCCACCCAGCGCCGCGAGCGGCGAGCGCGAGCGCCGTCGGGCGGCGACCAGCGCGACCCCGAGTCCCAGCGCCGCGGTGAACGGCGCCTGCTGCAGCAACCGCCACCCCACGTCGGCCGAACACCATGGGACGAGCGACCCGAGGGCCAGGAAGGCGACGGTCAACCCCACCGGCACCAGGGCATCGCCCCAACGCCATCGCGGCGGCGCTTCGGCGCCCTCCGTCGCCGCCGCGGAGCGCCGCCACATCCCGGCGAGCAGCAGGGCCAGCGCCAGCGGCACGGCCAGCAGCACGGCGAGGTCGCGGCCGCGCAGCGCCATCGTCCGCCGACCGGCCACGCCGAACGACCAGCACTCGGGCCGGTCGAGCCCGACGGCATCCGGGTCCGCCTCCAGGTCCGCACGGAGCGTCGCCGCGGGACCGGCCGTGCGGAGGAACGGCGCCGGCGCGCGCGACCACCCGGCCGGACCGTCGGCCGGGGCGTCGGCCATCCGCTGCTCTCCGAGCACGCGGTCGACCCCGCCCGAGCGTTCGCGCCAGACGACCCGCAGGCCGTCGAGCGTTTCCGGGACGTGCGGCAGGTCCGCGCGCAGGCGTTCCCGGTCGCAGGCCAGGTCGGGCCGCAGGCTCCACGATGCGGCGACCCGCACCGCGACGCCGTCCTCGACGGGAAGCTCGAGCAGCGGCGGCGGGGCGTCCCGGCGTCCGGCCGCCGGCCGCTCGGCGGAGAAGTCGGTCACGGCCGCGTGGTGTTCGGCGTAGAGCGCGGCGCACAGCGCCAGCGCGGCGGAGAACAGCGCGAACCCGGTGATCAGCAGCGTGCGTCGCATGGCACCCGTCGCCGGACCGGCCGATTGCAGCACGGATTCCCCTCGCCCGACAACCGTCCGACCGGGGGCGACCGACGCCGGTGCACGAGCCGCCGGTCACCGTTCGCGTCGCAGGAGCCGGCACGAGCCGACGGCCCAGACGTCGCCGGACTCGGAGACCGACACGTCGAAGAACGAGCGGGTCGGTGGACACGGGCTCGGCTCCTCGGCCCACCGGGCGCCGTCCCAGCGCAGGATCGTCCCTTCCGCGCCCACGGCCCACGCTTCGCAGGAGCCGCGCCCGGCGACCGCCGCCAGGCTCGCCGTGGTCCCGGACTCGACGGCCGACCAGCCGTGGCCGTCCCAGTGGAGGATCGTCCCCTCGGCCCCCACCGCCCACGCGTCGTCCCGGGCCGCGCACCACAGGCCGCGCAGGCCGCGATCGGTCCCGGAGTCGAAGGCGGTCCAGCGGCAGCCGTTCCAGTGCAGGAGGGTCCCGCCGTCGCCCGCCGCCCAGACGTCGTCGGGAGCGGTGCCGTGCACCACCCGCAACGTCCGGTCGGTCGGCGCCAGGACGCGGAACCAGTCCTCGCCGTCGAACCGCAGGAGGGTCCCGCCGTCGCCCGCCGCCCAGACCTCGCGGGCCGTGCCGCCCCAGACCGCGTGCAGGGCCCGGTCGGTGCGGGTGTCCGACTCGTGCCAGCGGCCGTCCGCCCAGTGCCAGGCGCGGCCGTCGCGGCCGACGGCCCAGACGTCCTCGGGCGAGGCGCCCCAGACGGCGTACGGGTGGCCGGCATCGGGAAGGGCCACGGGTGCCCAGACATCGACGACCCGCCGATAGAGCTCGTCGAGCGAGGCGAGCCAGGGGACGGGACCGGTGCCGTCGCCGAGCACCTCGAGGTCGCCGGGAGGGACGGCCGGGACGAGCGACCAGCCCGTTCCGGCGGGTGGGGTGCGAGTGAAGTCGGCGGCGAGCGGGAGCGGGGGGTCGGCGGGAATCGGCTCGACCGCGGCGGCGGCCTCGTCGCCCGGAACGGGGGATGGTGTGGGCGGAACCTCCGCCTCCGCGCAATCGAACGCCACGCCTCCGGCGGCGGCCAGCCATACCGAACGGAGTACCTTCATCGTACACCTCCTGCCGGCAGGGTCGCGCCCGGCCGGCGGGGAGTACATCGCGCGGAGCGTCTCCGGTGTTGCGGCTCCCGGTGGACGAATTCCGCAGAGATCGCGTGACGCATCGGGAAACGGCGGCTATCCTGACTCGTGGCACGCGCGCGCCGTTGCCGTGCGGCCGGGTTGCAGGGAGGTCCGGATGCGGTGGTCGAATCGGGTTGCGTGGTCGCTCTTGGCGGGCTTGGTCCTGGTCGCCGGTTGTCGAGACGACGACGTACCGGGTGGGGACACCGGCCGGCCGGAAGCCGATGCGGACGTCGGCGGAGACACCGACGTGCCGCGGCCGGACGCCGATGGGGATGCCGATGCCGAGCCCGACGTGGACGCGGACGTCGGACCCGAGGCGGACGTGGACGTCGTGCCCGACGGGACGACCGACGGCGAGTTCGACGGCGGCGTCGACGTGCACAGCGGCTCGACGCCGGCGCCGCCGGCCGAGGTGCTGCGGACGGGGACGGCGGGGGTCGTGCTGCGCGGGGTGGTGCTGGCGCCGGATCGCGTGCTCGACCCCGGCGAGGTGTTCGTGGCCGGCGACGGCAGCATCGCCTGCGTCGCCGAGGACTGCGCCGGCACGGCGGGCGCTTCGACGGCCACGCTGATCGACACCCACGGCGTGATCTCGCCCGGGCTGATCGATGCGCACAACCACCTGGCCTACAACTTCCTGCCCGAGTGGATCCCGGACCCGCCGCGGCTGTTCGAGAACCGCTACCAGTGGGCGGAGGACCCGCAATACGAGGCGCACATCCGGCCGTACGCGGCGCACCGCAGCACGGGGACGCACTACTGTCCTGCCGCCAAGTGGGGCGAGTTGCGCTCGCTGTTCCACGGGACGACGACGGTGCAGGGGCAGTCGTTCGAGCAGTCGTGCGTGAACTGGGGGGTGCGCAACGCCGACCACTTCCACGGGCTGGGGCACGACCACATGCGCACGACGATCGCGTCGGTGCGCGACATCACCGACTCCGAGGCGACGGACTACGTGGCGTCGTTCGCGGCGGCGACGAATCCGACGACGCGGTTTGCGGTGCACATGACCGAGGGCTACGCGAGCGACCACGTACTCGAGGAGTTCGACTCGTTCGCGGGACGCGACCCGCGCGCCAACCGGCACGCCGGGACGTCGCTGCTGATTCCGCCGACTTCGTTGCTGATCCACTGCATGACGATGACACCCGCGCAGATCGAGGAGGCGCGAGCGACGCAGGCCAGCATCGTCTGGTCGCCCTCGAGCAACTGGGTGCTGTACGGTCGGACGGCGCCGATCGCGGAGTTTCTCGCGACGGACGGGCTGACGGTGGCGATCGCGCCGGACTGGACGCCGTCGGGCGAGGACGAGATGCTCTCCGAGCTGCGGTTCGGGTGGGCCTACGGGCGGGCGACGGGGATCGCCGCGCTGACGACGGAGCGGCTGTGGCGGATGGGGACGAGCGAGGCCGCCGTGGCCGTGGGCCTGGACCACCGGATCGGCCGGCTCGAGGCGGGTCTGGTGGGCGACGTGGCGGTCTTCGGGCGGCAGGGGGCGGACCCGTACGGCGCCGTGCTCGACAGCCGCGCGGCGGACGTCCGGCTCGTCCTGCTCGGCGGGCGCGGAATGTACGGCGACGCCGGCCTGCAGGCGGCCACGGCGGCGAACGCGTACTGCGAGGCCTTCGACGCCTGCGGCACGCCGAAATACGCCTGCGTGCAGGAGTCGCCGACGGCCCCCGACCGGCGCAACGAGACTTTGGGGGACATCCGCACCCAGCTCTACAACATCCTGGAGGGGATCGGCTATCCGGCGGACGAGCAGTACCATCGGGGAGACGAGCTGCTCGAGTTGCTCGACTGCACGCGGTAGGGGGTCGGGACCGCCGGATCTGCGCGTCCCCACACCGTCTTCCGCGCCACTGTTCGTTTGACTCCCCCCGGATCCATGTCCTACACTTCGCGGCATGAAGCTCTATTCTCGAGTCATGGCGTTCATCGGCGCGGCGTGCGCGGCGCTGCTGCCGGCCTGCCAGCAGGACGGGGACGGCACCGCGGAGCCGCTCGGGATCCGCGTCCAGTTCCTCACCGACGAGGGGCTCTCGAGCCAGATCCCGGAGTCGCTGTACGGCGGGTACCTCAATGTCTGCATCGCGCCGCTGGAGGCCGACTGCTCGATCGCCAGCACGTTCGTAGCGATCGGCCGTCCGGACGCGCTGACCGAGGAGGAGCTGGGCCTGTTCAACCCCGCCGCGGACATCGACGGCGACGGCCGCCCGGAACGGGATTTCAAGGACCTGCCGTACGACACGGACCTCAAGGTCGAGATCACGGCCGTGGTGAATATCACGACCGACGACCCGCCGTTGTACTCGGCCCAGTTCCGCGGCATCCGGTTGGCGAAGGGCGAGCGGCGGTTCCTGACGGTGACGCTGTCGCCGGTCAACCAGTTCGCGGCCTTCGACCCGCTGGTGCTGCAGGCTCCCGAGGACTTCTCGGGGCGGCTCGGCGCGTCGGTCACCGGGTTGCCGGACGGTCGCGTGCTGCTCGCCGGCGGGTTCGACTTCGGCGCCCCGTTGACGATC
>JAFGHH010000455.1 GCA_016930215.1 Deltaproteobacteria bacterium
AGCGCGAGCAGCTCGTGCGGCGGCTGGCGAGCCACGAAATCGAGCTGGACCTGGGGGACGGCTGGATCCGGGCCACAGCGCACGTCTACGACCTGATCCCGGGCCTCGGCACCGCGGGCGACGGCCTGGTCGCGATCGTGCTCGGCGATCCCGCGGCGCAGCGGCCGACGACGGTCCGGGTGCACCGCGAGTCGTGGACCACCGACGCGCTGCGGATCCGGGGGCTCGAGCGGCTGCACGTGGGGGTGACCGACGCGCTGCGTGCGATCCGCGACGCCGGCGGCGGCGTGTTCCTCAAGCTCCCCGCCGCCACGGACCTCGCCTTTCCCGACCTGCTCGCCCTCCGGGCCGCGCCCGACCGCGCCCCGGACCGGGCGAAGGCCGAGCGGCCGCCGGTGATGCGCGAGTTCGGCTTCGGCGCGCAGATCCTGCGCGACCTCGGCGTCGAGGAGCTCGTGCTGTTGACGAACAACCCGAAGGTCCTCGTCGGCCTCGAGGGCTTCGGCCTGCGCGTCGTGCGGTTCCTCGACCCGACGCGGTCCGGCTAGGAGGCGGGAGGCGGCGGGCGGATGGGCATCACCCCCCAGCACAACATGTGGCAGTGCGGACCGATCGCGCTGCGCCACGCGCTGCTGACCCTGGGCGTCTACGCCGACGACCGCGACATCGCCGCCATCGCCGGAACCACCCGGCTGGGCACCGACGAGGAGCAGATGGCGCGGGCCGCGCGGGCCTACGACTGCGAGTTGCACTTCGAGCGGTTCCACCGGCCGGCGGAGGCGCTCCGGGCGCTGGCGGCCCGCCTGCGGCGCGGCACGCCCGTGCTGCTGCCGGTCCACAACTGGGCCCACTGGATCGTCGCGGTCAAGGTCGAGCGCGGGCGGTTCATCGTGATGGACAGCGAGCAGGAGGCGGTGCTGACGATCCTCGACGCCCGCCAGCTCCAGCGCCGGTGGGTCTACCGCCAGCGCCCGGCGCACGGCGTGACCCAGCCGCCGATCTACGACCTGCACCCGCTGGTGCCGCGCTTCCGCGCCACGATCCGCACCAAGTTCTCGCTGGCCCGCGCGCGGTTCCTGCGGCGGCCCGAGAACCGGTCGCTGTCGGAGCTGTGGGACGAGTACGCGGCCGACCTGTCCCACCTCTGCCGCCCCCGCACGCCGCTCAGCGAGAACGTGCTGTCGATGGGCGAGTTCCTGCGCCGCCACGAGGCGTTGATCGTCGACGAGGTGGCGTACTGGCACGGCGTGGTCGAGAAGCGCAAGGTCGAGCGGGTGCTCCGGAACATGCACTTCGTGGCCGACACGCTGGGCATGGTGATCCACCTCGAGTCGGAGAACCGGGCCATCGCCGGCATCAGCGCGATCCTCGCCCTGTGGGCCGCTTCGCACGAGGGAGTGCTGCCGGTCTACGCCTCCTCCGACCGCGGGTTGTCGCCCGGGTTGCAGCGCCGCCACCGTCTGGCCGCCCTCCGCCGCCGCCGGGCCCGGCATCGCCGCTGAGCCGCGCGTGCGCGACCCGGGCTTGTCCGGCCGGGGCGACCCGGCTATGCTCCGTCCCCGATACGGACGGAGGTGCTGGAATGTCCAAGGAGAAGCAGGTCCCGGCGGCCGAGGGTCCGATGATGATCGAAGGTCAGCTCGACGCATCCGGCCTGTCGTTCGCGATCGTGGCGAGCCGATTCAACCACTTCGTCGTCGATCGGCTGCTCGAGGGGGCGATCGACGGCCTGGCCCGTCACGGCGCCGACGCCGGCCGGGTGACCGTGATCCGCGTCCCGGGCTCGTTCGAAATCCCGCTCGCCGCCCGGCGCGTCGCGGCGGCGAAGAAATTCGACGCCGTGATCTGCCTCGGGGCGGTGATTCGCGGCGGGACGCCGCACTTCGACTTCATCGCCGCCGAGGTGACGAAGGGGATCGCGCAGGCGAGCATGGAGACCGGCGTGCCGATCATCTACGGCGTGATCACCCCCGACACGCTGGAGCAGGCGATCGAGCGCGCCGGGACCAAGGCGGGCAACAGGGGCTTCGATGCCGCCGTCTCCGCGATCGAGATGGCCAACCTGTTCCGCGCCCTGCGCTGACCCGGCGTCCGTGCCGCCGATGCCCCGTCACCCCGACCGCACCGCCACTCGCCGCCGCCGCCTCCGCGAGGCCGTGGTCCGCGTGCTGTACGCCGTCGACGTCGGCGGCCTCGACGTCGTGACCGCGCTGGACGGCTACCGCAACTACCTCGCCGAAGGCCCCGTACAGGAGGACCTCGACGAATGGGCCCGCGCGGTGACCGGCCGCCGCGAAGAGCTCGACGAGTTGATCCGCATGGCCAGCACCCACTGGCGCCTCGAGCGCATCGGGGCGCTCGAGCGATGCCTGCTGCGCCTGGGCGCCTGGGAGCTGCTCGCCCGGCCCGACATCCCCGCCCGCGCCACGATCAACGAGGCGGTCGAGATCGCGCGCCGCTACGGCGGCGAGGAGTCCCCGGCCTTCGTCAACGGCATTCTCGACCGCGTCGCCCGCTCGCTGGCCCCCCGCCGCGGCGAAGTGCGCGAGGAGTAGCGGGGCCGCCCGATGAACCTGGGCTTCGTCGGCCCCGACCTCCGCCAGATCGACCACATCCGTGTCGGTGCCCTCGTGCTGTTCCTCCACGAGGACGAGATGCCGCTGCCCGACGTCCGCGGACTCGTCGATTGGCGCCTGTGCGGCACCCTCTCCCGCCTCGTCGCCCTCGGACGCCTCCGCGGCGCCGACGGCGAGACGACCCTGATGCCCGTCGGACACCGCCTCGGCTGCGAACGGCTGCTCGTCCTCGGACTCGGGCCCCGCCGCGCCCTCGCCCCCGACGAGTTGGGCGAGCGGATCCGGCGGGCGCTGCGCAGCCTGGCCGACATCCAGGTCCACTCGGCGGCCATCGCCCTCCCCGGCCGGCCGGGAGGCCCCACCGACCCCGTCGCCGCGCTCGAGGCGTTGCTCGCGGTGGCCCCCGAGGTGCCCGAGGTCGATGAGATCGTCGTGATCGACGACCCGGCCGCCCAGAAGGCGATGAACGCGACGCTCGACCTGCAACGCCGCCGCGGCTGAACCGCCGCCTCGACCACGCCCAGTGTGACCGTCGACGTGTGTGGCCCACCACAGGGAAACGCGCGTCCTCCAGTGTGACCGTCGGATTGGGATTGACCCGTCCCGAACCGTGTGGTCTTCTCCGCTGCGTTCGTGGAGCCCACCATCGGTTGCGGCGACCGGGATCGCCGAAGGAGGAATCGGATGTCGGACTTCGAGAAGCGGATCAAGCGGGCGGCCGACGACTTCGCGAAGAGCGTGCTCGAGACGCTGCGCGGACTGACGCTGAGCGAGTTGGCGAAGGTGATCCAGGTCACCGGTGCGGCGGTGGTGCGGCGCGTGCGCCCGCAGCGCGTGCCGGCCGCCGCGGTCTCGCGGGCCCCGGCCGCGGCGACGACGCCGAAGGCGAAACCCGCGGTGAAGCGCGTCCCGGCCGGAAAGGCCGCGGCGAAGCCGAAGGCCAAGCGGGCGCTGTCCCCGAAACAGGCCGCCGCCCGCAAGGTCCAGGGCCAGTACCTCGGCCTGCTTCGCAGGTTCCCCGAGGCCCGGAAGAAGCAGTTCCGCGCGATCGCCCAGAAGGACGGCGTCGGCGCCGCCCTCAACGCCATCAAGTCCGCGATCGGCCGCAAGTAGTCGCCGCCGCCCGGCCCCGCCGCCCTCAGTGCGCGAAGCGCACGTCGTCCAGGTACAGCACCATCGTCGGCCCCGGATTGTCGGCGGTCACTTCGTTGATCGCGGCCAGCGAGCCGCAGACGGACGCCAACTCGAGCGTCGCCCCGCTCCACTCGGGGCCGACCTCCACCTCCGTCCCCGCGCACCGCTCGCCCTCGAGGCTCGGGGCGAGGTTCAGCCGGCCCGCGCCGGACGCCGTGCGCAGCCGGAGCGACAGCGTGGCGAACGTGGCGCTGGGGAACGGCTGCCGGTAGTAGATGTGGAACCCGCTCCACTGCGCGAGCCGGTCGACCCGGAGGCACGAGCCGGAGCCGCCCCAGCAGCCGTCGGCGGTCTCCGCCGCGGAGGCCTCGCCCCACGGGTTCATCTGCCAGCGCACCTGGTCGATCCCGCCGTAGCCGTCGCCGTACACCGTCGCCGGCGGCTCGAACACGCAGGGACCGCCCGAGGCGGGCGCCTGGTCGGTGAGCTGCGCGCCGAGGTCGAACGTGGCGCCGTCCGGGACGTCGTAGGTCAGCACGTTGGGCGTCTCGAGCACCTCGCCCTGGGCGCTGATCAGCCGGAACACGCCGCCGGGACCGTCGGCGGCGAAGGTCGTGTTGTCGTCGAGCACGTGCCAGGCGCCGCCGCTGCGCTGCACCGCCTGCCACCCGGTGCCGTCCGCCGCACGGTAGTCCGCGGTGCGGATCGGGATCCGGTGGTTGAGGAACTGCAGCCGCAGGTAGCCCCACTCGTTGCGGTCGTTGATCTGGAGGAACACGTTGCCGTCCACCGGGCAGGGCACCCGTCGCGCCTGCGCCTCGTCCAGCCCGCCCGCGTGCAGCGCCGCGCCCGCCTCCGACGACAGGTCGAAGTGGAAATGCCCGCCCGCGCACAGCGGGTTGCCCTCGATCGGGCACAGGTCGTGGACCATCACGGTCCGCGTGTCGGTGATGGTGTCGACCTCCCAGCACTCGCCGCACGCCTCGCCCGACGCGCCGCCGTACGAGCCGCCGTTGTACGGTTCGGCGATCGCCAGCGTCAGGCCCTCTCGCACGAAGGCGGGCAGGAACGGATGCGTCCGGTCGTACTCGCACCACCCGCCCGAAGAGGCGGTGTAGGACGTCAGCCGCACGCTGCCGCACCCGTCGCTCGGCCCCGGACGCGCATCCCCCCCGCCGTCCTCGGTCGCGCCGTCGGGCGGCGACCCGGAGTCGTCGCCGCAGCCGCAGGTCCATCCGTAGAGCACCACCAGCAGCCCGATGTGCGCACGCATGGCCCGCAGTCTAGACGAGGGTTGTGGTATGGTCGAGCGGCGATGGGGATGCGGTGACCGGCTGGACGCAACGGCGGGCGGACGCCGGCAGGTCGTCGGCCGCGGCGGTGTTGTCCGCGCTTCCGCCGCGCCCGGCGCGGGTCGCCGCGGTCCGCGCCCTGCTCGGCCCGGTCGACCCGTCCGTGCGCCCGCTCGCCCTGGGGATCCGCGGGATCACGCACCGCAACTTCGACCGCCACGTCCTGCCGCTCGTCGACCGGCACTGGCCGGCACTGCGCGGCCTGCCGTTCCTCTACAAGCTCCGCGTCGGCGCCTGCGACCTGTACGCCTCGGCGCCGTACACCGCGCTGTTCTGCGCCCCCCGCCAGCCCCTGCCCGTGCGCGTCGTCACCACCGTGGGCGACCGGCTGCCGCTCCCCGCCCCGGTGCTCGCGCTGCTCGGCCGCGCGGCGCTCGAGGTCCTCGGGCGTCTCGCCTTTCCCGAACAGCACCGGCGGATCGTCCGGATCGCGTCGTTCATCGCCGTCGTCGATCACGTGCTCGACCACTGCCTCGACGGAACGCCCGACGAGCGGGGGGCGCTGCTCGAGGCGGTGATCGATGGCCTGCGACCCCCTCGCTCGCCGGAGCTGGCGCTCGTCCGCGCCCTGGTCGTCGCGATGGGCGAGCGGCTGGAGCCGGGCGAACGGGCGGCGTTCGCGGCGGCGATGGGGCGTCTGCACGACTGGATCCGGGCCGAGGTTCGGGCGATGAAGGGCGAGCCCGACCCCGAGGGGCTGGGGCACCGGCGGGCCGGCGTGGAAGGGGGCATCGATGGCCTGTTGTTCCCCGTGGTGCGCTGGGCCGGCGAAGGGGCCCGCCGCTGGATGTACGACGTGTCGATGTTCATGCAGATCCTCGACGACTGGTTCGACGCCGAGCTCGACGCCGCCGTCGACCGCTCGACCCCGGTCCTCGAGGGTCGCTGGACGTTCGCCGACATCGAGCGCGGCTGGCGCCGCACCGTCGAGAACCTCGAGGCGCTCGTCCGCGCCGCGGGCACCGGCTCGCCGCGCTACGTCCGCTTCGTGCGGGAGGTCTACGCGCTGATGCTCGGCGAAGTGATCGAGGCGATGGCCCGGAGACCGGACCTGTGACGGTGGCCCAATGAACGCCTCCACGCCCGGCGCCCCGCCCCCCGCGACGCTGGCTCCAATCGTGCTGGTGCTCGGCAAGGGCGGCGTCGGCCGCACGAGCGTCGCCGCGGGCCTTGCCGTGCAGGCCGTCGAGGCGGGAGGCCGCGCCGCGTTCGTCGAGTTCGACGACGGCGCCTCTGGACGCCGGGCGCTGGCCGGAGCGCCCCGCGGCGTCGAGCACGTCGTCGTGCGCACGGCCGACGCCGTGCAGCGCGCCGCCGCCTCGCTGTTCGACTCGGCGATCCTCGCCCGCCTCGTGCTGGGCAACTTCGCGATGCGACCGCTGGTGCGCGTCGCGCCGGCCGTGCGCGAGGTCGCGGTGCTGGAAGCGGTGCGGCAAATCGCGGGCGAGCGGCCCGGGATGCGGGTGGTGGTCGACATGCCCGCCACCGGACACAGCGTCGCCTGGCTGCGCGTGCCGCGGCAGGGACTGGAGTTCCTCGGCCCCGGCCCGCTGCGCGACTTCTGCGAAAGACTCTCCCGCGAGCTGCTCGCACCCTCCCGGACGTCGATCGTCGTCGTGACGCTCCCCGAGCGGCTGGTGCTGGAGGAGACGCGCGAGCTGTGCGCGGCGATCGCGCAGGAGGCGGGACTGGCCGCGGACCGCATCGTCGTCAACCGCCTGCCCGCCCGGCTCCCCCCCGAGGCGCTGGCGGCCGCCCGCGCGCTGGCCTGCCGGCCGGGTGCCGTGGGCGCGGCCGCCGCCGCGCTGGCCGGCGTCCTGGAGGGGCGCGAGGCGGCCGCCGCGGAGGCGCAGGCCGCCCTCGAGGTGCTCGGACCCCGCACCGTGTGGCGCCTGCCGCAGGCGCCTCACGATCCCTCGGCGCGGGAGACCGCCGCCTGGCTGCAGGCCGAGGGGGTCGCGTGACCGCGCCTCGCCGGTCCTCCGGAGCGCCCCCCGCCGGGACGGCCGACGCGGCGGAGCCGCAGGTCGTGGTCTGCGCAGGCGGCGGCGGCGTCGGCAAGACCACCACCGCCGCGGCCCTCGGTCTGGCCCTCGCCCGCCGGGGACGCCGGGCCCTCGTGGTGACGATGGACCCGGCCCGGCGCCTCGCCGGGGCGCTCGGCATCCCGGTGGCCGACGTCCCGACGCCGGTGGCGCTGCCGGACGCCGGCGGTCGGCTGTGGGCGCTGATGCCGGACCCGCGACGGTCGCTGCGCACGTTCGTCGGCCAGCTGTTCGCCGACGAGCCGGCCGCGGAGACGCGCGTGTTGGCCAACGGCGTGTACCGCGGCCTCGCCGACGCCGCCGCCGGCGTCCACGAGCTGGTGACGATGAACCTCGTGGCCCGCGCCGCCGCCGGCGACACCTTCGACGTCGTCGTGATCGACACCGCCCCCTCGCGCCACGCCCTCGACGCCCTCGACTACCCGCGCCGTCTCGCCGCACTGCTCGGCGGCCGCGCCGTGGCCTGGCTGGCCGCCCTCGCCCCTCGCGGCCCCGGCGCCGAGGCTCCCTCGCGGACTCCGACCGGCCGGCTCCTGGCCTGGGGCGCGGGGCGCGTCGAGCGACTGGTCGGGCGCGCCACCGGACCGGGCCTGGCCCGCGACACGGCCGCACTGTTCTCCGACCTGGCGCTGGTGCGCGAGCGGTTCGCGGCCCTGGCCCGCCGGGCCTCCGGACTGCTGCTCGGCGAGCGCGCCGGCTTCCTGCTGGTCGCCGACTCCGCGGTCGCCGCCCGGGACGACGCCGTCTTCCTCGCCGGCCGGCTCGGCAGACAGGGTCGAACCCCGCAGGCGCTGGTGCTCAACCGAGCCGACGTCCGCGCGCCGCCCCACGACGCCGTGCTGCGCGAGCTGCCCGACGCGCCGCCGGCGCTGCTCGCCGCCCTCGACACGCTCGATCGCGAGCGGACGACACGCACCGCCGCGGCGGACGCGCAGGCCCGGGAGCTGGCGACGCGGCTGCGCGGCGTGCCGCTCGTCCGCCTGCCGTTCCTCGAGGCGACGACGCCCGACGCCGTCGTCGTGGGCCTCGCCGCGGAGTTGGAGCCGAAGCTGGGGACCCTGGTGCCGACGGACCGCTAGGATCAGCCGCCGAGGACGGGACGCACGGCCCCGAGCACGCTCTCGCGCACCGCCTCGTCGGAGAACACGGGCAGGTTGCCGGGCACCACGACCTGCGGGATCCCCGCACCGACCAGCCGCCGGATCGCCGGCAGCGCCTTGGCCCGGAACTCCTCCAACCGCGTGCGGATCTTTTCCTCGGTGTCGTCCGAACGCAGGATCACCTCGCTCCCGCAAGCCGTGCAGTACTTCCCGTCCCGCGGCGGCTTGAATTCGAGGTGGAACACCTTGCCGCAGTCCTTGTTCGGGCAGATGCGGCGGCCGATCGTGCGCGCCACGATCGCCTCGTCCTCGTTGTCGACGAGCAAGACGAGATCCAGGCGGGAACCGGTCTCGCGGGCCAGGCCGAGCAGGAAGTCGGACTGGTCGGGCGTGCGCGGATAGCCGTCCAGCACCAGCCCCTTGCCACCGGCGGCGCGGAACGCCGAGGCGAACAGCGCGTTGGTGATGTCGTCGGGCACGAACCTGCCGCCGTCGACGTAGCGCGCCGCCTTGAGCCCCAGCACCGCGGCGTCGGGGTCGACCCCGGCCGGGCCGCACGCCGGCGCCAGCGCCGCGCGGATCTCCGCGTCGGGGACGAAGCCGTCCCCGCGATGGAACTTCGCCGCCTCCAGCCCCCCGCGGACCTGCTTGAACGCCCCGAGGTACTCGCGGAAGATGTTCCCGGTCGAGAGCTGCCGGAGCCCGTAGGTCGCCGCGAGCACGTCGATGCGCGGCTGCTTGCCCGCGCCGCTCTTCCCGGTCACCACGATATTGAGCGTCCCCTGGTCCATCGCCTCGCCTCCTCACCGCCCCCGAGCCGCGACCGTCGCTGATAGCCTCCAACCAAGCCCGCGGTCAAGGCCCCCTCGCACCGCCCGCGCCGGTACGTTCGCCCGCTCCCTCGTCCGCCGCTGAGACAGCGGGGTGTATCGCGGTCGGACAGATCCGCCCTCCGGACGCCTCGGGAGACGCAAAACAGTCAATGAAACCCGCCGCCCGGCGGCTGGCATCCGACTTGCTGACGTGTCGAGCCGCCCGCGGGCCGAGGTGTGGACGGTCGGGCGGGTTTGGATGGGAGGTGGACGATGGATGCGATCAGGACCCTGACCGAGGAGCACCGGGTGATCCTGCAGGTGGTCGATGCGCTCGAGGCGTGCGCGACGCGGGTCGAACGGGAGCAACGGGTCGAGCGGGCCGACGTGGCGCGTTTCGAGACTTTCTTCCGCGAGTTCACCGACGTCTGCCACCACGGCAAGGAGGAGGACATCCTGTTCGCGGCGCTCGCCGACTCCGGGTTCCCGACCGCGACCGGCCCGCTGGCCGTGATGCGCGCGGACCACGACCGCGGCCGTCGCCTGGTGCGACGGATCCGCGAGCTGGCCGAGAAGCCGGAGCAGTGGGAGGCGGCCGACTTCGAGGCGTTCGCCGGGGCCGCGCACGCGTTCGCGGCGCTGCTGCGCGACCACATCCGGCGGGAGGACGAGGTGCTGTACCCGATGGCCGAGGAGCACCTGTCCCGGGCGCAGCTGCGACAGGTCGACGAGCTGTTCCAGTTGTTCGAGGAGCAGCGCGAGAAGGGACTGGTGCACGCGCGCCTGCACGAACTGGCCGAGGCCCTGATCCGACGCTACGGCAGCGTCGACGCGCAGCACCGGCCGGCGGCCGGCGACCGCATGCGGCCGGTGCCGAGCTGCTGCGGGTTCTGACGCGCGGCGGAGCGCGACCCGCGGCTCACCACCCCAGGTCGGCGCGCAGCCGCTCCGCCACCAGTCCCCCGATGCGCAGGTGGGTCGCCTCGCTCGGATGCCAGTCGCAGCCCCAGCCCTCCGACGGAAGCACGCCCGGCAGCTCGAGCAGCTCGACGTTGCCGTCACCGGTCGCCGCGATGGCGTTGGCGATGTAGGTCGTCGCCGTGGCGTTGAGGAAGTCGCCCCCCACGCAGTAGATCGCCGCCGTCGGGTTGCGGCTCCGCACCAGCAGGATCAGGTCCCGGTACCCCGCCTCGAACTCCGCCTGGTCCACCGTCGTCGAGAAGTCGTTCGTCCCGAGGTTCAGCACCACGGCGTCCGCGGGCGGGTCGAAACCCCAGTCGCCCGCCTCCGTCGGGATCGTCCGCTCGTACAGCTCCGGCAGCGGCTCGTCCCGGTCGCCGCCGTAGTTCTGGACCACCCCCTTGCCGGACCAGGCGATCAGCTGCGGGGCGGCGCCGAGCGCCCGGGCGGCCACGGAGGCGTACGAGACCCAGGCCGACTCGGTGTCGGCGGAGAAGGAGCAGTACTGGTCCGGCCCCAGCGCCCCGTAGCCGGCGGTGATCGAGTCGCCGACGAACTCGACGCGGTGCGCCCAGGGCCAGGGGGAGGCGACGAGCGACCCGCCGGTGACGTCGAAGCGGACGAACGACACGGCGCCGAAGAACGCCTCGGTCCGCCGCACCAGCTCGACCTCGTGCTCGCCGGCCGACAGTCCCGACGCCAGCCCGAAGGTCTCCTCGCCCCACGACGTCTCGATCGGCGCCTGCGGCGCACCATCGATCAGCACCTCGAAGACGTTCCCGCCTTCCGCGTCCAGCGTGATGCTGATCCCGGTTCCGGAGAACCGCGCCCGGATCGAGCTGGCGGACCAGGCGAAGCGGGGTGCCGCGGGGTCGCTGCGGTCGAAGCGCCCGTTGAAGTGCACCTCGGCCGTGGGCGGCCCGCCGCCGTCGTCGAGCGTCTCGGCGGCGTCGTCCGCCGGAGCATCGATGTCCCCGTCGCCGTCCGCGTCCGCATCCGCGTCGGCAGGGACGTCGGTGTCGCCGTCGGCCGCGTCCGCGTCGGCGCCCTCGTCCACGACCGCCTCGCCGCCGTCGTCGGCGGTGGCGGTCGAGTCGTCGCCGCAGTACCAGCCTCCGAGGATCGCCCACCCGAGCAGCAACAGCGCGTGGTGTCTTCTCATGTCGCGCATTCTACACGGTTCCCGGCGGTCCGTCCTGCCGACCGCGGGCACGGACGGCGCGCCGGCGATCGGGCTTGTTGACTTCACGCGGGAAAACGTGGTTTGTCCACGCGTCGCGACGGCGGCCCCGGCCGGGCCGCGGCGGAGGACCCGGGATGGAATGGCTGCGCAAGGTGGGGCGGCTGCCCCGCCGGCTCTACGACTGGACGCTGCACTGGGCCGAGACGCCGTACGCGGTGCCGGCGTTGGCGATCCTCGCCTTCGCCGAGTCGTCGTTCTTCCCGGTGCCGCCCGACGTGCTGCTGATCGTCCTGGCGCTGGCCGCCTCGAAGCGCGCCTTCTGGTTCGCCACCGTCTGCGCCGTGGCCTCGGTCCTCGGCGGCCTGGCCGGCTACGGCATCGGCTACTTCGTCTGGCAGGGGGTCGACCAGTTCTTCTTCAGCTACGTCTTCAGCGAGGAGGCGTTCCGGAAGGTCGCCGCGCTGTACCAGGACAACGCGTTCTGGACCGTGTTCACCGCGGGGTTCACCCCGATCCCGTTCAAGGTCTTCACGATCACCGGCGGCGTGTGCCAGGTCGACCTGCCGACGTTCCTGCTCGCCTCGGCCATCGGCCGCTCGATGCGCTTCTTCGCCGTCGCCGCACTGTTCTTCTTCTTCGGCCCGCCGATCAAGCGGTTCATCGACAAGTACTTCAACCTGCTGGCGGTGGTCTTCACGGTGCTCCTGATCGGCGGGTTCGTCGTGATCAAGTACGTGCTGTAGGACGGACCGCGAACGCCGCGGACCGATCACGCAACGTCGCGGGTTCGCCGGACCGAACGGGCCCGTCGCGCGGCGCTCGTCGAGCGCGCGCGGACGGGTCCGGAGGCCGCACGGCACCTACAGGGGGTGCTTCGGCTCCTCGCGATGGTCCCCCATCACCTCGTTGATCGTCGCGATCAACAACTCGGGCAAAACCGGCTTGTCGAGGAACCGATCGACCGGCAGGTAGTGCTCGTCCGGAGCGAAGCGGTACGGGACCTGCTTGGCGACGTGGATGCTGCTGAGGATCACGATCGGGAGCGAGTGCAGGTGCAGTTCCTCGCGAATGGACCGGGCCACGACGAATCCCTCGTGGCCCTCGGGCATCATGACGTCCAGAACGACGAGGTCCGGCGTCCGGCGCCGGATCTCGGCGAGCCCCTCCTCGGGTGTCGCGGCGGTCCGGACGGCGAAGCCGTGCTGTTCCAGCACGAGGGAGATCGCGTTCAGGAAGTCCCGGTCGTCGTCGATGACGAGGATCGTGCGCATGGTCATGCCCCCCGTGCCGCGCCGCGCATCTTCTGGATCGCCAGCTCCGCCGCGTTGACCAGGGCGTAGGCGATGGGCGAGGCGGTCAGGGCGGGATGCGTGCCCGCCTGGAACATCGCGATGTCCTCGACGGTCATCCGTTGCTGGACGCAGGCGGACAACAGGTTGACGACCTCGCCGATGGCCGCGTCGCCCTGGATCTGGCCGCCCAGCAGGACGTGCGTGCCCGCTTCGAAGACCAGCTTGAGCCGCGTGTTGCAGGCACCCGGCATCGATCCCGGATGCCGGTTCGGTCCCTCGACCGTCGTCGCCACGGTCTGGTAGCCCCGGTCCCGGGCCATCCTCTCGGTGAGGCCCGCCGTGCCCAGGGCCAGGTCGCCGACGGCGGTGGACCAGGCGCCCACCGTGCCGGGGGACTCGCGCCGGAGGCCGAACAGGTTGGCCCCGGCGATCCGGGCCTCCAGCGTGGCGATCGATGCCAGCTTGAGCGGGCTGGGCCGCCCGCCGAAGAACGAGGTCTTCTCCGCACAGTCCCCGCAGGCGAAGATGTTGCCGTCCGACGTCTGCATCGTGCGGTCCACCTGGATGCCGCCCGTGGGACCGAGCCGCAGGCCGGCGGTCTTGGCCAACTCGACGTTCGCCACCGCCCCGATCCCCAGGATCACCGCGTCCGCCTTCAACTTGGTCCCGTCGGCGAGCTGCAAACCCTTCACCGTCTTGTCCCCGAGGATCCGATCCACCCGGCTCGAGGTGTACAGGTGGATGCCCCGTTCCCGGAGGTGGCTCTCCATCACCGTGGAGAACTCGTCGTCGTAGGCCAGCACCAGGCAGTGGGACAGCGCTTCCACGATCGACAGCGTCCGCTCGCCGGCCATCTTCCGGACCTCGTCGGCGAACTCGATGCCGATGAACCCGCCGCCGATGATCACCACGTCGCGGCACCCCGCCAGGCGCTGCTGCAGGTTGCGCAGGTAGTCGATTTCCTTGCGGATCGTGAACACGCCGTCCAGGTCGAATCCCGGGATCGGAGGCATGGCCGGCAAGGACCCGGTGGCCAGCACCAACCGGTCGAACTGGAGCTGGCCCTTCGGCGTGTCAACCCGCTTCGCCGTGCGGTCGACATAGGTGGCGTCGGTCACCAGCAGGCGAATGCCGTTCTTCTCGAGCAGGGCGTCGGGGATCAGGTTCTTCTCCGGACTCCCGACGGTGCCGAAGATGTACGGGATGCCACAAGGAATGAGCACCTGCTGCTCCCGGCGGACGAGCAGGACCTCCTTTTCGGGATAGTGGCGCCGACTCGTGAGGGCCGCGGTGAGGCCGGCGGCGCTTCCACCAATCACGATCACATCGGACTTCTCCATGTGGACTCCTCTCTCCATGACGTCGGCCGTCGGACGGTACGCAACCTCCTCGCCCCCGAGGGCAACTCGGCTCCGGACGGCCCGCCGGAGCGAATCGCCGCCGCTCGGCAGGAAGGGACCGCACGCCGATCAGAAAGTCAAGACGATGTCGGCCTGCTCCGCCTCGGTGACGAACGTCGCCACGCCGCCCATCTCGACCCCGTCGATCAGGTCCTTCTCGGTGATGTTCATCAGCGGGAAGGCGGCGGAGCAGGCGACCAGCCGGGCGCCCTGCTCCTTGGCGAACGCGAGGAACTGCGGGAGCGTCTTCGGGGCATTGGGGATCGTGATCTTCTCCGCCCCCCCCTTCTTGATGATGTTGAGGCCGCTCATCGTGAAGAACAGCATCAGCTCCATGTCGCTGGCCAGGGCGCCCGCGCCGAGCATGAACGGCGGGAACGCCTTTTCCGGATTGTCGGAACCACAGAACACCACCATCTTCGCCATCGTCGTCTCTCCTTCCCGGGGGCCGGGCTTCGGCCGCCGTCCGGCGGTCCCGGCCGTCCAAGCCTCAGGTCCGCGTCACCCGCCGGTAGCGCAGATAGGAATCCGCCTCGCCGGCGATCTCCGCCTCTCCGTACTTCCGCAGCGCATTGAGGTACCAGAACACCTCGCCGGTGGGCAGGCCCGTCTTCGCGGCCAGCTCGGGAACCGAGAGCTCGCCGCCGCTCAGCGCCTCGCGGATCGCCTTCCACGTCCGCGTGGCGCGCCGGCTGCGCTCGAGCGCCTCGGGGCGGACGCCGCGCTCGTGGCGCAAGCGCTTCATCGCCTCGAGCGACTTCTCCGTGTCCATCAGGCGACCTCCTGCGCGGTGAGTGCATCGACCGAGGCGTAGAGCTGGGCCAGGGTCGAGCCGACGACGTCGATGGCGTTGTGGGGGCAGACCGCGACGCACGCGCCGCAACCCTTGCACAGCGCCTCGTTGACCTCGGCCCTCCGCACGGTCCTGCCGCTCTCGGTCCTCTCGACGACCTGCAGCGCGCCGCCGTAGGCGCACTGCTCGACGCACCGTCCCGTGCCCTCGCACCGCGCCGGGTCGACGCGGGCGACCTGCGGGTCGAGCGACAGGGTCTCGCGGGTGAGCAGCTTGGCGGCCTTCACCGCGGCGGCGGCCGCAGCCGCGGTCGACTCCTCGATCGCCATCGGCGACTGCGCGGTGCCCGCGACCATCACGCCCTGCACGGCCAGCTCCACGGGCCGGAGCTTGGGGTGAACCTCGCGCAGGAAGCCGTCCGCCCCCACGGCGAGCTTGAGCTGCTCGATCAGCGTCGCCGCGCCGCCGGGTGCCATGCCGGTGACGAGCACGACGGCGTCGGCGGGCAGGCGCACCGTCTGGCCGCGGGTGAACTGGTCCTGGACCGTCACCGCCAGCGGCGCGTCGTCCGAGGGCAGACCGTCGGAGACCACCGGCGGCTCGTGGTCCGGGTACTTGAAGAACAGCAGCCGCTGCTCGGAAGCGCGCTGGTAGCACTGCTCGTGATGCCGGCCGTAGGTCCGGACGTCCCGCACGAGCTGGTAGACCCGCAGGTCGGCGAATCGCGCGCGAAGCTCCGTGGAGTTGTAGATCGCCGCCGTGCAGCACATCCGCGAGCACTGCGGATTGAGCGTCCGGCCCTCGGGAATCTGGTGCACGCCGTCGATCTGCCGGCTGCCCACGCAGTGGATCATCACCAGGTTCCGGACCGTGCGGCCGGCGATCGTCAGCGTCTTCGCGTCCCCGGTCTCGTGGAGGATCTGGATCAGTTGCGGCAGCGTGACGACGCCGGGCTTGCCCCACCCGAACTCGTCCACGTACGGCTCGTACTGCTCGAAACCGGTGGCCACGACGACCCCGCCGACCTGCACCGTCTCCTCGCGAGCCGGCTCGTCCAGGTCCACCGCGTCACGGCCGAGGATCTCGACGCAGCGCCCGCACCGGGTACAGCGGTCGAAGTCGATCGCCGCCACCGCCGGCAGGCAGCCGTCGTACAGGAGGTACAGGGCCTTGTGCGTCCGCGTCCCGTGTCCGACCTTGCCCACGACCTCCTCGGGACAGGCATCGATGGCCGCGCGCAACCGGTCCGGCTCCACCGGGCCGCGAATGCCTCGGGGCCGGACCCGCACCGTCGCCTCGAAGTCGCCGAGGTGACCTCCGATCCGCACGACCTCGGCGTTCGTCAGCACGCGAACGTGCGGATCGGCAAGCACGACGTGGGCCAAGGCGGCCGTCACCTCGCGTCCGGTGACGTGGATCCGGGCCAGCTTCCCCAGCTCGGTGGCGTGGCCGCCGAGGAACGGGCTGCGCTCGACCAGCGTGACGTCCACGCCGGCCTCGGCCAGATTGCCCGCCGCACACAGGCCGGCCACCCCGCCGCCCACGACCAGCGCGTGCCGCCGCACCGGGGCCTCGATCGGGCGCTCCGCGGTCAACAGGGCGACCTTGGCCGCCGCGGCGCGCACCAGGCGGACGGCCTTGGCGGTCGCGGAGGCGTGCTGGCCGCCGTGGACCCAGCTCACCTGCTCGCGGATGTTGGCGTGCTCGTAGAGATACGGGTTGAGCCCTCCGCGTTCGCACGTGCTGCGGAAGGTCGTGGCGTGCAGGCTGGGCGAACAGGACGCCACCACGACCCGGTTGAGGCCCAGGTTGCGGATGTCGTCGATGATCACGGTCTGCGCGGCGTCCGAGCACATGAACGAGTGCTCGCGGGCGACGGCCACGTGCGGGAAGTCGGCCGCGGCCTGGACGACCGCGGCGCAATCGACCACGTCGGAGATGTTGCCGCCGCAATGGCAGACGTAGATGCCGATCCGCGGAGCAGCGTCGGAAGCGCCCATCGTGGTCTACCTCCCCGACACGCCGACCCGGGCCTCGCCGCCCGGAACCGCGGGACGGCGGCCGCCCCCCACCGACCAGCCGATCGACCGCAGGTAGCCGACGATGCGCGAGGCCGCGGCACCCGCCTCGACGATGCTGTCGACGATGTCCTTCGGGGCGCTGGCCGTGCCGGCCACGAACACCCCCGCCTGGTCGGTTGCGGTGGGCGAGACATGGTCGTCCGGAAGGTCGACGAAGCCGTAGCCGTCGTGGCCCACCTCGAGCACGCCGTCGGACTTCCAGGCGGGCTCCATCCCGAGCGACAGCACGACGAGGTCGTGCCGGTCGACCGTGATCTCGCCCCCCTCCTCCTTCCGCTCGACGCGGACCAACGGGTTGTGGTCCGCATCCTCGGTGATCGACGCGACCTTGCCGCAGACGAACTGGATGCCCATCGCCTTGGCGTCCTGGTAGAAGGTCTCGAACCCCTTCCCGAAGGCGCGGATGTCCATGTAGTAGATCGTGATGTCCACCAGCGGCAGGGAGCCGGACAGCAGGATCGCCTGCTTGACCGCGTACATGCAGCAGACGCGCGAACAGTACGGGTAGCCGGTCGATGCGTCGCGCGAGCCGGCACACTGCACGTAGGCGATGGAGTCCGGGATCCGGCCGTCCGAGGGGCGCAGGACCTTGCCGTACGGTCCGTGCGGCGCGATCAGCCGCTCCATCAGCAGAGGACCGATCACGTTCGGCAGCTCCCCGGCACCGTAGCGGCGGTTCCGCCACGCCGACGTCAGCTCGTAGCCGGACGCGACGAGGACGGCGCCGGCCCGGACGATCACCCGGCGGGGAACGTCGCCGAAGTCGACCGCCTGGGTCGGGCAGACCTTGACGCACTTGCCGCAGTAGATGCAGTCGTCGAGGTTGATCAGGGCCACCTGCGGCCAGGCGTTCGAATGCGGGATGTAGATCGCGCGGCGGGCGCCCTGGCCGCCCTCGAAGTCGTTGGGCACCACCACGGGGCACTCGTATTCGCACTGCCGGCACCCGATGCACTCCTTGGCCACGACGTACCGCGGCTTGCAGGTCACCTCGCAGCGGAAGCCGCCGTCCTCGCGGGTCACGCGGTCCAGCTCCGCCCAGGTCAGGATCCGGATGTTCGGGTGGTGCGCCGCCTCCGCCATCTTCGGCGTGGTGATGCAGCTCGAGCAATCGAGCGTCGGGAAGACCTTGCTGAGGGCGATCATCTTGCCGCCGATCGAGGGATCGCGCTCCACGATCAGCACCTGGTGGTTCGAGTCGGCCAGGTCCACCGCGGCCTGCAACCCGGTGATGCCGCCGCCCACCACGATCGCGTCCACTTCCAGCGTGTCGGCCGCATTCGTCGGTTCGCCCATCGTGGTCTTCCTCCGTCCGGGGGCCGGGCGACGTGCCGGCTCCGGAGACGTCAGTCGGGTACCGTCACCGAGCCCGGATCGATCGGGCCGATCTCCGCCAGCACCTCGGACATCCGCTTCACCTCCCGGAGGAAGGCGGCGGTGCAGACGGTGCAGATCGAACAGAGCTTGACCCGGCGGAAGTCGATGCCCTGGGCCTTGAGCGTGCCGGTCAGGGCATCGAGCCGCGCCGCCAGCTTCTGGTACGTGCCCTGGAACGGGCTCTCGGCCCCCGAGCTCATCACGAGGATGCCGTCGAACCCGCGCCGCAAGGCGTACAGGTAGAAGCGCTCCGGCAGCATCACCGGGTCCGGGATCCGCACCACCGACGTGTTGGTCGGGTAGCCGAGGTGCATCTGCCCCACCGTGTCCGCTCCGGGATAGGACGAATCGGCCGTGGTGAGCAGCAGGATGTGCGGCCGGCGCCCCGGCGCCTGCCTCGTCGAGGTCTCCATCGGACCCTCCGGATCCCGGCTAGCGCTTGCGACGGATGAACAGCCGGTCGAAACCGTCCTCGCTCTTCTGCCCGAGGAACTCGTGCCCGACCTTCTTCGCCCAGACCGGCAGGTCCGCCCGCGTGCTCGCGTCGCTCGAGAGCACCTCCATCACCCCGTTGATCGGCACGGCGCCGATGCCCTTCTTCGCCTCCAGCAGCGGTCCCGGGCAGGCCGTGCCCCGCGCGTCCACCGTCTTCTTGATCTCGAGATCCGTCGGGTCGAAGTCGCTCATCGTCGTCCTCCTATCGGGTCTCCCCGATCGCCTCGGCCAACAACTCGGCCAGGTCCACCACCGCGATGCGGTCCTCCACGCCCATGACGCGAACCGCATCCCGGAACATGGCGTGGCAGTACGCGCAGGCCGTCGCCAACGTGTCGGCGCCGGTGTCCAACGCCTCCTGCAGACGCAGGTTCGCGAACCGCTCCCCCTTCGGTCGGTCCATGAACATCCCGCCGCCGCCCCCGCCGCAGCACAGGCTCAGCTCCCGGTTGCGCGGCATCTCCACCACCTGCGCCTCCGGCAGCCGGGCCAGGAGCCGACGCGGCGGGTCGTAGACGCCGTTGTGGCGCCCGAGGTAGCAGGGGTCGTGGTAGGTCACCTTGCGCCGCACCGGCCGCGTCGGGCGCAACCGATCCGCGGCCAGCAACTCGTCGAGCAGCGTCACGTAGTGCGCGGCCTCGACCTCTCCGCCCCACGCCGGATAGTCCTTGCGGAAGGCGTTGAAACAGTGCGGGGAGGAGGCGAGGACCTTGCGCGCCCCGAGTTCCCGGAACAGCGCCACGTTGCGCCGCCCGAGCGACTCGGTCAGCTCGGCATCGCCCGTCTCCCGCACGGAGCAGCCGCAGCACACCGCCGTCGCCGGCGCCAGCCCGAACGACACGCCGGCCGCGGACAGCAGCGACGCCAGCGCTTGCGCCGGACCGCGCGCCGCGACGTCGTAGCACGACGTGCAGCAGACGTAGAGCAGCCACTCCTGGCTCCCGTCGAACACCGGCAGCCCGGGCGTCCCGGCCCAGGCGTTGCGCGCCTCGGGCGGCCCCTGCCAGGGATTGCCGTACTGCTGCTGGCTCGAGCGCATCGACCGGATCGTCATCGGGTAGCCGCCGGAGGAGGCCGTCATCGCGCGCATCGAGCGCACCACGTTGATGATCGGCACCTCGCGCGGACAGTTGGCGACGCACGTGCCGCAGGTCACGCAGCGCCACAGGTCCTCGCCGTCCTCCACGTCGAGCCCGAGCTGCGCGCTGCGGACGATCCCGCGGACGTTGAACGGCCGCACCAGGCTCCAGGGGCAGAGCGCGGTGCAGGTGCCGCACTGGTAGCACAGGTTCAGGCCGTCGCCGCCGGACTCGACGAGGCTGTCGGGGATCTCGAGGAAGGGCTCAATGACGGTCATCGCTCGGCTCCCTGCCCATCTCCGACCCCCCCATCGCAATTAGCAGAGTTTCCAATACCGGACACTCTGATAAATGCTATGCTCGGGAGGAAATGTCAAGAGGGCCAGCCTCGCAGTTGCGCAGCCGAAGAAACGTCGCCGGACGTCGCACCGTTTGACCTGCCCGGAGGACTGGTGCAGGATGACTCGGGGGAATCGGGGTTCCAAGGGGGCTCACGGGGGTCCGGTGCGGTCGCGGGCGACCTTCGCGGCCGCCCGACGGAGGATGCGCGCATGACCACTCGGAAGCGGAAACCCGCCCCCCAGGACATCTTCCAGATCCACGCCGGGTACTGCGGCATGTTCTCCAACCCGGCGCGCCTGCGCTTGGTCTGGACGCTCGGCAGCGGGGAACGCACCGTCACCAGCCTGGCCCGCCAGCTGAAGCTGTCGGTGTCGACCTGCTCGCGGCACCTGGCCAAGTTGCGGGACAAAGGCGTCGTGGTGGCCCGGCGCCAGGGCGCCCATCTGTACTACCGCGTCGCTTCGCCCTGCTTCCTCGAGGGCTGCCGGGGGATCCGCAGGGGGATTATCGAGGTGCTGCGGCGCAGCCGGCAGGCGTTCGGCGCCGGCTACGACTCCTAGCGCCGGGCGCCCTCCTCCGCCGCGCAGACGCAACGCACCCCCAAAAAACAGTCCATCTTCGCCACGCAGCGGTTGCAGGCGTCGCAACGAGAACGCCGCAGCTTCCCTTCCCCATCCGGCGCACGAAGTCCGGGTCGGCCAAGAGCGCCCGCCCCAGCACCACGAAGTCGAGTCCCTCCCGCATCAGCCGCTCGATGCGCTTCTTCGCCGTCGCCGCACTGTCCTTCTTCTTCAGCCCGCCGATCAAGCGGTTCATCGACAAGTACTTCAACCTGCTGGCGATGATCTTCACCGTGCTCCTGGGAGCAGCGCAAGGTCCCCTGGATCACCGACGCGCAGAGCACGCACGCGCCGGCCGCGGCAGGTGGTTGGTCGGGAGACGCGGTCGAGGAGTCGGGACGGCGGAGCGGCGCCGACGTCTGGGCCCCGGTCGGGACCGCATCCTCCCGGGGAACCGCGGTGTTCGCGCTGTCCCGGACGAACGGAAGCGAGGTCTCGACCGGACGACGCTACTGGATCGCCTTCTCCAGCGCTTGATACTCCTCGTCCGAGATCTTGAACGAGTGTTCCTCCCCCGGAAAGCTCCGCTCCCGGACCTCCCTGCAGTAGCTCTCCACCGCCTTCTGCATGAGATCCCCGACCTGGGCGTACCGCTTGACGAACTTCGGCGCGAAGCCGGCATGGATGCCCACCAGATCGTGGTAGACCAGGACCTGGCCGTCGGTGCCGCTGCCGGCACCGATGCCGATCACCGGGATCGTCAACTTGCCGGCGATCAGGGTCCCCAGCCGGTCCGGAACGCACTCCAGGACCAACAGGAAGGCCCCGGCGCCCTGAAGGCCCAGCGCATCCTCGTAGATCTGCCGCGCCGAGGCGGCGTCCTTGCCCTGGACCTTGTAGCCGCCCAGCATCCCGGCGGTCTGGGGGGTGAGGCCCAGGTGACCGACGACGGGGATGCCGGCCTTCACGATCCGACGCACGGTCTCGATCACCCAACCGCCGCCCTCCAGCTTGATCGCGTCGGCCCCGGCCTCCTTGAGGAAGCGACCGGCGTTCTCGATGGCCCGCTCCACCGAGACGTTGTACGACATGAAGGGCATGTCGCCGATCAGCATGGCGTGCTTGAGGCCGCGTTTGACCGCGCGCGTGTGGTGCAGCAACTCGTCCATGGTGACCGGGATCGTGTCGGGATAGCCCAGCACCACGTTGGCGGCGCTGTCGCCCACGAGCACCGTGTCCACGCCCGCGGCATCGACGATGCGGGCGGTGGGGGTGTCGTAGGCGGTGACCATGGTGATCGGCCGCCCTTCCCTCTTCATTCTCGCCAGGGTGCTCAGCTCAACCTTGTCTTTCTGCATGGGTCCTCTCCAAGGCCCGGACCAGGTCGCACAGCGCCTGGTTGACCGGGGCGTCGCCCAGTCGGGCCACGGCTCCGTTGATGTAGTCGATCTCCGTCCGCCCGCCCGCCAGCATGTCCTGCAGCATGCTCGAGCGGTTCCGGGCGGTGCGTCGCGCCACTTCCTTGACCCGATCCTGGATCGAGGCCTCGTCGAACTCCAACCCCTGTCCGGCGGCCACCCGCACCGCCTCGGAGACCGCCGCCTCCATCAGGTGCAACGAAGGGTCGTGTTCGACCAGGACGCCGTTGCGGACTCTCAGAATCGCCGTCAGGGCGTTGATCCCCACGTTGACGATCAGCTTGCTCCAGACGATTCGCTGGATGTCGTCGCGCACCTCGGTCTTGATCCCCGCCGCGGTCAACCGGACGGCGATCTGCTCGACGCGCGCGGATCTGCCGCCGTTCAACTCGCCGATGAAGGTGTCCCCCTCGCCGGCATGGTGGATCTGGCCGGGCCCCAGCTTGTTGGCGCCCAGCGTGGTGCTGCCGCCGACGATCCGGTCCCTCTCGACGACCGCGGCCATGGCCTCGTCGTTGCCCTTGCCGTTCTGGGCGGACCAGACCACGGTCCCTTCCCCCACCAGCGCCCGGTGCCGGCGCAGGGCCTCCTCGGTGTGGAAGGCCTTGACGCACACGATCACCAGGTCGACCGGCCCCACCGACGCGGCATCTGCGGTTACGGGGAGCTTCACGCGGTGCTCCCCCCGTATTCCCTCGATCGAGATGCCCTGGTCGGCAAGTCCGCGGGCTCGTTCCTCGCTGTGATCCACAAGGGTGACGTCCAGACCGCCCTCCTTGAGGTACCCGGCGAACAGGCAACCCATGGCTCCGGGACCGATAATGCCGATCTTCATGGCGTTTCTGCTGATAGCACCGGCGGTCCGACCCGGTCAAGCCGAGCCGCGAACCGGACCCGGGCTCGCACGGCGCGTCGGAGGCAAGCACCGTGCTCCGCCCGGTTCGGATGCCCGGTCGCCCGCCTGCGGCATCTCCCCGACTTGCGAAACAGGCCCCTTCCGGTGCAGCGTAGCAATCGCGACCACCCCCCCCTCGACGGGCCGAGGCAGTCGCGGTATCAGCGTTGTCTCAGCAGTGACGTATTCTTGAAGCAGTCGAAAGTGACAACCGGGAGAAAAGGGGTGACCGATGGTTCTCGATCCGACCGAAATGGCTGACTGGCAGGTTGCGGAGGAGGCCGAGAAGAGCATGAAGACCTGCTACCAGCTCGCGGAGGAACTGGGGCTGGAGAAGGAGGAGCTGCTTCCGCACGGTCACTACGTCGCGAAGGTGGACTTCGCGCGGGTTCTCGAGCGGCTCAAGGGGAAGCCGGACGGGAAGTACGTCGACGTTACCGCGATCACGCCCACACCTTTCGGCGAGGGGAAGAGCACGTCCACGGTGGGCCTGATCGAAGGTCTCGGCAAGCGGAAGAAGCGCGTCATCGGGGCGATCCGGCAGCCCTCGGGCGGGCCGACGATGAACGTCAAGGGGAGCGCGGCCGGCGGCGGTCTCTCGCAAATCATCCCGCTGACGCAGTTCAGCCTCGGACTCACCGGCGACATCAACGCCGTGATGAACTCGCACAACCTCGCGATGGTGGCGGTCACCTCGCGGCTGCAGCACGAGTTCAACCTGTCCGACAAGTTCCTGCGGGGCCGCGGGCTCAAGCGTCTGGACATCGACCCCACGAACGTGCAGATGGGCTGGATCATCGATTTCTGCGCGCAGGCGCTGCGGAGCATCGTGATCGGGATGGGGACCAGGAAGGACGGCTTCATGATGCGGTCCTTCTTCGGCATCGCCGCATCGTCGGAGATCATGGCGATCCTCGCGGTGTCCACCGGCCTCAAGGACATGCGCGAGCGCATCGGCCGGATCGTGGTCGCCTACGACAAGAAGGGCAACCCGGTCACGACCGAGGATCTCCGCTGCGCGGGCGCCATGACGGCCTGGATGGTCGAGGCGCTCAATCCGAACCTGCTCCAGACCATCGAAGGCCAGCCGTGCTTCGTGCATGCCGGGCCGTTCGCGAACATCGCCATCGGCCAGTCGTCCATCGTGGCCGACCGCATCGCGCTGAAGCTGGCCGACTACCACATCACCGAGTCCGGCTTCGCCGCGGACATCGGCTTCGAGAAGTTCTGGAACCTCAAGTGCCGCGACAGCGGGCTCAAGCCGCACGCCGCCGTCCTGGTGGCGACGATCCGGGCGCTCAAGTGCCACGGCGGCGGGCCGCCCGTTCCGCCCGGCAAGCCGATGGACCCCGAGTACGCCCAGGAACACCTGGACTGGGTCGAGAAGGGGTGCGAGAACCTGGTGCACCACATCCAGACGATCCGGAAGGCCGGCATCAGTCCCGTGGTCTGCATCAACTCGTTCCACACCGACACCAAGGGCGAGATCGCGGTGGTCTGCAAGGCTGCCGAGGCGGCCGGCGCCCGTTGCGCGGTGAGCCAGCACTGGCTCAAGGGCGGCGACGGAGCCCTCGAACTCGCCGACGCGGTCGTGGACGCCTGCAACGACGAGTCCGATTTCCGTTTCCTCTACGAACTGGACGTGCCGTTGCGGCAGCGGATCGATCGGATTGCAAAGGAGGTCTACGGGGCCGACGGCGTGACCTACACCCCCGAGGCGCTCGAGAAGGCCAAGAGCATCGAGGCGGATTCGGCCCTGAGCAAGCTGGGCACCTGCATGGTCAAGACCCACCTGTCGCTCAGCCACGATCCGAACATCAAGGGCGTCCCCAAGGGCTGGTTGCTTCCCGTCCGGGACATCCTGCTCTATGCAGGGGCGGGCTTCGTCGTCCCGGTGGCGGGCACCATCAGCCTGATGCCCGGCACGGCGGCGACGCCGGCCTACATGAACGTGGACGTGGACGTCGAGACCGGGAAGGTCCGGGGGCTCTTCTAGCCGGGACGACGCTCGGCGGTCGCCTGCGGGCTTGGGACTCGCGGGCCCGGCCCGCCGCGACGGCCGAGCGCTCATCCGCAACGGAGGACGACAGATGACGGCGAAGATCATCGATGGGAAGCTGATCGCCGACGAGATCCGCAAGGAGATCACCGCGGAGACGGCGGAATTGAAGGAGAAGCACGGGATCGTCCCGGGCCTCGTCACCATCCTGGTGGGCGAGAACCCGGCCTCCGTGAGCTATGTCACCGCCAAGGGCAAGACCTCCAAGGAACTGGGATTCCACTCGATCCAGGAGACGATCCCGGTCGGCAGCACGGAGGAACAGCTTCTCGCCCTGGTGGCGAAGTACAACGAGGATCCGAGGATCCACGGCATCCTGGTCCAACTCCCCTTGCCGAAGCACATCAACGAGGGGAAGGTCCTGTACGCGATCCGCCCCGACAAGGACGTGGACGCCTTCCATCCGGTGAACCTCGGGAAGCTGATGATCGGCAACGCCGACTTCCTCCCGTGCACCCCCGCCGGTATCCAGGAACTCCTCGTCCGTTCGGGCGCCGCGCTCGAAGGGGCCGAGGTGGTCGTTGTCGGCCGCTCCAATATCGTCGGCAAACCGATTGCGAACATGCTGCTCCAGAAGGCGAAGGGCGCGAACGCGACGGTGACCGTCTGCCACACGAAGACGCGCGACACGGCCATGCACACGCGACGGGCCGACATCCTCATCGTCGCGGCGGGCGCCCCGAAGGCCGTGACGGCCGACATGGTCAAGGAAGGCGCCTACGTGATCGACGTCGGCGTCAACCGCATCGGCATGACGGACAAGGGAAAGGCCAAGCTCTGTGGCGACGTGGACTTCGAGCCCGTCAAGGAGAAGGCCGCGGCCATCACACCCGTTCCCGGCGGCGTGGGCCCCATGACCATCACGATGCTCATGAGGAACACGCTCAAGGCCGCGAAGCTCCGCATCTCCCGGTAGACGAAGCGCTGCGGGCGGTGCCCGCGGTTCGTGCCAATCTGCCTGGGCCGCCCGCCATACGGGTCGGAAGTCCTCGCCCTTCGGCCGGGCGGATCGCGCGTTCCTGGAGGTGCACGATGACGTTCGTGATTGCAGTGGCCGGCAAGGGTGGAAGCGGCAAGACCGCCGCCCGAGTTCCCGTCGGCCGCCGGCTCACGCCGGCTCCGGGGAAGCCGTCGCCGGGAGGGGGTGCGACGGCGGCGCCGGCCGGGCCACGCGGACCGCCTGGCCGCAGTTGCTGCCGATCAGGTCCTCCTCCTCCTCGCCGATGCTCAGGATCACGTCGAAGCCCCGGGCGAGCAACGCCTGGCGCGCGCGCTCGACGGCCGCCTCGCGCTCCGACCGCAGGACCGTGGCAAACCCGGCTTCGCGGCCCCGCGCCGTGGGATTGACCGGAGTGATCTTCACCGCGAACCGCTCCGGGTCGAACGTGTCCACCAGAGCCTCCGCGTCGAAGGCGATGTCCCGCGCCAGGGCGAAGTTCAGGATCACCTTGCGGTCGCCCGGCCGCCAGAACCCGGAGCCGTAGTCGGCCAACTCCGCCAGCGACCAGTGCGGGATCGGCGTCAACCGCGCCCGGTCCCGCGCATCGGTGGACTGCACCGAGAACTGCAGTTGGAAGCGCCCGCGGTAGCGTCGCTCCTTCAGCTCCGCCAGCCGCGCGAACCATGCGTCGCGCCCCCGAGGCGCGGTCGTCGCAACGCAGGCCCACAGGCCGGGCGAATCCACGACGCCGGGCAGGCCGTCCATCGCCTCGAGCACCGCGTCGTTGAGCGACGGCTCGCCCATCCGCGCGAAGTGGACCTTGAGCTTCGCACAGGCGTGCGCGACGCCCGGGTGACGGCCGAGCGCCCAGCGCACCTGCGCGTGCAGCTCTTCCATCGTCAGGTTGCCGTGGTACGCCAGCGCCGCATCGCAGAACGGACAGCCGACCGGGCACCCGAACTGGGTCGACACGTTGATGATCCACTTCTGGTGCCGCTCCAACGGCGGCGTCAGCCCGTCCACCGTCTCCACGCAGTAGCGAGCGTCGTCCCGAAACCGCAGCACCCCGACCTCGGCAATCTCCGGCACCCC
>JAFGHH010000064.1 GCA_016930215.1 Deltaproteobacteria bacterium
GCGAGAACCCCTCGATCACGCGCGACGTCTCGGGCGAGGGGGTACAGCAGGCGCTGCTGAAGATCCTCGAGGGGACGGTGGCCAACTGTCCGCCCAAGGGGGGACGCAAGCACCCGCAGCAGGATTTCATCCAGGTCGACACGACGAACATCCTGTTCATCTGCGGCGGGGCGTTCGTCGGCCTGGAGAGCATCATCGAGGCGCGGATCGGGACGAAATCGATGGGTTTCGGCGCGCGGGTCGAGTCCCGGCGCGAGAAGAAGGTCGGCGCGGTGCTCAAGGAGTGCCAGCCGCAGGACCTGCTCAAGTTCGGCATGATCCCGGAGTTCGTCGGCCGTCTGCCGGTGATCGCCTCGTTGCACGAGCTGGACCGTGGGGCGCTGATCGACGTCCTGACCCAACCGAAGAACTGCCTGGTCAAGCAGTACCAGCGGCTGCTGGAGATGGACGGCGTGCAGGTCCGCTTCACGCCGGCGGCGCTCGAGGCGGTGGCGGACGAGGCGGTGCGGCGGCAGACGGGGGCTCGTGGCCTGCGCGCGGTGTTCGAGATGGCGATGCTGGACGTGATGTACGACGTGCCCTCGCTGGAAGGCGCCCGCGAGGTGCTGGTCGATGAGGACGTGATCCGCACCGGCAAGCGGCCGATGGTGGTCTACGACAAGAAGAGCGCCGAGCCCGCCCGGGCCGGCTGAGGAAACCGATGGCAGGTCCGGAGAGCAAGGCCGGCGGGCGCATCCGCCAGATTCCGCTGCTGCCGCTGCGGGACATCGTGATCTTCCCGCACCAGGTGGCGCCGCTGTTCGTCGGTCGGGACAAGAGCGTCTCCGCCCTGCAATCCGCGCTGGCCGGCGACAAGCAGATCCTGTTCGTGGCGCAGAAGAAGGCCAAGACCAACGAGCCCTCCCCGGGCGACATCTACGGCATCGGCACGGTCGCGACGATCATCCAGCTCCTGCGGCTGCCCGACGAGACGGTCAAGGTCCTGGTGGAAGGCAAGACGCGCGCCGCCGTCCGCCGCTACCTCTCCTCGGAGAAGTTCTTCCTGGTCGAGGCCGAGGAGCTGCCCGACGCCCCGCCGCGGGACACCGAGACCGAGGCGGTGATGCGCACGGTCCGCACGACCTTCGAGCAGTACGTGCGGGTCAACCGCCGCATCCCGCCCGACCTGATCATGAGCGTCCAGACGATCGAGGACCCCAGCCAGCTGGCGGACACGATCGTGGTCCATCTCTCCTCGGTCAAGCTCACCGACCGCCAGGCCGTCCTGGAGACCTTCGACCCCCGCCAGCGGCTCGAGCGCGTCTTCGAGCTGATGCAGGCGGAGATCGACATCCTGCAGGTCCAGCGCCGCATCCGCTCCCGCGTCAAGAAGCAGATGGAGAAGGACCAGCGGGAGTACTACCTCAACCAGCAGAAGCAGGCGATCCAGAAGGAGCTGGGGGAGCAGGACGAGTTCAAGGCCGAGATCGCGGAGCTCGAGCAGAAGATCAAGGACAAGCAGCTCTCCGACGAGGCGCGCGAGCGGGTCGAGAAGGAGCTGCGCAAGCTCAAGCTGATGAGCCCGATGAGCGCCGAGGCGACGGTCGTCCGCAACTACATCGATTGGGTGCTCTCGATCCCGTGGGGCGAGCGGGCCGAGGAGAACCGCGACATCGGCAAGGCCCAGGCGATCCTCGAGGAGGACCACTACGGCCTGAAGAAGGTCAAGGAGCGGATCCTCGAGTTCCTGGCGGTCAACACGCTGGTCGGCAAGCTCAAGGGGCCGATCCTCTGCTTCGTCGGGCCGCCCGGCGTCGGCAAGACCTCGGTCTCCAAATCGATCGCGCGGGCGACGGGCCGCAAGTTCGTGCGAATGAGCCTGGGGGGGGTGCGGGACGAGGCAGAGATCCGGGGCCACCGGCGCACGTACATCGGCGCCCTGCCCGGCAAGATCGTCCACAACATGAAGAAGGTCGGCGTCGTCAACCCCGTGTTCCTGCTCGACGAGGTCGACAAGATGACCGTCGACTGGCGCGGCGACCCCGCCAGCGCCCTGCTCGAGGTGCTCGACCCCGAGCAGAACTTCATGTTCAACGACCACTACCTCGACCTGGACTACGACCTCTCGAGCGTGATGTTCATCACGACGGCGAACACGCTGTCCGGCATCCCGGTCCCGCTGCAGGACCGGCTGGAGATCATCGAGATCCCGTCCTACACCGAGTTCGAGAAGCTCAACATCGCGGTCCAGTACCTGGTCCCGCGGCAGCGCGAGGCCTGCGGGCTGGTCGACGAGAAGATGGAGTTCTCGGAGAGCTCGATCCGCGCGATCATCAACCACTACACCAAGGAGGCCGGCGTCCGGCAGCTCGAGCGGGAGATCGCCTCGGTCTGCCGCAAGATCGCGATCGACGTGGTGCGGCGGCGCAACCGGGAGCCCGGCGCGCGCGACATCCTGCCCTCGGACCCCGACGCGGTGATCCGCGTGGCGGCCAAGCACCTGCCCAAGCTGCTCGGCATCCCGAAGTACAAGGTGGGGAAGGCCGAGCGGCGGAGCGAGGTGGGGCTGGTCAACGGCCTGGCGGTGACCTCCACCGGCGGCGACCTGCTCAGCGCCGAGGTCGCCACCGCCCCGGGCTCGGGCAAGCTCGTCCTCACCGGCAAGCTCGGCGACGTGATGCAGGAGTCCGGCCAGGCCGCCCTGTCCTACGTCCGCTCCCGCGCCAAGCACCTCGGCCTGGCCGAGGACTTCTACAAGAACCTCGACGTCCACGTGCACTTCCCCGAGGGCGCGGTACCGAAGGACGGCCCGAGCGCGGGGATCACGATCGCGACGGGGCTGGTCTCGGCGTTGACCCGCATCCCGGTGCGCTGCGACGTGGCGATGACCGGCGAGATCACGCTGCGCGGCCGGATCCTCGCCATCGGCGGCCTGCGCGAGAAGCTGCTGGCGGCCCACCGCGGCAACATCACCACCGTGATCATGCCCAAGGAGAGCCGCAAGGACCTCAAGGACGTGCCGCGCCGCGTGCTCCAGGCCTTGCGGCTGGTGCTGGTCGAGCACATGGACGAGGTCTTGCGCGAGGCGCTGGTGCTCGCGGAGCCC